>JBCDAK010000005.1:0-59330 GCA_039185545.1 Actinomycetota bacterium
GCGATCGATGTGCGTCGGGTGGGTGTGGTCGGAACTCGACATCCGACCCAGCGCGGCCGACAGATCGCAGCCCGGGTCGGTCACGAGCTCGCCGACGCCGGTGTCGCCGTGGTGTCGGGTCTGGCGCTCGGCGTCGACGGTGCGGCACATCGCGGTGCGCTGGCATCGGGCCGTGCCGCGCCGGTTGCGGTGATCGCGCACGGACACCACCGGCCCTACCCGAGGTCTCACGCTGCGTTGTTCCGCGAGGTCGCCGAACACGGCCTGCTGCTGTCGGAATGGCCTCCGGGCGTCGAGCCCGAGCGCTATCGATTTCCGCGACGCAATCGCATCCTCGCATCGCTGTCCGAGATCGTGCTCGTCGTCGAGAGCCGCGAGACCGGCGGGAGCCTCATCACGGTCGCGGCGGCGCTCGAACGAGGGATCGACGTGTTCGCGGTGCCCGGTCCGATCGATCGCCGTGCGTCGAACGGACCGAATCAACTCATCGCCAGCGGGGCCGGTGTCATGAACGAGCCCGGGGATCTTCTCGTCGCCCTCGGTCTCGACGGTGCCCGGTCCGGCCGACGGGCGGTCGACGCCCGGCCCCGTCCCACCGGCGACGCGGCCCGAGTCCTCGACGTCGTCGGTGACGCCGGTGCCGAGCTCGCACAGGTCGCCAGTGAGCTCGACCTCGAATTGGCCGACGCGGCCATGGCGGTGGCTCGCCTCGAACGCGATGGATGGATCGTCGAGGCCGACGGGTGGTTCGAGCGGCTCGACGAATGGGCCGGGGTTGTTCACTGAGTGGTTCGGCTCTGTGCCGAGCCGTCTCGGTGCGGGTCGAGCGGCGGTGTCACGACACCACGCACCGGTGTCGCGCTGCGACGCCAAGCGGTGACGCAGTGCGGTGGTCCCACGCGCAGAGTGTCCGACTCCGTACGATGCGACGCGTGGGCACCTGGCACCTCGACGAGTTCGTCTCGGCGTCGACCTCCTTGGCGAACGCGTCCATCACGGCGTACCGATCCGATGTCCGTGACTTCGCCGAGTGGTGCGCTCGCGGTGACCGTGACGATCCGGCGTCGGTCGATCGCACCGTGGTTCGGCGATACCTCGCACATCTGACCACCCGGCAGTTCTCCCGACGCACGGTCGCTCGCAAGGTCGCTGCGTTGCGCCGGTACTTCCGGTGGGCCGTCCACGCCGGTCATGTCGAGCTCGACCCGACGGTCGGCGTGTCCGTGCCCGCCGGTCACGGGCGGCTCCCGCGTGTGCTCGATTCCGCCGAGATCGACGAGCTCATGTCGGAACCGGAGAGTGACGACGAGCCCGAGTGGCGATGGCGCCGCGACGATGCCGTTCTCGAGGTCCTCTACGGGTCGGGGCTCCGGGTCGGCGAACTGTGCGACCTCACCCTCTCCCAGCTCCAGCTCGACCAGGCCGCCATCACCGTCTGGGGCAAGGGCGGCAAGGAACGTCGTGTCCCGCTGAGCGAGCCGGCGATCGCAGCCCTCGTCCGATGGCTCCGGATCCGCCGCGATGTGGTCCCCATGCGTCTCGGTGAACTGCTGTTCGCGAACGAGCGCGGAAACCCGCTCACACCACGCGACGTGCGACGAATCGTCGACCGCCGCTCGGCCGTTCGGACGCATCCACATGCGCTGCGCCACAGCTTCGCGACGCACCTCCTCGACGGTGGTGCCGATCTGCGGGCGGTGCAGGAGCTGCTCGGCCATTCCGACGTCGCGACCACCCAGCGATACACTCACGTGAGTCGGGAACGTCTCTCGGCGGCCTACCGCGAGGCCCACCCGCGCGCCTGAGCCACGCATGAGCATCGTCGCCGAAGACCCAGACCTGGAGATGCACTGGAACCGTTGGCTCCGGCGCAAGAACTCCTCGGCACGAGACCACCTCATCGTTCACTACTCGCCGCTCGTCAAGTTCGTCGCCGGTCGCGTCGGTGCGGGGTTGCCGTCCAGTGTCGACCCGGGCGACCTGATCGGCTCCGGTGTGTTCGGTCTCATCGACGCCATCGAACGTTTCGAGCCCGATCGCGGCGTGAAGTTCGAGACGTTCGCCGTCCCCCGCATCCGCGGCGCCATCTACGACGGGCTGCGCCAGCTCGACTGGGTGCCCCGGTCGGTGCGGACACGAGCTCGCGACGTCGAACGTGCGATCTCCGAGCTCGAGCACCAGCTCGGTCGTGGTCCGACCGACCCCGAGATCGCGCAGCACCTGAAGATCACCGAGGAGGACCTCGCCAAGTGGCTCGCATCCATCGCGAGCACCACGGTGGGTCCTCTCGACCGCGCCATCGCGGCGGGCGCCGAGCCCACAGCACCCGATGACGCCATGTCCGCGTCGCCGACCGCCGTCCTCGAGGAGCGGGAGCTGTCGCAGATCATGCGTGCCGAGATCCGCCGGCTCCCCGAACGCGAGAAGCTCGTTCTGTCGCTCTACTACGACGAGGGTCTGACCCTGAACGAGATCGGTGAGATCATCGGGGTCACCGAGAGCCGGGTCTCGCAGATCCACACCAAGTCGGTGCTGCACCTGCGATCGCGGCTCAAGTCCGCCGGCGTCGGCTGAGGTCATCCACGAGGACCTCGACCGCCGACGCGATCGCGTCGGGGATCTCGAGGGGGTCCATGCCGTACTGGTCGCGCATCGTGAGCGCGACCTCGGCCCCCGACAGCGCCAGCAACACGCCGGTCACGTCCCGGGTGTCGGGTGCAGGTGCGCCCACGTCCGCGATCACCTGGCGCACCGCTGCGAGCCGATCGGCGCGACGTTGCGATCGAACCTCCTGCCAGTCGGAGCCTCCCGAGCGGATGAGCGCAGCGGCCAGCTCGCTTCCGAGTGCCGACCGGTGGATGCGTCGATAGTGGTCGGGGAGGTCGTCGGCGGTCTCCGGGAGCGGGAGCGGATCGGTGTACAGCTCCGCCTCCAAGAGTTCGGCGAGGGCGATGACGCGGCTCTCCTTGGTGGGGAAGTGGCCGTGCACGGTCCTCACGGAGCAGCCGGCGGTGGTCGCAGCGTCGGTGGGCGACAGCGTGTCGCGACCCGGCTCGATCAGCTGATCGCGGAACGCTTCGAGGATCGCCTGACGAGTGGCCTCGGTCTGGGCGGCGCGCTTCGGGCTGACGTACGTCCGAGCGGAGGTCATCCCCCGATGGTGATGCCGTGCGCGGCGGTGATCCGCATCAGATCGTCCAGGTCGGGCGGGAGTGACACCTCGGCGCTCATCTGACGGTAGAAGTCGTGTGCGTTGCCGGTCCCCAAGATCGTGAGGAAGCGGGTGCCGTCGGCGGCGACCGTGTAGGCGTGGGTCGTGCCCCCCGGGGGCGTGAGCCGCCATGCCGGCCGTGAGGCGCTGCGGCGGTCGATCATCGACGACGATGTCGAGTTCGCCCTCGATCATCACGTACGTCTCGCTCCAGTCGTGGTGGTGCGGTGGCGGGCCCATCCCCTCGTCTCCGCTGGTGTCGAAGATCTCGAACGGGGCTCCCATCTCGGTGGTGAGGAGCGGCCGCATGGCCTCACCGAGAACGGTGAGGGTCTGGGACTCGTCGATGGTGTGGATGATGGCGGTCACGGTGGTCTCCCGGTGTCGTCGGTCTGTGAGGGCGTCCGTTGGCAGATCTGCCGAATTCGTTGCACTCAACTGCGCTGATCTGGCGGACGGCAACACACGCATTCGCTGCACTCAGATGCAAGGAAAATCTTCGTGGGCGGTCGATACCCTCTCCGACCACTCGTCACGCACCGGTGACCTCTCGCCGTCGTGCGGCCCGGATCTCGTCCGATTTCGGGAGGAGGGCTCGCATGTACGAGCTCCGTCGAAGTTCTCGCCGTGGTCGAGCGGCGATCGCGTCGATCGCCACGATCAGCGCCCTGGTGGCCCTCTCCGGTGGCCAAGTCGTCGCGTCCGAGCGGTGCTGGCGGCCTCCGGTCGAGGGCACCGTCGTCGATCCGTTTCGTCCTCCCGCGTGCCGGTGGTGCGCCGGCAATCGGGGGATCGAGTACCGCGTCCGTCCCGGATCCGCCGTTCGCGCCGTCGCCGGGGGCGAGGTCACGTTCGCGGGTCCGGTGGTCGGCCGCCTCTACGTCGTGGTCCGGCATGCCGACGGAGGCCGCGTGACGTACGGGTTGCTCGACGAGCGGTCGGTGGGGCGGGGTGACCGCGTCGTGCGCGGCCAGCGGATCGGATCGAACACCGAGGCGTTCCACTTCGGGCTGCGCCAGCACGACGAATACGTCGATCCCGCACCGTTCCTCGGCGAGCTCCGAGGGCGGCCACGGTTGGTTCCCGTCGACGGGAGTGCAGCCCGCCCGGGACCTCCGCCGGTGTTGAGATGCCGGGCCCCGGCGACGGCGACGACCGGATCGAGACGGGACGTCACCGTGGGTGCTCTCGCCGGCGCCCGATAGCGTGTCCAGCTGGTCGGACCGTCCGACCCGGCGCCTCGGCGTCGATTCACCACGAACCCGTCGGTCAACGCGGTCGCTTCGGCGCCGGCCGGTCGGGACAACCGCGAAGGAGACACGACATGGCTGTCATCAGCATGCGTCAGATGCTCGAGGCCGGTGCCCACTTCGGACACCAGACCCGGCGCTGGAACCCGAAGATGCGTCGCTTCATCTTCGGTGAGCGCAACGGCATCTACATCATCGACCTGCAGCAGACGCTGTCGCGCGTCGACGCCGCGTACGGATTCGTCCGCGATCTCGTGGCTGGGGGCGGGAACATCCTGTTCGTCGGCACGAAGAAGCAGGCCCAGGACCCGGTCCGCAGCTACGCCGAGAAGTGCGGTATGCCCTACGTCAACGAGCGCTGGCTCGGCGGCATGCTCACCAACTTCGAGACCATCTCGAAGCGCGTCAACAAGATGCTCGAGTACGAGCGCATGCAGGCCTCGGGCGAGTTCGAGATCATGATCAAGAAGGAGGCGCTGCTCCTGGAGCGCGAGCTGACGAAGCTGCAGCGCAACCTCGGAGGACTCCGCAGCCTCACCAAGCCGCCGGATGCGATCTTCGTGCTCGACACCTCGAAGGAGCACATCGCCGTCACCGAGGCCAACAAGCTCGGCATCCCGGTCGTGGCCGTCGTCGACACCAACGTCGACCCCGAGGTCGTCACGTACCCGATCCCGGGCAACGACGATGCGATTCGGTCGAACTCCCTGTTCGCCCGGGTGATCGCCGAGGCGGTCGAGGAAGGCCGCTTCATCGCCAACAAGCGCAACCCGGCTCCCGCTCCGGTGGTCGAGAAGACCGCCGAGGAGATCGCCGCGTTCGAGGCCGAACAGCGCGCCGCGCGTCAGGCCGCAGCGCAGGCTCAGGCCGACCGCGATGCCCGACTGGCCGCTGCACAGAACGCTCCTGCCGAGTCGGCACCGGCGGACGACGCTCCGGCCGCCGAGAGTGCGCCCGCCGACGCGGCTCCCGCCGCCGAGGCTGCACCCGCCGACGCGGCTCCCGCCGACGAGGTCGCACCGGCCGACGACGAGGCGCCGGCCACGTCCGCCGACTCCAGCACCGACTCCAGCGAGGAGAGCTGATCCCCATGTCGTTCACCGCACAAGACGTCAAGGCGCTCCGCGAGGCGTCCGGCGCCGGGATGATGGACTGCAAGAAGGCTCTCGAGGAGACCGACGGTGACATGGAGGCCGCCGCGAAGTTCCTGCGGGAGAAGGGCCTGGCGGCCAGCGCCAAGCGCGCCGACCGCGATGCGTCGCAGGGCGTCGTGGCCCTGGTCGTCGACGGTGGTGTCGGTGCCATCGTCGAGCTCAAGAGCGAGACCGACTTCGTCGCCGGATCCGACCAGTTCAAGGACGAGGCCCACGCCCTCGCCGAGCTCGTGGCCGCCAAGGGAACCGACGCGGTCGCTGATCGGACCAGCGAGCTCGAGGAGCTCAAGGTCACGCTGAAGGAGAACATCGGCCTCGGCGACGTCGCCCGGATCGAGGCCGCCGACGGCAATGCACTGGGTCACTACCAGCACATCCAGGGCGGGCGCGGTGTCAACGCCGTGCTCGTCGAGATCGCCGGTGGCGACGACGAGCTCGCCCACGACGTCGCCGTGCACATCGCCTTCGCTCGCCCGAAGTACCTGAGCCGTGACGACGTCCCGGCCGAGGTGGTGGCCGCCGAGCGCCAGACGCTCGAGACCATCACGCGCAACGAAGGCAAGCCCGAGCAGGCGATCGAGAAGATCGTCGACGGGCGCATCAACGGCTTCTTCAAGGACGTCGCGCTCCTCGACCAGCCCTACGCGAAGGACGACAAGAAGTCGGTCGCGCAGTACATCGGCTCGGCCAGCATCGCCGGATTCGCGCAGGTGGAGATCGGCTGAGTCCGACTCACTCGCTCGGGCCTGACGGCCCTCGCTCCGTTCGTCGGAGTGTGCAACGGCCCGGCGCGCTTCGCCGGGCCGTTGGTCTGTGCGGCCTTCGTCCGCCGCACACCCGTCCCATCTCGCCGTGCTCGCCGACTCGACCGCCCGCCTTTCGGCCCCTTCGTGTCGTCTCCGGTACGGTGCTCTTTTCGATGAGTGATCGGCCGTCGTTCTCCCGGATCGTGTTCAAACCGTCGGGCGAGGCGCTCGCCGGAGAGTCGGGCAAGGGCCTCGACGGCGACACGCTCGACCGCACCGCCAACGAGATCATCGATCTCCGCCAGAACCTCGGGGTCGACGTCGCCGTCGTCGTGGGTGGCGGCAACTTCTGGCGTGGTCGGACCGGGTCGCTGTCGGGGATGGACGCCACCCAGTCGGATCACATCGGCATGTTGGGCACGGTCATGAACGCGCTGGCGTTGCAGGACGCACTCGAGCGCCTCGGCCAGGACACGCGGGTCCAGTCGGCGATCGAGATGCCCCGGATCGCCGAGCCCTACATCCGTCGTCGCGCCGTCCGCCACCTCGAGAAGGGGCGGGTGGTCATCTTCGCCGCGGGGACCGGTAACCCGTTCTTCACGACCGACACCGCCGCTGCGTTGCGCGCCGCCGAGATCGAGGCCGAGGCGCTGATCAAGGGGACGCACTCGGGTGTCGACGGCGTCTACACCGCCGATCCGCGCACCGACTCCGCGGCCGAGAAGTACGACACCGTGAGCTATCTCGAGGTGATGACACGCGACCTCAAGGTGATGGACTCCACGGCCATTGCGTTCTGTCGCGACAACCAGATCCCGATCGTCGTCTTCGACATGTCGCAGGAGGGATCGCTGCGCTCCATCGTCCAGGGCGGCGACGAGGGCACACTCATCAGCGGCTGACCAGGCACTACCCTGGCCTGCCGTGATCGAAGAGACCTTGCTCGAGGCGATGGAGAAGATGGACAAGGCCGTCGAGCACACGCGCAGCCAGTTCGCCACGGTGCGTACCGGCCGAGCGACGCCGTCGCTCGTCGAGAGGATCAACGTCGAGTACTACGGTGCGCCGGTCCCGCTGCAGCAGCTCGCCTCGATCTCGGTCCCCGAGGCGCGCCAGCTCCTCATCAAGCCCCACGACCGCGGCACGCTCGAGGCGATCGAGAAGGCCATCCGCGAGAGCGACCTCGGCGCGAACCCGAACAACGACGGCATCTCGATCCGCCTCTCGCTGCCGCAGCTCACCGAGGAGCGACGCCGCGAGTACGTGAAGGTCGCCAAGAACATGGCCGAGGACGGCCGCATCGCTCTGCGGAACACCCGGCGCGAGGCGCGCAAGACGCTCGAGTCCTGGGAGAAGGACGGCGAGATCTCGGCCGACGACCTCGAGCGAGCCGAGAAGGAGCTCGACAAGGTCACGAGCGACCACGTCGACGACGTCGATCAGGCCCTCGCCAACAAAGAGCAGGAACTGCTCGAGGTCTGAGGCGATTCGATGAGCGACGACCAGTGGCGCGGCGACGACGAACGGACGAGACCGGGTGACGGCCGGCGGCCCGGCAGGTTCGAGGCCGCCATGGACGAGTTCGACGACGAGGAGTTCGGCGGTCCGCTCTTCGGCGACGGATCCGAGCGACCGGCCGGTGCCGACGACCCCGACGTCGAAGTCACCGATCGGCAGCCCACCGTCGCACCGGCCGATCCGGTGGCCGCAGCCTCGTCCGAATCGCAGCGCGAGGATGACCCAGAACGACCGTCGCTGAGCTTCGGGGACGACGACACCGGTTCGCTGCCCCATTGGACCGAACCGCCGACCGGTGACATGCCGCGCATCGCTCCGTCAGGTGCGACCGAGGGCGTCGACGAAGAACTTGACGTGTGGTCGTCGTTCACGTCCGAGTCGCCCGTCTGGAAGGAGGGCGACAGCGTCGACCGGCCATCGGGGGGAGCCTCGGTCACGGTCGCCCACGAGGATGCCGACGTCGACCTCGCCGCCGGGGCTCCCGATGCATCTGCTCCATCGGTCGACTCGACCGAGCGGGCGCCCGCCGACCCCACCGGCGAACTCCGGTGGGGTGACGACCCGTCGGGTGACCTCGATCCGCACGGTGACGCCGACGGCGAGTTCGCCGACGCGTCGCCCGGCGTCATCACCATCGACGATCAGTCGTCGGAGCCGCCGGGGGCTGCCCGGCAGCCGTCGCGCATCACCATCGGCACCGACCCGTCAGGGATGCCGCGGCGTCCCGAGCCCTCACGGCGCGGAGGCCCTCAGCAGCGCCCTCCGTCGGCAGCGGCTCCGGTCGGCTCCGACTCGCGCAACCTCCCCATCGCCGTGTTCAGCGGTCTGCTGCTCGCCGCGGCGTTCCTGGCGCTCACCCTGTTCGTCGGACCGGCGGGTTCGCTCGTGTTCGTCACGGTCGCGCTGGGCATCGCCGGGATCGAGTATTTCGGCAAGGTGACCGAGAAGGGCTACCGACCGGCCGTGGCGCCGGGCGTCGCGGCCATCGTGGCCGCCCCGCTCGCCGGCTACTGGCTCGGCGAGTTCGCGCTGCCCCTGGTCATCGTGTTCGCGTTCCTCGCGTCGTCGCTGGGGTTCATCGGCGCCACGTCGATCGAGTCGGGCCCGATGCCCAACATGGCGATCACGATGCTCGGCGTCGTGTGGATCGGGATCATGGGCGCGTACGCCGGCATGCTCCTCGACTGGTCGAACGTGGCCGACGTGTTCGGGAGCGGTGGCTCGTGGGGGACCGACACGCTCGTGCTGCTGGCCGTGGGCGTCGTGGCCAACGATATCGGCGCCTACTTCGTCGGCCGGGCGTTCGGCCGCACTCCACTGCGGGCCTGGATCAGTCCGGGCAAGTCGGTCGAGGGATTCCTCGGTGGCACGATCCTCACGCTCATCGTGATGATGATCATCGGGTTGCAGGAGCTCAGCGAGACCTGGTCCGACACCGGTGACCTGCTCATGCTCGGAGTGGTCATCTCGGTGTTCGCGCCGCTCGGCGACCTCACCGAGTCGATGTTCAAACGGAACCTCGACGTCAAGGACTTCGGCACGCTCGTGCGCGGTCACGGCGGCGTGCTCGATCGGTTCGACGGGTTCCTCTTCACGCTGCCGGCCGTCTACTACCTGTTCCGTGTCGTCGCACCGCAGTGCGCCGACCTGAACCTCCCCGTCTGCCCGTTCTGAGCGCGCGCACGTCGGGTCGCCGGTCGCGGGGCGTACCGTTCGGACCGTGAGCGTGCGTGTCGCCATCGCCGGGTCGACCGGTTCGATCGGGACCCAGACGCTCGACGTCATCGAGGCCGAGAACGCCATCGATGCCGACCGCTACCACGTGGTCGCGCTCGCCGTGGGAGCGTCGGCGGGCACGGTGATCGAGCAGGCCAGACGCTGGCGCCCGGACGTCATCGCGGTCGCCGACTCGGTGGCCCGCGAGCAGGTCGCCGCGGCGCTCGGCGACCTCGGATGCGACGTCGTGGCGGATCTGGCCGCCGTCGTCGAACCCGCCGAGGTGGTCGTGAACGGCGTCGTCGGGTTCGCCGGACTCGACGTCACCATCGGCACCCTCCGAGCCGGGAAGCGACTGGCCCTCGCCAACAAGGAGAGCCTCATCGCGGCCGGGCCGGTCGTACAGCCTCTGCGCGCCACCCCGGGCGCCGAACTGGTACCGGTCGACAGCGAGCACTGTGCGCTCCACCAGTGCCTGCGCTCGTCGCAGCGGGCCGATCGCGAGGTCGCGCGTCTGCTGCTCACGGCCAGTGGGGGACCGTTCCGGGGAAAGACGGCCGCCGAGCTCGCCGACGTCACCGTCGAGTCGGCCCTCGCCCATCCGACGTGGTCGATGGGGCCGAAGATCACCGTCGATTCGTCGACGCTCATGAACAAAGGCCTCGAGGTGATCGAGGCTCATGAGCTCTACGGCACCTCGTACGATCGGATCGACGTGGTGGTCCATCCGCAGTCGATCGTCCACTCGATGGTCGAGTTCACCGACGGATCGACCATCGCGCAGCTCTCGATGCCCGACATGCGGCTGCCGATCGGGTACGCGCTCGGGTACCCCGACCGGATCCGCTCACCGTTCGGGTCGATCGACTGGGCCGAGTTGTCCCGCCTCGACTTCGAGCCCCCCGATCGAGCGTCGTTCCGCTGCCTGGGGCTGGCCGAGCAGGCCGGTCGAGCCGGTGGCACCGCACCGGCCTGGCTGAGCGCGGGGAACGAAGTGGCGGTCGACGCATTTCTCGACGGGCGGCTCGGATGGAATGCCATCGCTGACGTGTGCGTTGATGTGTTGGAGCGCCATGATGGAGTCACCCCGAGAGATGTCGACGACGTGATCGAAGCCGATCAAGTCGCCCGACGCCATGCCGATGACATCGTGAAGCAGATCTCCGACCGATGACCGACCAGATCGACCGACCTTCCGAATCGCTGCCGCCGCCCGCGGTCGACGATGCGCGCACCAGCCGGTCCGATCGCCTGAAGAGCGAGCTGGTGGCGGGCGGATCGGTCACCGAGCTGTCCGACGACGAGCTCGCCGGCGGCTGGCGGGGCGCTCTCTCGCTCGTGGCGATCGCCGCGCTGTTCGTGTTCCTCGCGCTCGTGAACATGTGGTGGTTCATGTTCGTCGTCGGGGTCGTGGTGTCGATCTTCCTCCACGAGCTCGGACACTTCGCGACGGCCCGCTGGACCGGCATGAAGGTCACGCAGTTCTTCCTGTTCTTCGGGCCGCGCCTGTGGAGCTTCCGCCGCGGTGAGACCGAATACGGCGTCCGGGCGATCCCGCTCGGAGCGTTCGTGCGCATCGTCGGCATGCATCGCGTCGACGAGGTCGATCCCGCCGACGAGGGGCGCACCTACCGCCAGGCCACGTTCCCGCGTCGTCTGCTCGTGATCTCCGGCGGATCGATCATGCACATGCTGATCGCCATCACGCTGCTCTTCGCGGTGTACCTCGGACAGGGCGAGCGCACCGACGAGGCGCTCCCCGAGGTGTACATCGGCGAGGCGGTGGAGGGGCTCCCCGCCGCCGAGCAGGGCCTCCAGGACGACGACCAGATCCTCTCGATCGGAGGCGTCGACGTCACCAGCTCGACCGAGCTGGGAGCGGCGGTGCGGTCGTTCGACCCGGCGCAGACGGTCGACGTCGAGATCGTCCGCGACGGCGTCGAGATGACCCTCCCGGTGGCGCTCGGAACCCGAGTCGACGTCCCCGAGGACAACGAGCTGTTTGGCACGGCGTACCTCGGCGTGTCGTCGTACAGCCCTCCGGTCTACGAGCAGCACTCGGTGGGTGCGGCGGCCGTCAACTCGGTCACCGACATCTTCCCTGCGGCGTGGGAGTCGACCAAGGGAGTCGTCAAGGTCCTCAATCCGGTCAACGTGCTGACGCACCTCAACGGAACCAACGAGGACCTGTCGAGCCGGCCCACGACGTTGGTCCAGGTCACGGCGATCTCCGACGACATCGGCGACTCCGAGGGCATCTGGGGTGTCCTCTGGCTCCTCGCCGTGCTCAACGTGTTCGTCGGCGTCTTCAACATGTTCCCGCTCCTGCCGCTCGACGGGGGACACGCAGCGATCGCCGTCTACGAGCGGATCCGCGAGAAGATGCGCGGCGGAACCCAGCGGTACTTCGCCGACGTCGAGCGTCTCATGCCCCTCGCCATGGGTGTCATGGCGCTGCTGCTGTCGTTGATGGTCGCGGGCCTGTACCTCGACATCACGGATCCGCTCTGACCGGTGGTTGACTGACCTTCATGGAGGTCACTCCCGCGGCCGAGCGGCGTACCACTCGTCAGATCCACGTCGGAGACGTGGCCGTCGGTGGCGACGCGCCCATCTCCGTGCAGTCGATGACGATCACCAAGACGGCCGACGTCGAGGGCACGCTGCAGCAGATCTACGCACTCGCCGCCGCAGGGTGCGACATCGTGCGATGCACGTGCAACGAGATCGAGGCGGCTGAAGGTCTCGCGGAGATCGTGCCCCGCTCGCCGGTGCCGATCATCGCCGACATCCACCACCAGTACAAGATGGCGCTCGCAGCGATGGAGGCCGGCGTCGACGGTCTGCGACTCAACCCCGGCAACATCCGCAAGCCCGAGCAGATCAAGGCCGTGGCGTCCGAGGCGCGAGATCGTCAGATCCCGATCCGGATCGGTGTCAACGCAGGGTCGCTCGACCCGAAGCTCTACGAGAAGTACGGCGGGCGAGCGACGCCCGAGGCGATGGTCGAGTCGGCGCAGACCGAGATGGGCTACTTCGACGAGGTCGGCTTCGACCTCATCAAGATCTCGGTCAAGGCGTCGTCGGTGCCGCTCATGGTCGAGTCGTACCGGGCGCTCGCAGAGGCCACCGACCACCCGCTCCACCTCGGGGTCACCGAGGCCGGGCCACCGCCCGCCGGGCTCGTGAAGGCCACCGCTGGCATTGCGACGCTGCTCAATGAGGGCATCGGCGACACCATCCGCTATTCGCTCACCGCCGATCCCGTCGAGGAGGCCAAGGCGGGTCGCCAGCTGCTCGAGGCGCTCGGTCTGAGGGAACGCAAGAACGTCGACCTGATCGCGTGCCCGTCGTGCGGGCGTGCCGAGATCGACGTGATCGACGTGGCCAACCAGGCGATGTACGCGTTCGGCGAACGTGAGATCCCACTCCAGGTGGCCGTCATGGGCTGTGTGGTCAACGGGCCCGGCGAAGCCCGCGACGCCGACCTCGGCATCGCGGCCGGCAACAAACGAGGCCACCTGTTCATCAAGGGGCAGAACGTCGCCGTCGTGCCCGAGGACGAGATGGTCGGTCAGCTCGTCGAGTGGGCCGAGTTCATCGAGGAGCACGGCATCGACGCTGCGCTCGAACGGGCCGATCTGGCGAAGGCGCAACGCGAGGCCGAGAAGGACCGTGCCAAGCTCCTCCAGGACCAGGGCGACGACGCCAACATGGCCGAGGCCAAGAAGGTCTCCATCCGTTCCAAGTGATCACGCCTGGGGTCAGACCCGGAACGTGACAGGTCACGCCTGGGGTCAGACCCCAGACGTGATGTCGGTGACCACGAAGGCCTCTGCCGGAGCGGTCCACCGCGTGCCGTCGGGGAGGTAGACCTGCGTGCCGTCGAGCGCGACCGCCAGTTCGTGGCCGTGGCTCGTGTGGGTCTCGCCGACGCCGAGGCGGTGGAGGACCACGCCCGCCTCGGGGAGCGCGTAGCTGCGACCGTCGGACGCCAGAATCGGCTCGGCGAGAGGGGTGGGGTCGACGATCGTGAGCAGCTCGTCGACGTCGACGTGTTTCACCGTGAGCCCGCCGCGCACGACGTTGTCGGACGCTCCCATGAGTTCGATGCCCGAGCCGGACAGGTACGCGTGCAAGTTCCCGGCCGTGAGGTGCAGCGCCTGCCCGGGCGACAGAACGACGTGGTTGAGCAGGATCGCGACGACGACACTCGCTTGGCCCGGATACCGCTCGGCCAGATCGGCGATGTGAATCAGTCGGTCGTCGCGACCCGCATGGCCGACGGCCGCATCGATGACGGGGATCGGATCGATGCGCCCTCGGTACAGATCGCCGAGCACCTCGAACGGCCCGGAGTCGGCGAGTCGGTCGGCTAGTTCGTCGCAACCGATCGATCGGAGGAGTTGGATCGAGTCGTCCACCGGTCGGAGTCCGCAGAGTGCGGAGAACTCGGTGAGCGCCACGATCAGCTCGGGTTTGGCCTGATCGTCGGGATACACCCCCCGCCGAAAACCGTCGATCGCCTGCTGCGCGTTCGGGTGGCACTGCATCGACAACGGTTCGGCCGCGCACAGCACCTTGAGCAGGTAGCGGAGCGGGCCGGTCAGATCGACGAGCGCAGCGCCGTCCCCGGTGACGGTCGTCATTCCGCTCGGGTGCGTGCCGAGCCAGAGCTCGGCCCAGGGTCGCCCGTCGGGATCGACGCCGAGCATCTCCGGCAGGAATGACGGGTCGCCCCAGGCGTAGTGCTGAATTGCTCCTCGGAGTTCGACCGCCCCCATCACGCCGAGAGGCTAGGGCCTCGACGTGTCGGGGCCGGCGAGCACTGCGTCAGACCACGACGACCGAGCGGAGCACCTCGCCCCGCTCCATCTTGTGGAAGGCCTCCTCGACGTCGTCGAGTGAGATGGTCTCCGACACGAACCCGTCGAGATCGAACCGGCCCTGCAGGTAGAGGTCGATGAGCAGCGGGAAGTCGCGCTCGGGCAGGCAGTCGCCGTACCACGATGACTTCAGCGAGCCTCCCTTGCCGAACACGTCGATGAACGGGAGCGTGATCTTCATCTTGGGATTGGGAACGCCGACGAGCACGACCCGACCCGCGAGGTCGCGCGCATCGAAGCATTGCTGGTACACGTCGGGGTTCCCGACGGCCTCGATGCAGACGTCGGCGCCGAACCCGTCGGTCGCCTCGCGGATGAACTCGACCGGGTCGCTGACCTTCGAGTTGCAGCCGTGCGTCGCGCCGAACTGCTTCGCCCACTCGAGCTTCCGGTCGTCGATGTCGACCGCCACGATCGTGGTCGCGCCGGCCAGCTGGGCCCCGGCGATGGCGGCGTTGCCCACGCCGCCGCACCCGAAGACAGCGACCGACTCACCACGCCGCACGGCGCCGGTGTTCATCGCCGCGCCCGCGCCGGCCATGACGCCACAGCCCAGGAGCCCGGCGGCTTCGGGACGAGCGGTCGGATCGACCTTCGTGCACTGCTTCGAGTGGACGAGTGTCTTCTCGCAGAAGGCGCCGATCCCGAGGGCGGGTGAGAGTTCGGTGCCGTCGGTGAGCGTCATCTTCTGGGAGGCGTTGTGCGTGGAGAAGCAGTAGTGCTGCTCGCCGCGATTGCACGCGCGGCAGTCACCGCAGACTGCCCGCCAGTTGAGGACCACGTAGTCACCGGGAGCGACGTTGGTGACGCCCTCGCCGACCAACTCGACCAGACCGGCTGCCTCGTGGCCGAGAAGGAAGGGGAACTCGTCGTTGATGCCGCCTTCGCGATAGTGCAGATCGGTGTGGCAGACGCCGCACGCCTGGATGGCGACCACCGCCTCGCCGGGCCCGGGATCGGGGACGACGATGGTCTCGATCGACACGGGCTCGCCCTTGGCCCGTGCGATCACTCCGCGGACTTCCTGACTCATGGCGCGGGACCGTACCAGTCGGATCCCGGAGATCTGTGTCGATCGTCACGGTGACGCCGGGAACCGGTCCGGATGAGGCATCGTCAGACGATCATGACGAGCCGACTCGACCGTCGAACCCTGCTCGTGCTGGCGGCGGTGACGCCCCTCGCACTCGCGGCCTGCGGATCCGACTCCGATGGTGCCGACGACGGTGATGGCACGCTGCCGCCCGTCACCGAACCCGTCGGCGACGAGGAACCGGCCGACCCGGGGTCCGGGTCCGACGATGACACAGACAGCGACGATCCCGCTCCGGCCGACGGGCCGCTTCCTGCCCTCGACGCGGAGGTCGTGGTGTCGTTGAGGGTGAGCGGCGGGTTCAGCACGCGCGAGGTCAGTTTCCAGGACGCCCCCGTGCTGCTCGTGGCGGGCGACGGTCGGGTGATCACGCTCGCTGCGATTCCGGCGGTCTTCCCCGGACCGCTCGTCGTGCCCCACATCGAGCAGACGATCACGCCGGCGGGCGTCCGGGCACTGCTCGTCGCCGCCGACGATGCCGGGCTGCTCGCCGACCTCGAGTTCGACGAGAACTCGAACATCGCCGATGCGAGCACGACGATCCTCGAGCTCCACACGTCCGCCGGCACCTTCGTCCACGAGGCGTACGCACTCGGCATGGCGGGTGGCGGACCGTTGGTCGGCGACGAGACCGGTTCGGCGAGCGACGCGAACTCCGCGCTGCAGTCGTTCGTGGATTCGCTGTGGAATCTGTCCGCGGTGGTCGGTGCGGGGAGTGTCGGGTCCGAGACGGTCTACGTGCCGTCGGGCTATCAGGTCGTGGCGGTCGACGTGGAGGAGGAGGCCGAGCCCGGCTACGAGCCGTCGATCCTCGACTGGCCGCTCCAGGACGTGTCGATCGCCGATCTCGCGTCGTCGGGCGAGTGCGTGGTGGTCGATCGGGACGCCGTGGGCGGCCTCTTCGACGAAGCGAACCAGCTCACCCGCTTCGCCGAAGGCGGTGCCACCTTCAAGCTCCTGGTCCGCCCCGACTATCCCGGCCAGACCTGCTGATCGATCTGTCCGTCTCCGCCCGGGCCAGAAGCGGACAGTCCGACGGGCGACAGTGTGTGCCTGACCCAGGCTGTCGCCCGAGACCGGGGAGGAAAGCGGGAGAGCCCGACGGAGCCGGGCCGATGAGCGAGCTACCTAGAACAGCCGGAGTTCGTCGGGCTTCATGCCGCGGAGTTCGTCGTAGTCGACCTCGACCCAGCGGAGCCCTCGTGACTCGGCGAGCACCCGAGCCTGTGGCTTGATCGACTGGGCGACGAACACCCCCCGGATCTCGCCGAGCGACGAATCGAGTTCGAGACGCTCGATGTACCGAGCGAGTTGCTCGACGCCGTCGATCTCACCACGTCGCTTCACCTCGACGGCCACGACACGGTCGTCGGCGTCGCGACACACGAGGTCGACCGGACCGATCGCGGTCGGGTACTCCCGGCGCACGAGCGTGAGGCCGTCCTCGATCGACTCGGGGGAGGCCGCGAGCAGCTCCTGGAGGTGCGCCTCGACACCGTCCTTCTGGAGACCGGGATCCTCACCCAGCTCGGCCTCGACGTCGCTGAGCACCTCGTGCAGCGTGATCGTGAGCGTCTCCGACTTGGGGTTCGTGACCACCCACCGAACCGGCTCGTCGCCGTCGGCGGGCTGCTCGACGAGTGTGTTCGGCGCGTTCATCCAGTTGAGCGGCTTGTAGGCACCACCGTCGGCGTGAATCGCGACGCACCCGTCGGCCTTCACCATGATCAGCCGGTTGGCCTCGGGAAGGTGCGCATCGAGCCGACCTGAGTAGTCGACCGAGCAGCGAGCGATCACCAGACGCACGGCGGGCGACCCTACCCGTCGACCGTGGGCGACGGCAGCGCCTCACCGACCACCAGGCGGAGCGCGTTCGGATGATCGTCCACATCACGTCCTCCGGCGCCCATGCCGACCCGGTCGACCGTCATCGGCGGCAGCGGGCCCCACTCGTCGACCACGGTGACCAGCACTGCGGCGCCGGTGGGTGTGGTCGACTCGAACGGCGCGGGACCGGCTGTGACCGGAGTCCCGTCGGCGACGAGTTCGAGCACCGCCGGCACGGGGACCGGCATCAGTCCGTGCTCGCATCGAACGGTGCCCGATCCGAGAGCGAGCGGCGAGCACGCGACGCGGTCGAGCCCGAGATGGACGAACCCCGCTGCCGCACCGACGATGTCCGCGATCGAGTCCAGCGCACCGACCTCGTGGAAGTGCACGTCGTCGACACCCGTCCCGTGCACCGTGGACTCCGCCCGAGCGAGCCGACGGAAGATCGACGACACGAGGTCGGCGACGGGCTCGTCGATCGGCGTCAGGAGCGCCAGCACGTCGTCGAGGTGACGGACGGAACGGGACGGCGGGATGCCGACGTGCACCCGGGTCGCCGCGAGCCCCGCTCGGCGTACCGGCTCGGCGCGGAGCTCGATGCCGAGGTCGAGCCGCTCGATCTGACGGGTGAACACGTCGAGGGGAACGCCCGCTCCGTGCAACGCACCGAGCAGCATGTCGCCACTCGCCCCGGCACCGCCGTCGAACCAGCCGATCACGACGACGGTGGCTCGACAGATGGCGAACCGATCAGCGACAGCATCCGGATCGCAGCGCAGGCCGCGCCGAAGCCGTTGTCGACGTTGACCACGGTGACGCCCTGCGCGCAGCTCGCCAACGAGCTGTGCAGCGCGGGGGTCCCGCCGGTGGCGACTCCGTATCCGACCGACGTGGGAACGGCGACGACCGGCGATGCGACCAGACCACCCATCACCGACACGAGAGCTGCGTCCATCCCCGCGACCACGATCACGATGTCGGCGGCCCGGATCTCGTCGAGGCGCTGTTCGAGCCGCCACAGCGCGGCGACGCCGATGTCGACGAACGTGTCGACGCGCACGCCGCTGAACTCGAGGGTCTGCGTCGCCTCGGCGGCGACCGACTGGTCGGAGGTCCCCGCCGCGGCGACCGCGACGTGTCCCGGGCGTGCGGGAAGCGACCCGCCGAGGATCGCGGTGTTCGACACCGGATCGTGGTCGAGGACCCGCCGGGCTTCGTCGCCCAGCGAGACGAGCCGATCGGCGGTCAGGCGGGTGAACAGCGTCGGCGATCCCTGGCGGGCGTGTTCGGCGACGATCGCCCGGAGCTGCTCGTCGGATTTCGGTTCGCACAGCACCGCCTCGGGCATGCCGATGCGCTCGGACCGATGGTGGTCGGGGACGTGCATCAGGAGGCCCGGACCACGATCGCTCGCCCAGGCCGATACGCCCTCTCGTCGAGCACGACCGACCGGATCGACGGTTCGATCTGGGTCACCGCACCGAACACCGCGTCGATCACGTCGGCCGTGATCGCAGCACGGTCGGCGTCACCGACCTCGATCCGCATTTCGTCGTCACGGATCCGACACCGCACCACCTCGATCCCGCCGGTGCGCACGATCGCCTCGCCGACCTCGACCGACCGGAGCCGGCCCGGCGTGACCCTGGTGCCGGTGTACAGGCGACTGGCGAGACACGGCGACGCGGGGAGGTCGGCGTGAGGCGAACCGACCAAGCGGGCGACGGAGCGGATGGCGTCTTTCCCGATCGCTGCCTCGACGTAGGGGTGTCGCACCGAGTGCTCGGCGGCTGCGACGAGCCCGGGGCGGTACTCGCCGAGGTCGTCGACGTTGGCGCCGCTGAGGACCACTCTGGCGTCGAGGGCCCGGTCGGCGCGCAGCTCGTCGATGGCGTCGTAGAGGTTGGTCTTGCAGAAGTAACAGCGGTCGGTCGGATTCGACAGGTATCGCTCGTCGTCGAACTCGGCGGATCGCACGATCCGGAGATCCCAGCTGTGTTCGGCGGCCGCGGCGACGACGCGCGCCGTACCGTCGCTCGGCACCGCCGGGGTCACCGTATGGGCGATCGTGGTGAGTTCGGGAGCGGCCTCGTGGGCGACCGTCGCGAGGAGCAGGCTGTCGACCCCGCCGCTGCACGCCACGACCCGTGGGCCGATCTCGCCGAGCACCGAGCGGAGCCGACCGAGGTGGTCGGCCGCAGTGAACTCCGTCGCTGCGGTCATGTCGTGCCCTCCGTCCACGCGGCGGCCTCGGCGCGGGCGCGGATTCGGTCGAGCGGCTGGCCGAGCGCATCTGCGGCCGCGACCACGTCGGACCACTCGACGCTCCGATTGACGACCTCTCCGTCGGAGCCGTACGCGGTCTTCACCGCAATCTGTTGTCCGTCGATCACGACCTCGTCGAACGACCGAGCGAGTTCGTGCTTGCGGATGGCCGTCTCGCGCAGTCCGAGCGTGGAGGTCTCGGCGAACACGATGCGCCGCAGCACGTCGGCCGACGACGCCTCACCCAGCACGCTCAACGTGACCGCGGGTCGGCCCTTCTTCATCACGATCGGCGTGACCCACGCGTCGTGGGCGCCGGCATCGAGCAGGAGGCGGATCACGTCGGGCCACAGTCGGGGGTCGAGGTCGTCGACGTTCGCATCGAGCTGCACGCAGTCGACGACCGTCGTCGCCGGGTCGCCGTGTCGATCGCCGCCCGCGGCGTGACTCTCGTGTCGGTCGTCCTCGGCCACCATCACGCTCCACCTGCGACTCTACGGTCGCCGGCGCGTTTCGTCAGCGGCGCGTCTCGGACTCGATGTGCGACGCCATCCGCTTCTGGATCAGCTCACGCCGTGCCTGCAGCTCGCGGTACGTCAGTCCCTCGACGCTCGGATCGAGTCCCATGGACGCCTTCACGCCATCCATGTCGAACTCGACCTTCGACGGATCGATGCCGAGCTCACGCCCGAGGCGCTCGCCGTGCTTCAGCGCGAACATCATCGAGATGTTCTGGACCTCTCCGATGAGGTCGAGATCGGGGGCCAGGCGAGCGATCGCCCCGTCGAGGAACACGAGGTTCTTCACGTAGAGCATCAGCTCCTTCGGCAACTTCGCCCCGTAGCCGAGGAGCGCCTTGACGACGCGCTGCACCTCGGCGACCATCTCCTCGCCCGTGAGCGTGGTGGGGTCGACGACCTCCTGATCGAGCCGGAGATCGGACACGACGGCGTCGATGTCGGTGTCATGGGGGAGCGCGCCGAGGTCGCGCAACGCTGCGATCTGACCCTTCGGGTCGTTGGTCGTCGCGCCCAGCATGAGCCGGAGAAAGGCGTTGCGCTTGCCGCCGCTCAGTCGTCCGACGATCCCGTGGTCGAGGAGCGCCGTGCGGGCGTCGTCGAGGACGAACAGGTTCCCGCCGTGGAGATCGCCGTGGAAGATGCCCGCGACGATGGCCCCCTCCATGAAGGCGATCATCGCCGTGCGGACGACTTGCTCGGTGTCGATGCCGGCGTCCTGCATGCCGACGACGTCGTCGAAGTTGAACCCGTGCACGCGCTCCATCACGAGCACGCGCCGGGTCACGAGATCGGGATGCGGCCGGGGCACGACGTACTGGTCCTGGTCGAGGTCGTGCAGCATCGTCGCGACGTCGAGCATGTTGGCCGCTTCCATGCGGAAGTCGAGCTCCTCGACGATCGTCTCGGCGAACAACTCGACGAGTGCCGGCGGGTTGGCGAGTGCGGCGACCGGGATCCGTCCCACGAGGTACGGCGCGAGCCAGGCCATGACCTCGATGTCGCGACGCACGAGCGTGGACACCGACGGTCGCTGGACCTTGACCACGACCTCCTCGCCGGTGCGGAGGCGGGCGGCGTGGACCTGGGCGATCGACGCCGCGGCCAGTGCGGTCTCGTCGAAGCGCTCGAACACGTCGCCGAGGCGTGCGCCGAGGTCTTCCTCGACCGTGCGTCGGACGACGTCGAACGGTTCGGCCGGGACCTGGTCGCGGCACTTCTTGAACTCCTCGACGAGCTCGCCGGGGAAGAGGCCCTCACCCGACGAGATGATCTGGCCGAGTTTGATGTACGTGGGGCCGAGCGACTCAGCGGCCTCGCGGAGGGCCTGGGAGATGTCAGCGCGACTCGCCGACCCGTCGGCGTGGCGCCCGAGCCGTTTCCGAATCAGCCACGGACCGACCGCCGCGCCGAGACGTCCGGCCACCCGGACGACGCGGAGACCCGGCGGGAGCCGCGACGGCTTCGTGAGGACGGGGACCTCGGCCTGCGCCCGGGTTCGGAGTTCGTCGGCCAGTGCGAGCCACCGCGGGTGCGAGCGATCGAGGACCCACGGCGGATCGTCGGTGAACGCGGCCCACGACCGGTCGGCCGGATCGCCGCTCGGCGCACGATCGGGCGCGGCGGGCGATGCGTCGGACGTCTCGACCAGAGCCATCAGGTCATGATGGGTCCGACTCGACCGATGCGAGACATCGATCTTGAGAAAATCGGGACTCGTGGGACGGACGCCACACGACGATGTACCCGCGTGACCGGGACGATCTTCACCGTCGCGCAGCTGGGCGCACTGAGCACGATGCTGGTGCTGCTGCTCCAGAAGCGCCGGCGTGACGCGTCCTCTCGAGACGGTGACGTCGGTCACGACGGCGCCGCGGGGCCGGAGTACGGTCCTGCCGATGGTCGACCGCTGGCTCTGTGATCTGACGCCGTCCGTACGCCATCCCGTCTACACCCGAGCCAACGCCGGCGAGGTGCTCCCGCACGTCGCCTCTCCACTCTCGTGGAGCACCGTGTGGATGCAGGGCGTGATGCCGGGGTGGCGCGACTCCTTGGTCAACGTCGGCACGCTCACCGCCGACGAGGTCGAGCCCGAGGAGGTCGTGGGGTGGTTCGGCGGTCGGTTGTACATCAACGCATCCACGTCGCGGCTCTTCGGTGTCCGGGCGCCGGGACTCACGGCCGAGATGATCGACGAGACCTACTTCGGTGACCACCCCGACGTGCCTCCGTACATCCCCGAGCCGTGGCACGAACGAGAGGAGTCCACGGCCCAGCTCGGCGCGTGGATGGCCGAGGCGCTCGTCACCGATCTGTCTGAGCTTCTCGACGACCAGCGCCAGGCCGACGAGGTCCGCGCGGGCCGACCCGACCTCGGCCGTCTCGACGACCAGGCCCTCGTCGACCGGATGCGCGGCCTGCTGCCGCTCGTCCGCCGCCTCTTCGAGCGGCACCTCACCGTCACCGGTGGAGGCTCGGTCGGTCTCGGCATCGTCGGTGCGGTCGCCGCGGCGTTGGGCGACCCGTCGCTCACGCTGCGGCTAGTCGCCGCGGTCGGCGATGTCGACTCCGCGCTGCCGAGCGGCGAGATGTGGTCGCTGTCGAGGCTCGATCCGTCGTCGGCCGAGTTCGCGTCCGGTGTCGACCGCTTCGTCGCTCAGTACGGGAGCCGGGGCCCGAACGAGTGGGATCTCATGAGCGACACGTGGGAGACCGACCCGCAGCTCGCCCTCGACCTCATCGCGGTGATGCGCAAGCAGGGCGACGACGGCGACCCGTCGGTGCGTCACGACGCGCAGGCGACCGACCGTGAGGCCGCCACCGAACAGGTGCGGTCGGCGCTCGCGGGCGACGCCGACACGCTCGCTCAGTTCGACGCGGGGCTCGCGTCGGCGCACAGGTACCTCGCGGGCCGCGAGCGGGCGAAGACCAACATCATCAAGGTCATCCACGAGATCCGCATGGCGGGGCGGGAGCTCGCCGCACGTCACGCTCGCTCGGTCGAGGAGTTCCACATGTTGCTCGACGAGGAACTCGACGCGTTCCTGGCCGCCCCCGAGGGGTTCCATGCACGGCTGAGCCAGCGCCTGGAGGACTACGAGGCGCTCGGTCGGCTCGACCCGCCGTTCATCGTGGCCGGGACGGCACCCCCGCTGTCCGACTGGGCGCGGGTCGGCGACGCGGTGGTCGCTCCGGTCGAGGCGGGCGAGTCCCTGATCGGGATGCCGGGGTGCCCCGGGTCGGTCACGGGGACGGCGCGCGTCATCCTCGACCCCGCCGATCCGCTCGCCCTCGAGCCCGGCGAGATCCTCGTCGCTCCGCTCACCGATCCGGCATGGACACCGCTGTTCGTTCCCGCCGCTGGCGTCGTCGTCGACGTCGGTGCGGCCGTGAGCCACGCCATCATCGTCAGCCGCGAACTCGGGATCCCGTGTGTGGTCAGCGCCACCGACGCCACCGCCCGGATCCCCGACGGGGCCACGGTCACGGTCGACGGCGACACGGGCACCGTCACGGTCGTCGCCCTGCCCTGACCGCGACATCACGCCTGGGGTCAGACCCGGAACGTGATCGTCGCCTCGCCGTAGAGTCGGACTCGTGAGCGAACAGGCAGATCGACCGTTCCGGGTCCTCGGAATCCAGCAGGTGGCCATCGGCGGCCTCGACAAGGGTGCGCTGTCGGGGCTGTGGACCGGGTTGCTCGGCGTCGAGAAGGTCGGCGACTACCAGGCCGAGTCCGAGAACGTCGACGAGGACATCCTCCGGCTCGGCGACGGGCCGCACGCCGTCGAGATCGACCTGATGCAGCCGCTCGACCCCGAGCGTTCGCCCAAGGTGCACGTGCCGACGCTCAACCACATCGGATTGTGGATCGACGATCTGCCGGCCGCCGTCGACTGGCTCGGTGAGCAGGGCATGCGGTTCACGCCGGGCGGGATCCGGCGCGGTGCGTCGGGTCACGACGTGTGCTTCCTCCACCCGAAGGGCAACGACGACGCCCCGCGCAGTGGCGAGGGCGTTCTCATCGAACTCGTGCAGGCACCCGCCGACGTGATCGACGCCCTCGGCTGACGACACCCCGGGTCGCGAACACACCGTCGCCTGACCGGGTGCGACACTTCGTTCCTGACCCGAGGTGTCGCTTCACCAGTGGGGGAGGTCGATCGGCCACTCGTCGATCACGTCGTCGCCGCTCACGAGCCACATGCGTTCGTGCTTCGCGACGGTCGGGTCGACGTGCGCCGGATGCAGCAGCACGCGGTCGCCCACGGTCCAGTCGCCGAGGTCGTCGGGGATCAAGGTGACGTGTTCGTCGCTGCAGTAGAGGACCTTCCCGGGCCCGGCCCAGGTCGGGTCGCCGTGGTCCATCCCGAGTGACTTGAGCCCGGCGTTCGCGACGATCCACCCCTTCGGACTCGTCGAGATCACCGTCGCCAGCACGCCGAGCGCCTGACGGAACGGGAGGTCGAGGGTCGAGTACTGGGTGTCCATCAGCGTGTAGCTGCCGGCCTGGATCTCGGTGCACCAGGTGTTGGTGTCGAACGTGCCGGTCCCGCCGCCCGAGACGATGTCGCCACCGATTCGCTCGTGAGCGTCGAGCAGCGTGGCCATGGCCGACGCGACCCTGTAGGTGCGTTCGTGCCGGTCGGACACCATCATCAGGTGGCCCTCGTAGCCCATGACGCCCCGCACGGTGAGCCCGGCGGCACGAGCTCGCTCGGCGAGTCGCTCGCCGGTCTCGATGTCGCAGCCGCAGCGGGGAAGTCCCACGTCGATGTCGATCAGCACGCTCGGGACGCCGCCGGCGATCGCCGCGTCGAGGATCGGTTCGGAATCGACGGCGACAGTCACGTTCGCGTCGAGGGAGCCGAGGCGCGCCACGTCGAGCGACTCGTTCGCGAGCAGCAGGTCGTCGCCGAGGCCGGCCGCCGCCATCCCCTCGATCTCCCGCGGCGTCGCCGCACAGAACGCGGTGTGCCCGGCATCGTGGAGTCGCCGGGCGAGCGCCGTGGACTTGAACGCCTTCACGTGTGGCCGCAGATCCGTTCCCGGACGAACGGCATCCATCGCCGCACAGTTGGCGTCGAAGGCCTCGACGTCGACGACGAGCGACGGGGTGGGGAGCGACGAAACCTCGGCCATCGCCCGGAACGTACTGCGCGAGAGTGATCCGGTGACCGCCGGATCACCGGGACCCGACGACGGACTCTTCGACTCGCACGTGGCCGCCACCTACGACGCCGACGTGTCCGTTCGTTTCGCCGACGACGTCCTCGGCCCCGAAGTCGATCTCTTGGCCGAACTCGCCGGTGCCGGTCCGGCGCTCGAGTTCGCCGTGGGGACCGGTCGGGTCGCACTTCCGCTCGCCGAGCGTGGCGTCGAGGTCCACGGGATCGAGTTGTCGCAGGCGATGGTCGACGTCATGCGGGCGAAGCCGGGCGGCGACGCGATCCCGACCGTCGTCGGCGACATGGCCGAGTCACGGGTGCCGGGCGAGTTCTCGCTGGTCTTCCTCGTGTTCAACACGATCACCAACCTGCTCACCCAGAACGCGCAGGTGGCCTGTTTCGACAACGCCGCCCGCCACCTCGCTCCCGGCGGCCGCTTCCTGATCGAGAACGGCGTCCCGAAACTGCGGCGCCTCCCGCCCGGGCAGCACCTCGTGCCGTTCGACGTGTCGGACGATCACATCGGCATCGACTCGTACGACACGGTGACCCAGCGGTCGACGTCGCACCACACGTTCGTGCGCGACGGCGTCGCCGAACGCTTCGATTCACACCACCGGTACGTCTGGCCCAGCGAACTCGACCTCATGGCCCGCATGGCCGGACTCACCCTCGAGCACCGCTGGGCCGACTGGCGTCGTTCGCCGTTCACCGCCGAGTCGACGTCCCACGTCTCGGTGTGGCGAGCTGGGCCGCGAGCGCCCGGCGACGCTCAGCCGACCGCGGACTCCTCGGTCCAGACGTAGTCGATCTGTCGGGCGGTTCGTTCGGCCAGGTCGTGGCTCGCGAATCGGGCGACGAGGTGGAGAGCCATCGCGATGCCGGAGCTCAGGGCGCCGCCGGTGATCACCCGTCCGGCGTCGACCCAGCGGACGCCCCGGGTCGCGCCGCCGGTCCCGACCACCGCGGCGAGGTCGTCGACGTCTTCCCAGTGCGTGGTCCAGGGGAGCCCGTCGAGTAGCCCTGCGTCGCCGAGGAGGAACGACCCGGTGCAGACGCTGGCCAGCGTCGCTTCCTCGCGTCCGGCGACCCGCCCGATGGCCGCCGACAGGTCGTCGTCGGCCCGCACGTCGCTCAGGTCGACCGCTCCCGGAACGATGAGCACGTCGGTCCGCTCGAGCACCTCGGCCGACGCCGACGGCGTCAGGACCAGTCCGCCGTACGCGGTCACCGAGCCGCCGTCGATCGAGACCGTGTCGACCTCGAACGGCTCACCGTCACCGGCCCGCACAGCGAGACGATTCGCGGTGAGCAGCACCTCGTAGGGGCCGCCGGCATCGAGGAGGTCGACGTCGTCGAAGAGCAGGATCGCGATGTGCACGAGACCATCGTCGGGCGGCCCGGAGCGGTCCGTCGACGGATTCCCGCCACGCACCGACGAGAACGCGAGTCAGCCGCCGCGAACTCGTGCACAGTTGCGTGCGTTAGCACCGCAACCGTGCACGGGAACGGCGTCAGTTCTTGAGGACGATGTCCTCGAGGGAGTCGACCTGCTCGCCCGACTCGATCATCCCCTGCTGGATCAGCCGGGCGACGGTCGGGCCGTCGATCGTCTCGTGCTCGAGCAGTGCCTCGGCGATGAGCGCGAGGCCCCGCGAGTGGCGGGTGAGGACGTCGATCGCGCGCTGCTCCTGATCGTGCAGGATGCGGGCGATCTCCTCGTCGAGCAGCTTCGCCGTGTCGTCGGAGTACTCGCGACCCGACGACATGAGGTCGTCGCCGAGGAACGTCTGCTGCTGGCTCGACCACGCCTGCGGGCCCACACGATCGGACATCCCCCACTCGCGGACCATCCGCCGGGCGATCCCGGTGGCCTGCTCGAGGTCGTTCGCCGCGCCCGAGTTGAGGTGGCCGAAGACCACCTTCTCGGCGGAGCGACCGCCCATCGCCTTGCAGATGGTGTCCTCGAAGTACTCCTTCGAGTAGGTGTGCCGCTCCTGCGGCAACGACCAGGTGACACCCAGCGCCATTCCACGGGGGAGGATCGTCACCTTGTGCAGCGGGTCGCCGTTGGGCAGCACCGTGGCGAGCAGCGCGTGACCGCCCTCGTGGTAGGCGGTCGCCCGCTTCTCCTCGGCGGTCATGATGACCGACTCGCGCTGGGCGCCGAGCACCACGCGGTCACGGGCCGACTCGAAGTCGATCCGCTCGATCTGCTTCGAACCGCGGCGTACGGCCACGAGCGCCGCCTCGTTGACGAGGTTCGCGAGATCGGCGCCGGCCATGCCCACCGTGGCCTTGGCCATGGTGTCGAGGTCGACGTCGGTGCCCATCCGCTTGTCGCGGGCGTGCACCTCGAGGATGGCCTTGCGCTCGTCGGACTCGGGCAGCGGGACCACGATCTGGCGGTCGAATCGGCCCGGGCGCAGCAGCGCCGGATCGAGGATGTCGGGCCGGTTCGTGGCCGCCATGATCACGATGCCCTCGGAGGTCTCGAAGCCGTCCATCTCGGCGAGCATCTGGTTGAGTGTCTGCTCGCGCTCGTCGTGACCGCCGCCGAGGCCGGCGCCACGCTTGCGTCCGATCGAATCGATCTCGTCGATGAAGATGATCGCTCGACCCATGCGTCGGGCCTGCTGGAACAGGTCGCGGACGCGGCTGGCGCCCACGCCGACGAACATCTCCATGAAGTCGGAACCCGTGACCGACAGGAAGCCCACGCCCGCCTCGCCGGCGACGGCGCGGGCGAACAACGTCTTGCCGGTGCCGGGGGGACCGACGAGGAGGATGCCCTTGGGCACCCGGGCCCCGATCTCCTTGAACTGATCGGGCATGCGCAGGAAGTCGACCACCTCGGTGATCTCCTGCTTGACGCCCTCGTAGCCGGCGATGTCGCCGAAGGTGGTCGACGGCTTGTCGGTGGTGTACGCCTTGGCCTTGGACTTGCCGATCGACATCACGCCACCCATCTGGCCCGCAGCGCGGCGCTGCATCCAGATGAGGAAGCCGATGATGAGGAAGATCGGCAGCATGAACCCGAGCAGGTTCAGCAGGAAGTTGCTGCTGGGCGGCGTGAACTCGAGCTCGACGCCGCGCTGACGCAGCAGCGCCTCGTCGGTCTCGGACAGGCCACGCTCACCGCCACCCGACGTGTTGTACCGGTCGCCGTTCGTGAACTCGCCGGTGATCCGGCCGTTGCCGGTGTTGACGTCGGCGGTGGCGACGTTGCCCTCGTCGACCTGGGCGATGAACTGCGTGTAGGTGAGGCTGTCGCCGTCGTTCGACGGCCACAGCGAGGGCAGGAGGAGGGCGGCGACGCCGACCAGGACGAGGACCCAGATGCCCCAGCGGGGGAACCGAGACCCCTCGCCGTCGCCGCTGCCACCGCCGAAGTTCGACTTCTTGTCGGAGTCGTCGTGGTTCGGTGTGCGGTCGGACTGCTCGGAGCGCTGGCCTCGGCCACGGCCGGGGGGCGGCGGTGGCGGGGGAGGAGGCAGGTTGCTCATGGGTCGAGTCTACGCCCGCACCGTGCCGGCGCTCCCGGCGCAGCGATCGTTCGCCCGCTGTTTCGCCCGTCACGTCATGCTCGCGCGTGCGCGCGACGAGCATCCACCCTGTCGCGCGAGCGTTCGTCTACCGTCCACGGGATGGCTGCGACCTCACGGCCCGGACACCCGACGTCCCATCGCCCGTCCGACGACCACTCGGGCGGCATCGTCATCGATCCGTCCGGGGCGTGGCCGGCGCCCGACGTGTCCACTCAGATGGAACGGCCGATCATCGCCGACCGCCAGTGTTCGCGCAGCGGGTGCAGCGAGGCCGCCGCGGTCACGCTCAGCTACGACTACGAGCACTCTCAGGTCTGGATCGACCACCTGTGGCCCGAACGCGATCCCCACGTGTACGACCTGTGCGACCGCCACGCCGCGAGGTTGTCGGTGCCGCAGGGCTGGCACCTCGATGATCGCCGGCGCGGACGTCACACCACGCTCATCGCGGTCTGAGGCACGCTGTCGGGGTGACCGACGCTCCTCGCTCGGCGACGTCCACGTCGGCATCCGTCGATCCCGCCCGGCACACCGCCTGGTGGTTGGCCACCTGGCTCGCCGCGTCGGTCGCCGGCAGCATGGTGCTCCTCGCGCTGTATCGCGTCACCCCGGGCGACGGCGTCGCGCTGGCGACCCCGCTCGGTGTCGTCGCCGCCTCGCTCGTCGCACTGTGGACCGTGCAGATGCTCGGCATGGTGCTCGCGTCGCGATCGATCGGCTCGGGCGACCCCATCGCCGACTACGGCCTCCGGGCGCGACCGATCGATCTCCTCGGACTCCCCCTCGGCGTGGCCGCTCAGTTGGTGTTGGTCCCGCTGCTGTACCTCCCGCTCCGAGCGTTCGACGGTGACACGTTCTCCGACGAGCGACTCGAGGACACCGCGCGCGACCTCGTCGCCCAGGCCGACGGTGCGCTGATCGTCCTCCTGATCGGCCTCGTCGTGATCGGGGCGCCGGTGGTCGAGGAGATCTTCTACCGGGGGATGCTGCAGCGTCCGATGCTCGTCCGGTTCGGACCGTGGATCGCGGTGCCCGTGGTGTCACTCGTGTTCGGCGCCATCCATCTCCGCCCGGTCGAATTCGTCGGACTCGCCGCCGCCGGCGCCGTGTTCGGCACGTGCGCCGCCCTCACCGATCGCATCGGCATGGCGGTCGCCGCACACGTGGCGTTCAACGCGACCGGTGTCGTCGCGGTGCTCTGACACGCCGCTTCAGAAGTGAGACGTCGACGCCGATGACGACGAGGGTGGGCGTCGGGCTGGCATCATGAGGCCGTTGTGACGGACGATCTGCGACCGAGGACCGACGACGCCGGGCGCGGCGACACCGTCGACCCCTGGGCTCGTGTCGACGCCGAACTGGGCCTCGACACCGAACTCGGTCTCGACACCGAATCCGGCTCCGGAGCGTCGACGGCCCCGCAGCCCGTCGACGCGACGTCGACCACCCAGCTTGAGACCCCGGCCGCGCCGCACGATCTGCTGACCGAGCCGCCCGTCGAGACCGTCGACGATCCTGACCTCGAGCCGACCGATCCGGATGGAGCCGGGTCCGACCCGTCGGACTCTGCGGCGGTGCCCTGGCCGACCCGTGCCGCCCGGCGCGTGGTCCGGCGGCCCGTCGACTGGTGGCAGCGGCCCTGGGACACCGCTCGGGCCGTGCGGGTCGGCGTCACCGCCACCTCCCTCGTCACCACGACGATCATCGTGATGCTCGTCGTGCACTTCAATCCGCTGTCGGCCGAGCGCGACCTGATCTTCGACAACACCACGCCCACCGGTGGCGACATGGGCGCCCACGTCTGGGCCCCCGCGTTCCTGCGCGACCACTTCCTCCCGAACTTCCAGCTCAGCGGATGGAGCATGGACTGGTACGGCGGGTTGCCGCTCTATCGCTTCTACATGGTCATCCCGGCGCTGGCGATCGTGGCGCTCGACATCGCCCTTCCGTACGGCATCGCCTTCAAGGTCGTCGCGATGTCGGGCCTGCTGCTCTTCCCGATCGCCTGCTGGGCGTTCGGTCGTCTCGCCGGCTTCAAGCACCCGGTTCCCGAGCTGTTCGCCTTCGGCGGGCTCGCCTTCCTGCTCGACGAGAGCTTCGAGATCTACGGCGGCAACGTGCTGTCCACCATGGCCGGCGAGTACTCGCACTCGATCTCGCTCACCCTCGCCGTGTTCGGGCTCGGCCTCCTCGCGCACGGACTCCGTACGGGACGACATCGGGTGTGGGCGGCCGTGATCCTCTCGCTCTCGGCGGTGTCACACGGCATCGTGCTGATCTTCGTCGCCGTCGCCGCCACGATCATCTGCCTCACGTGGTTCGTGTGGACGGCGATCGAACGTCGGGGGACCGGCGGTCAGGCCCTCCGCGGTCGAGCCGTCTTCTCGATCACCGCCGGGCTCGGCACCTTCCTCCTCGCGGCCTGGTGGGTCGGACCGTTCCTGCTCGGCCACGAGTTCATGAACGACATGAAGTACGGGTTCCGGCCGCGCAGCGCGACCGACTCGTTCTGGGACATGTACTTCCCGCTCACGCCGGCGCTCGACATCCTCATCATGGGGCTCGCCGTGATCGGGTTCGCGGCGTCGATCGTCCGCCGTCAGATCGCAGGGGTGTCCCTCGGGATCATCTGCGCCGTCTTCTTCTGGCTCGTCTGGAACACCCGCGACAGCCTCCCGTTCATCGGGCTCCTCTGGAATCCGCGCCTGCTGCCGTTCCTGTACCTGACCCGTTACCTGCTGATGATCATCGGCTCCTACGAGCTGATCCGGTGGATCGTCAACACCGCGCGCAACCGGGTGGCGGGCGCCGAACTCGGACCGTTCGCCTCGGCGGGTGGGGCGGCCGCCATCGCCATCTCGCTGCTGTCGGTGTTCGGCTGGATGTACGAGGTGCTTCCCGGCGGTGGACGGGTCACCGTGGTCGAGGCCACCGACGAGCAAGCCGCCCAGACCGTGTACGGATGGGGCCCGCTGCGCAAGCCGCTCCCCGAGGGCGACGGGTATCGCAGCCGGGCCGTCGGCGATGGATGGACTCGGTACAACTGGTCGGGATACGAGGGACGGCCTGCGTACCCCGCTTACCACGACCTCGTCACGACGATGGACGACATCGGCACCGAACGCGGGTGCGGCCGGGCGCTCTGGGAGAACAACAGCGCCAACAGCGAGTACGGCACCACCATGGCGCTGATGCTGCTGCCGCACTGGACCGACGGCTGCATCGCCTCGATGGAGGGGCTGTTCTTCGAGGCGACCGCGTCGACCGCGTACCACTTCATCACGGCGGCGGCGGTCTCCGAGAGCTCGTCGAACCCGGTCCGCCAGCTGCGCTACACCAACAACGACGCCGAACTCGGGGTGCGCCACATGCTCGATCTCGGCGTGCGCTACCTCATGGTGCGCACCGAGGGAGGCAAGGGTGAGGCCGCCACGTTGTCGGCGGCCGGCGGCGGGCTCACGTATCTGACCACCTCGGGCACGTGGGACATCTACGAGGTCGACGGTTCGAACGTGATCGAGCCCCTGGCTCTCGAGCCCGTCGTGGTCGAGCACGCCGACGGCGTGGCCCGGTACCACGAGGGCGACGAACGCGAGCGCAACCTCGAACTCGGCACGAGCTGGTTCCAGCGTCGCGACGACTGGCCGGTCGTGCCGGTCGACGACGGTCCCGACGAGTGGCAGCGGATCACGGCCGAGATCGTCGAGTCCGAGCGCATCGACGAGTTCGACCCGATCACCGGTGAGCCGATGTTCGACGATCAGCGTCGTCGCGTCGACTACGTCGCACCGCAACAGACGATCGAGCAGCGGGCGTTGCCGGCGGTCGAGGTGTCGGACGTCGACATCGATCAGCAGTCGCTGAGCTTCTCGGTCGACCAGGTCGGGGTGCCGGTCATCGTGAAGATCAGCTACTTCCCGAACTGGCAGGTCTCGGGCGCCGACGGGCCGTATCGCGCCGGGGCCAACCACATGGTGGTCGTGCCCACCGACACCGAGGTCGAGCTCACGTACGACTCGCGTTCGGCCCTCGACTGGTTCTTCTACCTGCTGACCGCGGTGGGGATCGGTCTCTGCGTGTACTGGCGTCGCCGCGGCGACGTGGACTACGGGCCGTACGGACCCCACGGGAGCGACCGGGTCGACGACGACGCCGAGGACCGCCAGGGCGATCAGGATGGCGACGTCGCCGATCTCCTGGCGGGGTCGCCCGACGAACTGGTCACGGTCGGCGGCCCACCACCCGCCGTCACCGATTCGTCACCGGAATCGCACGAACCGGGTGAGCGGCCACCGGTAGCCTGACTCGGCCATGACCATCCTGGATCAGATCGTCAAGGCGTACGACATCCGGGGCACGGTGCACGACGAGCTCAACGCCGAGATCGCGCACGCCCTCGGGGTCGGTTTCGCCGACTTCCTCCGCAGCGACGACGAGACGGCCGATCGGGTCGTCATCGGGCGCGACATGCGTCCGTCCGGGCCAGCGCTCGTCGACGCCTTCGCCGCCGGGCTCAACGAGCGAGGCATCGACGTCGTCGACATCGGGCTCGCCTCGACCGACCTGCTGTACTTCGCGTCCGGTCGGCTCGACCTGCCCGGAGCCATGTTCACGGCGTCGCACAACCCGGCGGGATACAACGGCATCAAGCTGTGTCGGTCAGGTGCCCGGCCGGTCGGCGCCGAATCGGGGCTCGACGACATCAAGGCCGTCGCCGAGCGCGTCCTGTCGGGCGATCCGGTCGATGCGATCGATGCGCGGGGGACACGGTCCGAGATGGCCCTGCTCGACGAGTTCGTCGAGCACGTGCTCACGTTCGTCGATCTCCAGCACATCGGGCCACTGCGCGTCGTCGCGGACACCGCCAACGGCATGGGCGGCCTCGTCGTGCCCGCCGTGCTCGACCGCGTGCCCGGGGTCGAGTACGAGGTGATGTTCCCCGAGCTCGACGGCACGTTCCCCAACCATCCGGCCGACCCGCTCCAGCCGGCCAACCAGAAGGCGTTGCGCGCGCGGGTCACGGCGGGCGGATTCGACATCGGACTCGCGTTCGACGGCGACGCCGACCGCGTCTTCGTCGTCGACGAGACCGGAGCGGGGCTCAGCGGCTCCACGACCACCGCCATCCTCGCGTCGGCCGTGCTCCGCCAGCATCCCGGCGCCACGGTCCTGCACAACCTCATCTGTTCGCGCGCGGTGCCCGAAGTCGTGTCCGAGGCGGGTGGAAACCCGGTCCGGACCCGAGTCGGTCACAGCTACATCAAACAGGTCATGGCCGAGACCGGTGCTCTCTTCGGCGGCGAGCACTCGGCGCACTACTACTTCGCGCGCAACTTCAACGCCGACAGCGGCCTCATCGCGTCGCTCATGGTCATGGCCGAGGTCGGCCGGCTAGGGCAGCCGCTCTCGGTGCTGCGCAAGCCGTTCGAACGGTACGCATCGAGCGGGGAGATCAACACCGAGGTCGACGATGCCCTCGCCGTGATCGAGCGGGTCAGCGAGGCCTTCGCCGACCGCGGTCAGGATCGCCTCGACGGGCTGACCGTCGACTGCGGCGACTGGTGGTTCAACCTGCGGCCGTCCAACACCGAGCCGCTGCTGCGTCTCAATCTCGAGGCTCCCGACCGGGCGTCCTGCGACGATCACGTCGCCGAGCTGCTGGCGCTCATCACGAGCTGAACGCGACCCCCGACCGCGCACCACCATCGGAATCACCCCATCACGAGCTGAACAAGGACGCGCCGTGGCCCTCTCTCCCGACCTGCTCTCGATCCTCGCGTGCCCCGAGGACAAGGGACCGCTCGTCCACATCGACGACGAGGCGGTGCTCTTCAATCCCCGACTGCGTCGGACCTACGCGATCCGCGACGACATCCCGATCATGTTGATCGACGAGTCGACGACCCTCGACGACGACGAGTTCGAGCGGTTGTCGCTGCTCGTCGAGACCCGCGGCCTGACTCCCACGTTCAGCGACACCGAGTGACGTTGAGTGGCCGTCACCGGTCACGGATCGGACCCTTTCCCCCGAAAACGTCAAGTTCGCGGGGATTCCGGCCGAAATGTCCGGTGATGGGCTCCCCTCATGTGACGAATACGTTACGATCTCCAGTCATGAGTCGTCAGAAGTCTCTCAAGTCCGCCGTGGCACTCGCGGTGGCAGCGGGCACGATCGCCGTCGTTCCGACGCTCGACGCCGGGCCCGTCTCGGCGGTCGACGCGTGCACCGCCGACGGTGCGTGCGCCGGCGGTGAGTTCTTCGCCATCGAGCCGGCGCGTGTGTTCGACAGCACCGGCACCGGTGGTCCGGGCCGGATCGACGCCAACGGCGCGGTCAACGTCCCCGTGACCGGCGTGGCCGGCATCCCGAGTGACGGCGTCCTCGCCGTGGCTGCCAAGGTCACCATCGCGGGAGCGCCCGGACGAGGCTTCGTCAGCGTGCGCCCGTCCGATTTCTCCCCGGGTGGCGGCGACGAGCTGACCTCGCTCATCAACTTCGAGAACCCCGGCTCGGTCGTCGGCAACTTCGGCATCATCGGTGTCGGCAGTGCGGGGGAGCTGACCGTCGACCTGTCGTCCGAGGCACCCGGTGACGTCCGCGTCATCGTCGACGTCTTCGGCTGGGTCGCCACGTCGAGCTACCGCCCGGCGGGTGGCACCGATCCCGATCCCACGCTCGGCGGTCGCGTCATCACGCAGACGCCGGCTCGTCTCCTCGACACCCGACCCGGGCAGGGCCCCGACGACGGACGCGAGGGAGCGCTCGGCGCCGGTGAGCGTCTCACCATCCCGGTGCGCGGTCAGGCCGGCGTGCCCGACTCCAGCAACGTCGTCGGCGTCGCACTCAACGCCACCGGCATCAACACGCTCGGGTCATCGGCCGAGACCTTCCTCTCGATCTCACCCGAGCCGGTGCCCGACGGCGCGGCCGCGTCCGACACGTCCACCGGCAACTACCGCGCCGGCGACATCACCGCCGACTTCGTGATCGTGCCGGTCAACGCCGACGGCGATGTCTCGCTGTTCAACGCCTTCGGCGATCTGCACGTCGCGATCGACGTCGTCGGCTACGTCGAGGCGGGCTACGCGGAGTCCTCGTTCGCCGGACGCATCGTCCCGCTCGAGGCGCCCTTCCGGGCGTTCGACACCCGCCAGGCCGAGTTCGACAGCGTGCGGCTGGGGGCGCAGTCCTGGGAGGACTGGAGCTTCCAGGATTTCGCCGCATCGGTCGAGCTCGACGGAGCCCCCGTCGGTGCGCAGAACGGTCTGCTCGGCAACCTCACCGGCTTCGGCTTCCAAGCCCAGTTCCCCGGCGGACCCGACCGTACGTTCATGACGCTCAACCCGACCGAGGCGAGCCCCTTCGACTCGGCGCCGAGCAACTCGAACCTCAACCACGTCGGTGCCGGCGCCACGGGCAACATGGGCCTCGTGACGTACGGTTCGAACGGTGACGGTGACCCGCAGATGGTGTCGGCCTTCAACTCCGAGGGCCAGGTGCACTACACACTCGACGTCTTCGCCGTCATCCTCGCCGACTGACCCTGGTCGGCCCGAGGTTGCCGACGACCCCACGGGCGCCGGGTGATCCGGCGTCTGCGCCTCCGTCGGCGGTCGTCGCCGCGACCCCTCGCCGTGTTGCACGTCCCGAAGTCGGGCGGCAACACGGTCCTCGCGGCGATCCGCGCCTCGCTGCCCGACGACGCCTGGGCGCCGTATCACTTCGATCCGGCGATGTTCGGTCCGTTCGCCGACGAACCGATCCCCGAGCAGCAGCGTCCGCTCACCGTTTCCGATCCGACCGAGCTCACCCGGTTCCTCGGTGCGTCGGGCCACTATGCGCTGCCGACCCTGATGGCGGGGTTCGCGGCCGCTGACGTGGTGCTGCTGCTGCGTGAACCCCGGGCGCGTCTGCTGTCGCACTACGAGTACTGGCGCGGCCTCCCCGACGAGCACCTCGACGACGGGTACACCTGGTCGGTCACGGCCACGGCGTCCGAACTCGATCTCACCGACTGGATCGGCGACCCGCGGGTGGCGTACCAGACCGACAACATCGTGGTCCGCATGGTGCTGGGCCGCCACGATCGGGTCCCCGACACCGACTTCATCGCCGAGGACGACCTCCTCGAGTTGGCCCACGAGGCCCGTGCCGCGGTCGCGACCCTCGGCCACGTCGACGTGCTCGAACGCGGCGTGTCGATGTGGGCGTCGCTCGGTCGACGGATCGGACGTCCCGACCTGGTCGCGCCCCCGAGCGAGAACGTCACCGGTCGGCGAGGTGACAAGCCGATCGACCCGGCCACGTTCGACCGTCCCGAGTTCGCCGATCGGCTCGATCGCTGCACGCGGGGCGACGCTGTGGTGTGGGAGTCGGTGGCGAGACGCGTCGGCGTCGAGCGCCCGCAACGGCTCGCCGATCAGACGTGGCAACGGCGTCTCGGTGAGGTGACCGCGGGTGACGGGGCAGCCGACCCGGGTCCCGGCGCGCACCGATAGGCTCGACCGAGCTGGGCTGAACGCGCGGTGCCTGATGGCCCCGGCCCGGTTCGACCATCCGACCACCCGTCGAACCAACCCGAGGGAGTTTCACCATGTCCACGTTCGCCGCTCGCAAGGATTGGCGCGTCGCCGACCTGTCGATGGCCCCGTTCGGCCGCAAGGAGATGATCCTCGCCGAACACGAGATGCCCGGCCTCATGGCGCTGCGCGAGGAGTACGGCGAGTCGAAGCCGCTCGCCGGCGCCCGGATCTCCGGCTCGCTGCACATGACCGTGCAGACCGCCGTGCTGATCGAGACGCTCACCACCCTCGGCGCCGAGGTGCGTTGGGCCAGCTGCAACATCTTCTCCACCCAGGACCACGCGGCAGCCGCCGTCGTCGTGGGGCCCGACGGCACGGTCGAGGAGCCCGACGGGGTCCCGGTGTTCGCCTGGAAGGGCGAGACACTCGAGGAGTACTGGTGGTGCACCGAGCAGATGATGACGTGGCCCGACGCCGTCGATGGCACCAGCTACGACGGCCCGAACATGATCCTCGACGATGGCGGGGACGCCACGTTGCTGCTGCACAAGGGCGTCGAGTACGAGAAGTCGGGTGAGGTGCCCGACCCCACGTCGGCCGACAACCCCGAGCTCGCCATCGTGCTCGGACTCCTCCAGCGGTCCATCAAGGACGACGCAGGCAAGTGGACCCGCATGGCCGCCGGGATCAAGGGCGTCACCGAGGAGACGACCACCGGCGTCCACCGCCTCTACAAGATGATGGAGGAGGACGAGCTCCTCTTCCCGGCTATAAACGTCAACGACTCGGTCACGAAGTCGAAGTTCGACAACCTGTACGGCTGCCGTCACTCGCTCGTCGACGCCATCTGCCGCGCGACCGATGTGATGATCGGAGGCAAGGTCGCTGTCGTGTGCGGCTACGGCGACGTCGGCAAGGGCTGCGTCCAGTCGCTGCAGGGGCAGGGCGCCCGTGTGATCGTCACCGAGATCGACCCGATCAACGCGCTCCAGGCCGCCATGGAGGGCCTCGAAGTCGTCCCGCTCGACGACGTCGTCTCGACCGCTGACATCTTCGTGTCGGCCACCGGCAACATGGACATCATCACCGTCGATCACATGCGGGAGATGAAGCACAACGCCATCGTCTGCAACATCGGCCACTTCGACAACGAGATCGACATGGCCGGCCTCGCCCGATCGGGCGCAGTGCGCGACGAGCTGAAGCCCGGAACCGACGTGTGGACGTTCCCCGAGAAGAACGCGGCCGGCGGCGATCAGGTGATCATCCTCGCCGAGGGCCGTCTCGTGAACCTCGGTTGCGCCACCGGCCACCCGAGCTTCGTGATGTCGTGCTCGTTCACCAACCAGGTCATCGCCCAGATCGAGCTGTTCAACAACACCGAGAACTACCCGCTCGACGTGTACGTGCTCCCGAAGCGACTCGACGAGAAGGTCGCCCGCCTGCATCTCGATGCGCTCGGCGTCAAGCTCACGCAGCTCAGTGACGAGCAGGCCGAGTATCTCGACATCGCGCCCGGTGGCCCGTACAAGGCCGAGCACTACCGCTACTGACGATCCCGAACCCGGGTCCTCGTGTGACCGGTGGCACTGTGCGGCCGGTCATGCGAGGATGCGGCCATGGACTTCAGCAACACCAAGGCGTTGGTCGCCGAGCTCATCGGTACCTTCTGGCTCGTCCTCGGCGGCTGCGGTGCCGCGGTGCTCGCGGCCGACTTCGGGACGGGCGGTAACGGAACGAGCCTCGGTATCGGGTTCGTCGGCGTCAGCCTCGCGTTCGGTCTCACCGTGGTGACCGGTGCGTATGCGTTGGGCCACATCTCGGGTGGGCACTTCAACCCGGCGGTCACGGTCGGCTTGATCGTCGGCGGCCGCTTCTCGCCGGCCAAGGCCCTCGGATACGTCATTGCGCAGCTGATCGGCGCCGTGCTGGCGGCGGCGGTGATCTTCGGTGTCGCCTCCGGTCAGGACGGCTGGGAGATCGGTGAGGGTGCGGGCGTCTTCGCGTCGAACGGCTACGGCGACTTCTCACCCGGCGGATACGCCCTCGGCGCGGCGTTCCTCGTCGAAGTGGTGCTCACGGCGGTCTTCGTGATCGTCATCCTCGGTGCGACGGCGAAGAAGGCGGCTCCTGCGATGGGTGGCCTCGCCATCGGCCTGGCTCTCACGTTGATCCACCTGATCTCGATCCCTGTCACGAACACGAGCGTCAACCCAGCTCGGTCGACCTCGCAGGCGATCTTCGCCGGCGCCGATCAGCTCGGTCAGCTGTGGCTGTTCTGGGTGGCGCCCATCGGCGGTGCTGCACTCGGCGCGGTGATCCACCGATACGTCATCGGCAACGACGAGGACGTCCTCACACCCGACGAACTCGCCGCCTGACGTCAGGTTCCCCTCCCGCGCGGGCCGGGGAGGGCGATCAACCGCCGAGCGGACCGATCCCGCGACGCGGCCGGATCGTCTCGACCTGGCCCGCCGGGTGGTGGGCGCCGTCGACCAGGTGGTGCGCGGTCAGTTGGTGAGCCAGGTCGCCCTGTCCGTCGATGCTGAGGATCAGCCCGAACTCGGGGTGTTCGGTTCGGCGGAGCGTGTGGCCTCCGACGACGAATTCGTTCGCACTCCCGTCGTCGGAGGAGAGGAAGTCGAGCTCACCTCGGCCGACCAGCTCGTGGTACGTCTGATCGCCGAAGAAGGCCCGACATCGTGCGTTCGCGTCGACGAGCCGGCCGTCGAGATCCTTCACGACCACACTGATGCGGGGATCGATCCGCCGATACCGCTCGTACAGAGCGTCGAGCGCGCGCCGGACCGCCGGATCGGAGCGTCGGGCGGCGAGCAGATCGACCGGGCCGTCGAACACGACGTCGTCGAGCATCTCCACCGCTCCGTCGATCGGGATCCGGCCGTCGACGTCGTCCCGAAGCGGTGAGCCGCGCCTCGGAGCGGCCGGGTCGATGGCGAACGCCTCGGTCGACGCGAGGAGGTCGAGGAAGTCGTCGGCTCGACGAGGCCGGGCGAAGAGATACCCCTGTCCCTCGTCGCATCCGAACGAGCGGAGGAGCTCGAGTTGGGCAGCGGTCTCGATTCCCTCGGCGACGATCCGGTGTCCGAGGAGGCGACCGAGGCGGATGACCGACTTGATGATCACCTCGTCCTCCCCGCGGTCGGCCAGACCGGCCGTGAACGAGCGGTCGATCTTGACCTCGTCGACGTCGAGTGCGCGCAGTCGGTGGAGCGAGGAGTAGCCGGTGCCGAAGTCGTCGATCGAGAGGCGGACGCCGATGCCTCGGAGCGCCTCGAACACCGGCACGTCGCGTGCGAACTCGTCGAGCAACTCCGACTCGGTGACCTCGAGAGTCAGCCGCCGCGGTTCGACGCCGTGGTCGACCAGAAGAGCGCGCACGGCATCGGGCAGGCTGCGATCGAGGAAGTTGACCGACCCGAGATTGAGGGCGACCTCGATCGGGCGTCCGATCTCGGCGGTCCGGGCGAGCATCTCGACCGCTTGGCCCAGGAGCTCACGGGTGAAGCGGTGGTACTCCGACGACACCTCGAGCACGTCGAGGAAGGTGCCGGGCGAGAGCTCGCCGAGCGTGGGGTGATCCCATCGGGCGAGACCTTCGGCACCGGTGATCCGGCCGCCGGAGAGGTCGACCTTGGGCTGGAACGCCAGGACGAAGTGACCGTCGTCGAGCGAACCGGGAATCTGCGCCATGAGCTCCAACCGCTCTCGGGAGAGTTCGCCGGGCACCTGGTCGAACACGCGGTGACCCTCGCCGGTGCGCTTGGCCTCGTACGTCGCGATGTCGGCGTGCTGGAGCAGGAGGTCGTACGAGTCGCCGTGGCGCGGCGCGATCGCGACTCCGACCGAGGCGGACACCGACAGCGTCAGATCGTCGACCACGACGGGTTGGGTGACCACGTGACCGATTCGTTGGGCGAGTCGTTCGACGTCCGCGGTCGTCAAGTCGCCACACACGAGGAATCCGAACTCGTCGCCACCCAGGCGTGCCACGACCTCGACGTCGTCGAGATCGGTCGAGAGTCGATCGGCCAGGGTGATCAGCAGCCCGTCGCCGGTCGCGTGGCCGAGAACGTCGTTGATCTCCTTGAAGCGGTCGAGGTCGAGCATGAGGAGTGCGACGACCCCGTCGTCGGGTCGACGGTCGAGAGCGGCGTTGACCTCGGTCTCGAAACGCGATCGGTTGGCGAGGTCGGTCAGCGGATCGTGAGCGGCCTGGTGGCGGAGGGCCCGTGACGTCTCGACGAGCTCGGTGACGTCGATCGAGACGCCGCGGACGATGCCGGGAGACGTGGGCTCGAGCCGGATCTCGCGGAGCGCGACGTGGTGCCCGTCGTGGTGACGCAGCGTCGACAGCGTGCGGCGACCGTGGGTGGACGGGTGGAGCGCACGTGTGGTGCCGTCGACCTCGACCGAGACGACGTGGTCGGTGATGCGGGTTCCGACGAGCTCGTCGGTGTCGTAGCCGAGGACCTCGCGCACGTTGCCGGTGAGGCGCACGATCTCGCCCGTGGCCTCGTCGATCTCCCAGACGAACATCCGTGCCCGATCGATCATGGCGTCGTGGCGCCGATCGACCTCGGATCGCTGGCGGTCCCACTCGCGGAACCACACGTCGATCGACACCACGCTGGCGAACACCATGACGGTGGTCGGCGCCCACCACTCGACGTCGCCCACGATCCCGATCACCGTGAGGGCGACGACCCCGAAGGCGAGCATGGCTGCGATCCGTCCGCGAGGCTCGGCGACCATCGACCCGGCGCAGAGAACGGCGGTCGTCACGGCGAACGCGGCGTACAACGAGGGGATCGCGAAGGCGGCGACGGCGGCCACGCCGAGTCGGACGAACAGCAACGTGTAGTTCGCCCACGCCGGCGAGACGAGTCGTCTGACGCCGACGTCGATCGGAGCGATGGCTGCGAGCGAGACGACGAGCAGGATGCGGGACGTGACGTCGATGTCGAGCGGCACGACGGCGGCCGCGAGTGCGAGCAGCAGCGGGCTGACCTGGTCGACGACGGCGAACCGCGTGCGTCGCTCGGCGCGTACGTCGTCGGTGAACGCCTGACGTGTGGACAGCACGTCACCGTGTGTGTCGAAGTCGGTCATCCGGCTCGGTTCGGTGGTCTCGTGTCGATCGTCTCGTTCGATGGTCTCGAGTCGAGCGCGCCACACCGGCCGGTGCCGCCGCCCGACGGATCGACTGTCCAGCGTGGCACCGCTGCGGGCCGATCCGCCGTATCGAGCGGGCCGGGAGCGGCGCACGACAACCCTGTCACACCCTCTCGTCACACTGGTCGACATGATCTTCGAGACCCGTTGCGCCGGCTGTGACCGGCCGGGCGCGCCCCTCTGTCGAACCTGCCGATTCGCGCTCCTGGGCCCTCCGCCGTCCGCTCCCGACGGCGTCGTGGCCGCCGTTCCCTTTCGTGGCCGGGCCCGTGACGTCATCGTGGGTCTGAAGTACCGGAATCGTCGAGCCGTGGCGCGGCATCTCGGGGGACTGGTCGTCAACCGCCTCGTGTCCGAGGGCGCACACCGGCAGCTCGACGTGGTCACGTGGGCGCCCACGGCACGAGGCCGTCGACGGGAACGTGGCTTCGACCAGGCCGAGGTCATCGCCCGCACCGTCGCCCGCCAGCTCGGGGTGCCGTGTCGCCGTGTGCTCGAGCGCAGTGGCGATCGGTCCGACCGTGCACAGACCGGCCGCGCCCGAGCCGAGCGCCTGAGCGGTCCGCACTTCGTCGCCCGGTCGGGTCTCGCGGGTCGGCGGGTCCTCGTCGTCGACGACGTCGTCACCACCGGATCCACACTCGCCGCCGCGGCGCGGGCACTGCGTCAGCAGTCAGCCGAGCCGATCCTGGCGGCGGTCGCGGCGACCCCGTCGCTCGCCGGGCCGTCGTCGCAGGCCGAGCGGTCCAGCTCGGACGGCGTCGTGGCACCCATCGCGGCGGCCGCCTAGCGGCGACAGAGCAGCGGTGCCACCGGCCGCAGCCATCCCCGGGCCGCCGAGCCACGGGGAGCCCCGCCGGTAGCATGGAGTGCCCCATGGGCATTCTCGATCGCATCCTCCGCGCCGGTGAGGGCAAGAAGCTCAAGGCGCTCCAGGACATCGTCCCCGACGTCAACGCTTTCGAGTCCGAGATCTCGGCGCTGTCCGACGACGGCCTCAAGGCCAAGACCGTCGAGTTCCGTGAGCGTCTCGACAACGGCGCCGATCTCGACGACATCCTCATTGAGGCGTTCGCCGTCACTCGCGAGGCCGCCACCCGCGTCCTCGGCCAGCGTCACTACGACGTCCAGATCATGGGCGGCGCGGCGCTGCACTTCGGCTGGGTCGCCGAGATGAAGACCGGGGAGGGCAAGACCCTCGTCTCCACGCTTCCGGCCTACCTCAACGGCCTGTCCGGCAACGGTGTGCACCTGGTGACGGTCAACGACTACCTGGCCAAGCGCGACGCCGAGTGGATGGGAGCGCTCCACCGGTGGCTCGGCCTCGAGGTCGGCCTGATCGTGCCGGGCTACCGCAACAAGCCGGCCGAGAAGCGCAAGAGCTACTCCGCCGACATCACGTACGGCACCAACAACGAGATGGGCTTCGACTACCTGCGCGACAACATGGCGTCGTCGAAGGCGGCCAAGGTCCAGCAGCGCGGCCACAACTACTGCATCGTCGACGAGGTCGACTCGATCCTCATCGACGAGGCTCGCACCCCGCTCATCATCTCCGGCCGCGTCGCCGATGCGGCGAAGCTCTACTACCGCTTCGCCTCGATCGTCCGCGGCCTCAAGCGTGATGTCGACTACGAGCTCGAAGAAGACAAGCGCGTGGTCGTTCCCACCGAAGAGGGCATCGAGAAGGTCGAGAAGGCTCTCGACGTCGACAACCTGTACGACAACGTGCAGGCCAACCTCGTGCACCAGTTCACCGTGGCCCTCAAGGCGAAGGAGCTGTACAAGCGCGACAAGGACTACATCGTGCAGGGCGGCGAGGTGAAGATCGTCGACGAGTTCACCGGTCGCGTGCTCGAGGGGCGGCGTTGGTCCGAGGGCATCCACCAGGCCGTCGAGGCCAAGGAGGGGGTGAAGATCAAAGAGGAGAACCAGACCCTCGCCACGATCACCCTCCAGAACTACTTCCGGATGTACGAGAAGCTCTCGGGCATGACCGGCACCGCCTCCACCGAGGCAGCCGAGCTCATGAACACGTACGAGCTCGGAGTGGTGCCGATCCCGACCAACCGCGAGGTCGCCCGCATCGACCAGGCCGACCTGATCTACAAGAGCGAGGGCGCCAAGTTCGAGGCCATCATCGAGGACATCGCACCGCGGCACGAGGCCGGGCAGCCGATCCTCATCGGAACCGCGTCGGTGGGTAGCTCCGAGAGGCTCGGACGTCTGCTCACCGATCGGAAGATCCCCCACGAGGTGCTCAACGCGAAGCAGCACACCCGCGAGGCCGAGATCGTCACCCAGGCGGGTCGGCTCGGCGCGGTCACCGTGGCCACCACCATGGCGGGCCGCGGTGTCGACATCAAGCTCGGTGGCGACCCCGACGGTCTCGCTCGCCGAGACGTGCTGAAGGAGGGCTTCGACGAGGGACTCCTGGCCGACGAGTTCGAGCTCTCGGTTCCGCTCGACCAGATGCCCGAGGAGTGGCAGATCGAGCGCAAGGAGGCGCTGGCGCTGTACGAGGAGCGCCTCGACGAGTACTCGTCGCAGTGCGAGGCCGAGGGTGACGACGTCCGTGACGCGGGCGGCTTGTACGTCATCGGCTCCGAGCGTCACGACTCGCGGCGTATCGACAACCAGCTGCGCGGTCGGTCGGGTCGTCAGGGAGATCCCGGCGAGTCACGGTTCTTCCTGAGCCTCGATGACGACCTGATGCGGCTGTTCGCCACCGGTGCGCTCAACTACGTCATGAACCGCACCCTGCCCGACGACGAGGCGATCGAGGCGAAGATGGTCACCAAGGCCATCGAGCGGGCACAGACCACCGTCGAGACGAAGAACGCGGAGATCCGCAAGAACGTCCTCAAGTACGACGAGGTCATGAACGAGCAGCGCAAGATCATCTATCGGCGCCGCGATCAGATCCTCGACGGCGAAGACCTCAAGGCCGCGGCCATGGAGTACCTCGCCGAGGCGGTCGACTCGTTGATCTCGACCCACTGTGCGTCGGTCGCCGACGACGAGTGGGACATCGAGACCCTCGCCAAGGAGATCGGCACGTTCTGGCCGACCGCCATCACCGAGTCGCAGCTGCACGGCTGTGCCGACACCGACGAGATGTACGACCTCGTCATGGCCGACGCCACCCAGCACTACCAGGCACGCGAAGACGAGCTCGGCACCACGACGGTCGACGACGAGGAGATCCCGAACCTCCGACAGGTCGAGCGCCAGGTCATGCTCCGCATCATCGACCAGCGCTGGCGTGAGCACCTCGAGGAGATGGACTACCTGCAGGGCGGCATCAACCTGCGGGCCATGGGCCAGAAGGATCCGCTCACCGAGTGGCAGCGCGAGGGTTTCGAGATGTTCGGGGCGATGATGACCAACATCGCCCAGGACTTCGTGAAGTACGTGATGCACGTCCAGGTGGTGCAGAACGAGCAGGGTCAGCGCTCGGCGACCGACGGCCGTGCCGCCGCACCGGCCGCGGCGGCAGCTGCAGCTCCGGCCGCCGCGCCCGCCTCCAACGGCGCGGTCATCGACGATCCGGCCGACACCGATCGTGACGGCATCATCGAGGCCGACGAGGCGCCGGTGTCGAACCTGCAGACCAGTTCGTCCGACGACGTCGAGACCACCGGTTTCACTGCGGCAGCCCGAGCGGCGGCGGCCAGCGGCGACCTCCCGCCCGAGGCGGCACCGGCCGCAGCGGCGGGTTCCACCAAGCAGCAGACCGTGGTGAAGGACGCGTTCGAGAAGACCCCGCGCAACGCCCCCTGCCCCTGCGGCAGCGGACTCAAGTTCAAGAACTGCTACGGCACGCCCAAGTGCAACGTCTGACATCACGCCTGGGGTCAGACCCAGAACGTGATGTCACGTCGGGGGACTGATCCTCGGCGCGATCGACACCGATACCCTCGCAACGCCCATGCGTGACTTCTCCTCCGACCTGACCGACGTGCAGCGTCGCCTCGGCGAAGCCGAGTCGTACCTGTCGATCGCCGAGAACCGCGAGCGCGTCGCCGTGCTCGAGGCCGAGCTCGCTGACCCGTCGCTGTGGGACGATCAGGAGAACGCGAAGAAGCTCAACGCCGAGTACGCCAACCTGAAGGACGACCTCGACACGTTCGACACGTTGGAGTCGCGGTACCAGGACGTCGAGGTGCTGCATGAGCTGGCGCGAGACGAGGGAGACGAGAGTCAGGAGCCCGAGATCGCCGAGCAGATCGCGGCGGTCGTCGCGGAACTCGATCGACTCGAGCTGCGGAGCCTCTTCACGGGTGAGCACGACGACGCCGACTGCATCGTGCAGATCAACGCGAAGGACGGTGGCGTCGACGCACAGGACTTCTCCGAGATGCTCCTGCGCATGTACGAGAAGTGGTGTGAGCGACGCGGCTTCTCGATCAGTCTCAACGGCGTGAGCGAGGGGCAAGAGGCCGGGATCATGTCGGCCGAGGTCACCATCGAGGGCCGGTACGCGTACGGGTTGATGTCGGCCGAGCGCGGGACCCACCGGCTCGTGCGAATCAGTCCGTTCGACAACCAGGGTCGGCGCCAGACGTCGTTCGCCGCGGTCCAGGTCTGGCCGATGCTCGACGACGTCGACATCGAGATCGACGACTCCGAGATCGAGATGCAGGTGTTCCGGGCCTCGGGCGCGGGTGGTCAGCACGTCAACAAGACCTCCTCGGCCGTGCGCCTGATCCACCACCCCACGGGGCTCATCGCGTCGAGTCAGGAGGAGCGCAGCCAGCTCCAGAACCGTGAGCGGGCGATGGCCCGTCTCCAGGCGATGATCGCGGCCAAGGCCGAGGAGGATCGCCAGGCCGAACTCGACGCGATCGCCGGCAAGCAGGCGCAGGTCGGTTGGGGGAGTCAGATCCGTAGCTACGTGATGCAGCCGTACCAGATGGTCAAGGACCTGCGGACCGAGATCGAGACCGCCAACGTCGACGGGGTGCTCGACGGCGACCTCGACGAGTTCATCGAGGGCTTCCTCCAGCTCCGCCGGGCGGACGCCGACGCCTGACCCGCGCCGGCGCGGGTGCCACCTGCGGCGCAGCGCGCAGCGTTATCGTTTCTCAGCCCCATGATCCGCCTCGAGAACGTCACCAAGAGCTACTCGGCCGAGGTGGTCGCGTTGAAGGACGCGAGCTTCGACGTCGCGAAGGGCGAGTTCGTGTTCCTCGTCGGCCCGTCCGGGTCGGGTAAGAGCACGCTGCTCCGGATGCTCAACCGCCAGGAGCGGCCGGAGCGGGGCGCGGTGTGGGTCGCAGGCCGCAACATCGTCGACCTCCCCGGCGGCCGGATCCCGATGCTGCGGCGCAACATCGGCAACATCTTCCAGGACTACAAGCTGCTCCTCGAGAAGAACGTGTTCGAGAACGTCGCGTTCGCCCAGGAGGTCATCGGTCGGCCGAAGCACGTGATCCGTCAGCAGGTACCGGCCGTGCTCGACCTCGTCGGCCTCGCCGGCAAGGAGGAGCGGATGCCGAACCAGCTGTCGGGTGGTGAGCAGCAGCGTGTGTCGATCGCCCGAGCGTTCGTCAACCGGCCGTTGATCCTCCTCGCCGACGAGCCCACCGGAAACCTCGACCCGGGCCCGGGCGAGGGCCTCATGCGGCTGCTCGATCGGATCAACAAGACCGGCACCACCGTCGTGATGGCCACACACGACCAGCGGATCGTGAACACGATGCGCAAGCGGGTCATCCAGCTCGACCGAGGGATCATCGTTCGCGACCAGGCCCGCGGCGTCTACGAGTGACGCGAGCCGCCGCCGAACGAGCTCGACGATTCCGAACCCACGACTGACCCATGCTCTCCCGCCTCCGCTACACGTTCCGCGAGACGTTCGACAGCTTCCGGCGCAACGCCACCCTCACGGTCGCGGCCATCATCACGGCGGCGATCTCGTTGCTCGGTCTCGGGCTGACCTTCCTGTCGCAGCGTGGCTTCGACAACCTGCTCGCCCGGTGGGAGGGCGGGGTCGAGATGATCGTCTACATGCAGCCGGGGGCCACCCAGGACCAGCTCGACTTCATCGCGCAGAACCTCGACCAGAACAGTCAGGTCATCGACTCGTACGAGTACTGCGACCAGTCGTGCTCGATCGCCGAAGCCGATCGAGTGCTCGCCGGCGAGCCCGGGATCCGCGATCTCCTCAACGAGGGCAACATCCCCACCCAGTTCAAGGCGGTGCCGACCGACGGCACCGACGTCGAGCTCTTGCGGCTCACCGCCGAGGCCTTCGAGGCCGGGCCGGGCGTGTTCGACGTCGCGTTCGCCGAAGAACAGATCCAGCTCATCGGCCAGCTGCAGTCGTTCTTCGGGTTCCGGCTGTTCCTGCTGTCGGGCTTCCTCCTGGTCGCCGCCACACTGCTCATCTGGAACACGATTCGCACGGCGATCTTCGCTCGCCGGCGAGAGATCGAGGTGATGAAACTGGTCGGCGCGACCGACTGGTTCATCCGCATCCCGTTCATGCTCGAAGGTCTGCTCCACGGCATCATCGGCGCCGCACTCGCCAGCGGTGGTCTGTGGCTGTGGAACGAGCAGTGGACCGAGGGTGTCCAGTCGTTCCCCAACAACGTCGGCTTCGCGTCGCTCGTCGTCACCGACGGCTACGACCAGACCGTGATGCTGTTCATGTTCGGCATCGGCGCGCTCGTGGGTGCAGTCGGCGCCGGCATCGCAGCATCCCGCTTCCTCGACGTGTAGCGACAGTGTGCGTGGGCACACACTGTCGCCCGACCCACGTGGGTGCTGGCGCTCGACTGTTTCGACGGAGTGTGCCTGACCCACACTGTCGCCATGGAGTACTCCGAGATCCTCTACGACGTCGACGAGCACGTCGCCACGATCACGCTCAACCGGCCTGATCGACTCAATGCGTTCACCGGAACGATGATGCGCGAGATCATCGACGCGTTCGATCACCTCGACGCCGACGACGACGTGCGTGCGGTCATCGTGACCGGTGCGGGTCGAGGGTTCTGTGCCGGAGCCGACCTCGGAGCGGGCGGAGCCACCTTCGCGAAGGGTGGCAGCGACGTCCAGACCGACGCCGGCGTCCCGCGCGACGGTGGTGGCATGACCGCGCTTCGGATCTTCGAATCGACGAAGCCGGTGATCGGCGCCATCAACGGCGCAGCGGTCGGGGTCGGCGTCACCATGACACTCCCGATGGACATCCGCCTCGCCTCCGACGCCGCCAAGTTCGGCTTCGTGTTCGTGCGGCGAGGCATCGTCCCCGAGGCCTGCTCCTCGTGGTTCCTCCCTCGCCTCGTGGGCATCAGCCAAGCCGCTGAATGGTGCTACTCGGGTCGCGTGTTCCCGGCGGAGGAGGCGTTGGCCGGAGGGCTCGTTCGCAGCCTGCACGCCGCCGACGATCTTCTGCCGACCGCCCGGGCGATCGCCGGTGAGATCGCCGAGAACGCCGCACCCGTGTCGGTCGCGCTGACGCGGCAGATGCTGTGGCGGATGCTGGGCGCCGACCATCCGATGGACGCCCACCGTGCCGACTCCCGCGGGATCATGCTGCGAGGCGCCAGCGGGGACTCGCGCGAGGGAGTCGAGGCGTTCCTCGAGAAGCGGGCGGCCGACTTCCCCGATCGCGTCTCCGACGGCGTTCCCGACGTGTTCCCCGGCTGGGCGCCGCCCGAGTTCCACTGATCGTCCGGAGCGGGCAGATCGAGATTCGAGATCCTTTCCGAAATCCTTCAAGTTCGGCCAGAGGCTGCCGATGCACTGGTGAGCCCATGAAGGGTCCGCCGAACGCAGTTGAACGCAGAAGGAATCGACCGATGACCACCACGCTCCTGATGGAAGAGATCCTCGCCGGTGACGTGCTCGAGGTGAAGACCCCGGCCGCCGGTCACGACGTGGTGACCGTCCTGGTGCTCCTCGCCACCGACGAGTTCCTCGTTCTCGATCCGTGCGACGGTTCCACCCCGTTCGTCGTGCCGGTCGACGAGCTGGTCGAGTACCGCAAGTTCGACGTCGACGCCGACGAAGCCGTGACGATCGACGTCGCCCGCGGCACCGACGCCGCCGCCTGACCTCTCACGCTTCTGCGCCGTCCCGCCCTCGTCGGGTCGACGGCGACGCGGGACGACGGGCCTGCGTGCGCCGTGCGACCCCGACGTAGGGTGACAGCGTGGCCCCCGAGTCCGACCCCCACGCCGACTCCGAACCCGCTGGATCCCCCGAGACCGAACCCTCCGACACCGTCACGCTCTACGAGGCGGTCGGCGGTGCTCCGTTCTTCGAACGGCTCGTCGACGCGTTCTACGACGGCGTCGCCACCGATGACGTGCTGTTGCCCATGTACCCGGAGCAGCCCGATCTGACCGGCGCCCGGGAGCGTCTCACCCTCTTCCTCATCCAGTACTGGGGCGGACCCACCGCCTACTCCGACCAGCGAGGCCACCCTCGGTTGCGCCTCCGGCACATGCCTTTTCACGTCGGGCCCGACGAGCGCGACCGATGGTTGCTGCACATGCGGTCGGCGGTGACCACCGCGTGTGCCGACGGTTCGGTCCCCGACGGCGTGGCCGACGCGCTCCTCGGCTATTTCGAACCGGCTGCGGAGCATCTCCGCAACGACACGGGTCTCCCCATCTCCTCCGCACGCCCCTGAACGAGGTCGCCAGCGCCCTGTCGTTCCGCGTCGCTGGTCGTCGCCGACCTCAAGGCTCGGCGGCGGAATGCCGATGTCCCAACATGCTGTGGGCGGCCGATGGGGACACGCGTGCGGAGCGCCTCCTGCGCACGATCGCCGAGACGTCGCCCGCCGCGATCACCATCCACCGAGCCGACACCGGCGAGGCCACGTTCGCCAACAGCCGGTGGGAGGAGATCACCGGCCAGCCGATGGACGAGGCGATGGGCCACGGCTTCCTCGCGATGATCCACCCGGACGACACGGATCCGTTCGTCCTCGCCGGCGCACACGCCCGGAAGACCGGACAGCCCTACACGATCCGCTACCGGCTCCTCCGCGCCGATGGTGAGCAACGGTGGCTCGATGCCCAGGTCGGCGTGACGCTCGGCGACGAGGGTGACGTCGTCGAGCTCGTCGCCATCACCGCCGACGTCACCCAGATCGTGCGCGACCAGGCCAAGCTCGCGCATCTCGCCACCCACGATTCTCTGACCGGGCTTCCGAACCGGACTCACGTCAGCGCTCATCTCGACGCGGCGATCGCCCGATCGGCCGGCCGCGACGGAGACCTCGCGGTCCTCTTCTGCGACCTCGACCGCTTCAAGCCGATCAACGACCGGCTCGGACACTCTGCGGGCGACCTGGCGCTCCAGGAGGTCGCCGAACGTCTGCGTTCCGCGATCCGCGCGTCGGATCTCGCAGGGCGCCTCGGTGGCGACGAGTTCGTGGCCGTCCTCGAGCCGGTGCGCGACGAAGCGGAGGCACTCGAGCTCGCTCGGCGGATCATCGCCGCCATCGAGGAACCGATGACGCTCGCCGGGAACTTCGCCTCCGTGTCGGCCAGCATCGGGGTGGCTATCTCCGACGGTGGCAGCGACGCCGACGACCTGCTCCGGGCGGCCGACGCCGCCCTCTATCGGGCGAAGGCCGACCGTGGTTGCGTCGCGCTCGCCGACGGCGGTCCGACGAGGCGATCACCGGCGCACGCCCTCGGACGTCCGTGACGTCCGGCTCGGCGCTCCGTCGGGCGGCCCCTGTGTAGGGTCCCCTGCGTGTCGGCGATCTCGGTGGAGGGCCTGATCAAGCGATATGGCGACCACGTCGCCGTCGGCGGGATCGACTTCGAGATCCAGCGAGGTGAGGTGTACGGCCTGCTCGGCCAGAACGGTGCCGGCAAGACCACGACCGTCGAGATCCTCGAGGGGTTCCGTGAGCGAACGTCGGGCACCGTGCGGGTCCTCGACACCGATCCGGCCGACGCCGATCGGGCGTTCCGAGATCGCATCGGCGTGGTCCTCCAGGCGGCTGGGATCGAGAAGGAGTTCTCCGTTCGAGAGATCATCGAGCTGTATGCCTCGAGCTATCGGGCACCTCGCTCGGTCGCTGAGGTGATCGAGATGGTCGAACTCGAGGAGAAGGCCGACGAGCGTGTCGGTTCGCTGTCGGGCGGCCAGCAGCGGCGGGTCGATCTCGCCCTCGGCATCGTGGGGCGGCCGGAGGTGCTCTTCCTCGACGAACCGACCACCGGGTTCGACCCGCAGGCCCGTCGGCGGGCGTGGGACGTGATCGAGCGTCTCGGCGACGACGGCACCACGATCGTGCTCACCACCCACTACCTCGACGAGGCGGAACACCTGGCCGATCGCGTGGGTGTGCTCGCCGGCGGGACGATGGTCGCCGAGGGTCCGCCGTCGCTGCTCACGGCGCAACTCGGTGGCACCGTCGTGAGCTGGACGATGCCCGACGGCACCGACCTGGCGGTCGTCGAGACGGTCGTCGGGCCGCTGCTCGACGCGTCGCCGCGCGTGAGCGGGAGACGGGTCGAGGCGACGGTCGACGCGCCGACGGTGGCCGTGCACCGCCTCACGGGCTGGGCGATCGACGCGGGAATCGAACTCGAGTCGCTGAGCGTGCAGCGGGCGAGTCTGGAAGATGTGTTCCTGTCGCTCGCCGACGCCGACGCCGACGCAGCCGGCAATGCCGACGCCGACGATGTCGACGCCGTGTCGACCGGTCGGGGCGGCCATGACTGAAGCCGTGGCGACCCCATCGGCGGCGATCGCGAGCCGAGGTCAGTTCCCGTCGTCGCTCCAGCTGTTGGCCCGGCACGCGTGGTACCAGATCGTGTACATCGTGCGCGTTCCGGTGGCTCTGTTCTTCACGATCATCTTCCCGGTCATGCTGCTGATCCTCTTCAACGCGCTGTTCGGTGACGGCGTGATCGAGGCGGGCGATGGTGAGGAATGGTCGGCTCAGCAGTTCTACGTCGGCGGGCTCGCCGCGTTCACGGCGGCCACGGCGACGTACACCAACCTGGCCAACATGGTGCCGATCCGCCGCGATGAAGGCGTGCTGAAACGGTGGCGTTCCACCCCGGTCCCCACGTGGGTCTACATCGGCGGGTTCGTCGTGTCGGGCTTCGTGTTCGCTCTGGTCGGCACCGTCCTGATGCTCACGATGGGCACGATCTTCTACGAGCTCCAGATCGAGTGGGCGAAGATGCCCGCGGCGTTCGTCACGTTCGTCGTCGGCGTCTGTGCACTCGCCGCGCTCGGGCTGGCGGTGGCCGCACTGGTGCCGCAGGCCGAGGCGGCCTCGGCCGTCGCGAACGCGACCATCCTCCCGCTCGCGTTCGCGTCCGACATCTTCGTGGTGGTCGACGAGCCGCCTCGCTGGCTCGAACTCGTCGGCGACGCCTTCCCGCTGAAACCGTTCGTCAACTCGTTCCAGGACTGCTTCAACCCGTTCGTCGACGCCCCCGCCTTCAACTGGGCGAATCTGGCCTTCATCACCGCGTGGGGAATCGTGGGCGCCGCGATTGCGGTGTGGCGGTTCAGGTGGGAGCCGTCGACCGGTGGATCCCGCGGTCGCCGGCGTCGTCGCGGCGGCGCAGCGGCCGACGCCGCCTGATCAGCGCAGCGCCCAGCACGCGATCGCCGTCGCCGCTGCGACGTTCAGCGAGTCGACGTCGCCCGACATCGGGATCCGTACCGGGGTGGCGAGCCCGAGGAGGTCGTCGCTCAGGCCGTCGCGTTCCGAGCCCAGCACGATCGCCCGGCGGCGCCCTTCCCCAGCGGGTTCGACCGCGTCGATCGGGGTCGCCCTCGCTGACGGCGTGAGAGCGAGGAGGTCGACGTCGGGATCGGCGGACATCGTGGTGAGCACGCTGGTGAGCCGTTGCGTTCGCGCGTGCGGCAACTGGAAGGCCGTGCCCATGGCGACGCGCAGCGATCGTCGGGCGAGAGGGTCCGCGCTCGTGTGATCGAGCAAGAGACCGTCCCAGCCGAGGCCGGACGCGTTCCGCACGATCGCGCCCACGTTCGCCGGGTTGTCGACCCCCTCGACGACCACCAGGCGTCGTGTGTCGGCCGCCAGTTGCTCGGCCATCGGCCGCGCCGGACGGCGGAACAGGGCGATGACCGGCTGGGGCATGCCGAGCTGCGACACCATCCGTCGAACACCGTCGCCACCGGCGAAGACCGGGGCGCCCGTGGCGCCGAGGCGATGAGCCACGTCGGGAATCGCGTCGGCGTCGACCAGGGCGGCGTGGGGAACACATCCGGCGTCGAGCGCTCGTTCCACGACGAGGTCGCCTTCCGCGAGGAAGAGGCCCGCTCCCGAGTCGTCGCGCTTCTCGGCCCGACTCGCCAGCCCGCGCTCGTTGAGTCGGAACTCGGCGAGCCGCGGGTCGCCCGCGTCGTCGACGATGATCGGCTCGGTCATGACGTGGCGGGAAACAGCACGTATCGGACCCGGCACAGACGTGCTGCTGCTCAGAAGTGGTACGGGAACGCCGACCAGTCGGCCGGACGCTTCTCGAGGAAGCTGTCGCGCCCCTCGGCCGCTTCGTCGGTGCCGTACGCGAGCCGGGTCGCCTCACCGGCGAAGACCTGCTGGCCGACGAGTCCGTCGTCGATCAGGTTGAACGAGTACTTCAGCATTCGCTGCGCGGTCGGGCTCTTGGCGCAGATGGTCCGGCCCCACTCGAGCGCCGTCGCCTCGAGGTCGGCGTGGGGAACCGATCGGTTGACCGCTCCCATCTGGAACATGTCGTCGGCCGAGTACTCGGCGCCGAGGAAGAAGATCTCGCGGGCGAACTTCTGGCCGACCTGACGGGCGAGATAGGCGGATCCGAAACCGCCGTCGAAGCTGGCGACGTCGGCGTCGGTCTGCTTGAAGCGGGCGTGTTCGGTCGAGGCGAGCGTGAGGTCGCTCACGACGTGCAGCGAGTGTCCACCGCCCGCGGCCCACCCGTTGACCGCGCAGATCACGACCTTCGGCATGAAGCGGATCAGGCGCTGGACCTCGAGGATGTGGAGGCGTCCCGCCCGCGCGGGATCGATCGACTCGGAGGTCGCGCCGGTGGCGTACTTGTACCCGTCCTTGCCTCGGATCCGCTGGTCGCCACCGGAGCAGAAGGCATGACCGCCGTCCCGGGGAGACGGCCCGTTCCCCGTGAGGATCACACAGCCGACGTCGGTCGACATGCGGGCATGGTCGAGCGTCCGGAACAGCTCGTCGACGGTGTGCGGCCGAAATGCGTTGCGCACCTCGGGACGGTCGAACGCGATCCGCACCACTCCGGCATCGACCGCGCGGTGATAGGTGACGTCGGTCAGGTCGAAGCCGTCGACCTCCCGCCATGCGTCGGGATCGAACAGGTCGGACACGCCCTCGAGTGCACTCACCGGTCCAGTCTGCCGTCGCGGCGGGTCACGACTACCGTTCGCAGCGATGGCGTCGATCGAGATCTTCGGTGTGGAGGGGTTGCCCGAGATCGCGGCGGGAGTCGATCTCGCCGCGATGATCTCGGAGGCGGCCGACGAGATGGGCCGTTCGCTCGCCGACGGCGACATCGTCGTGATCACCTCGAAGATCGTGTCGAAGCAGGAGGGCTGCACGATCGAACTCGCCGACGTCGAACCGTCGGAGTTCGCCGAGCGGTGGGGGAGCAGCTGGGAGAAGGATCCACGTGTCGTCGAGGTGGTGCTGCGCGAGTCGAAGCGGATCGTCCGCCAGCTCGGTCCCGTGCTGATCACCGAGACGCATCACGGATTCTGCTGCGCCAATTCGGGTGTCGATCAGTCGTCGAGCGGCGCGGAAGGCCGCATCCTCACACTGCCGGTCGATCCCGACGCCTCGTGTCGAGCGTTCCGGTCGCGCTTCGCCGAGCTGGGCGTCGACGTGGCGGTGGTGATGTCCGACACGTTCGGCCGACCGTGGCGTGAAGGCCAGACCGACGTGGCGATCGGCGTGGCCGGGATCCATCCACTGCACAGCTACATCGGTCAGACCGACCCACACGGCCACGAGTTCCACGTGCAGGAGATCTGCACGGCCGACGAGCTCGCCGCCGCCGGGGAGCTCGTCAAGGGCAACACCAGCCGAGTTCCAGTGGCCGTCGTGCGGGGGTTCGCCTGGAGCGCCGACGACGAGGCGACCATGGCGCCGGTCCTGCGCGACACCACCCGCGATCTCTTCCGCTGACGCGGTCGACGCCGGTCCGTCGACGACGGCGGATGAGGTGTCCGGATCTGCCTCTGGCGGCGGCGGACAGCGGAGGGTCAGGGTGCGCCGACGGCCGGAGCGGTGGTGCTCGATGGCGCGAGGGGATCCGACGGCACCGACGTCGTGGTGGTCGTCGTGGTCGACGTCGTCGTGGTGGTCGTCGTGCTGCTCGCGGGCGCGGTGGTGGTCGGCGGTGCCGTGGTGGCGGTGGTGGTCGGTGGGGCCGTGGTGGTCGCCTCGGGGACGGTTGTGGTCGACTCGGGGATCGTGGTGGTCGATGGGGGAACCCAATCGGGATCGGGGTAGTCGAAGATCATCGGCTGGGCGCCGTACACCTCGGGCTCCTCGACACCGTCGAACACGTAGACGACGTCGCCGATCGACACCATGTCCTGGATGTACTCGGCGATGTGCATCGGGTAGCGGACGCATCCCCGCGAGGCCGGGTAGTTCGGCACGTTGGTGGCGCCGTGGATGGCGATGCCGAAGTTGAAGTAGACCGGCTTGTAGAGACGGCCGAGCTTGGCGTTGCGCCAGCCCTCGACCTTGCGGTCGAACCGGTACACCCCGCCGGGCGTGATCGACATCCCGCAGATGCCCTCGACCTCGGTGGTGCCGTCGTCGTTGTCGACGAGCACTTCACCACACCACTCGATCCCCTCGCCCGACGAGACGTGACTCGCGTTGGTGGCCTCGCCGTCGGTGAAGAGCACCGCGACCTGTTCGGGGAGGTAGACCTCGAGGTGGGTGCCTCCGGGCGTGCGCCGCGGGGCGATGCGCAGCGGCTGGTTCATCAACTGCCAGGTGTCGTCGGAGACGACGCCGTCGGCATCGGTCCGAGGGATGCCCTGGACCAGTTTCTGGAAGGCCCACACCGCTCGGGCGGTCATCCCGCCGTAGATCCCGTCGACCGGACCGGGATCGAACGGGAGGTCGGCGAGCCGCTGCTGCAACGCCTGGATGTCATCGCCGGCCAGGCCGTACTGCAGCGAGCGGGTGAGGGGTGCGACCGGTTCGGCCGCCGGTGCGGACTCGCCCGGTGCGGACTCGACCGTGGCAGCCGCGGAGGGGGGTGGGGTGGCCGCCGGCTCTGCGGGAGGCTGGGCTGGGGTGTCGGAACCGGCGACGCCACCGGTCGCTGCTGAGTCGGACGGACCCGAGCCCGACGAGCGAGTGGCCGCCCAGACACCGCCGGTGGCCGCCACGGCGACGGCGGCTCCGAGCAGGTGGCGGCGAGTGAACGACACCGGTGCTGCGGGCTCCGTCTCCGAGGCGCGCACGAGCGGGTCCTCCATCAGTTCATACTACGGAGTGTCGTAGAACGGCCGGACGCGGTTCGCGGATCGTTTTCGGTCAGCGATCGATGAAGTCGCCCTGCACCGAGACCTCGATCGTGAGGTCCTCACGACGCCACGTCTCCTCCTGTGCGTCGGCGAGTCCGACCCATCCGAGCAGGCGGTCGTGGTCGCCGACCCGCAACCGGGCGCAGCCCTTCGAGTCGGGCACCGGTGGGACGTGGGTGGCGCCGTGGATCGCCTGGCCGAGGTCGAAGTAGAGGGGCTTGTACATGTTGCCGTTGAGAGGATTGTCGACCCCGACGGGGAACTCGCTGCTGTCGTGCCAACCGCCGTTCTCGACCGCCGGGTTGAAGCGAATGGCGCGCGCCCGGTCGTGGAGCCGGGTCTCGAACCCGTCCTCGCCGGTGGACGTGGGGAACGCGTACACCGTGTTCGATCCGGTGCCCGCGAAGAGCAGCTGGCAGGTCCGATCGATGAGGATCCAGCGCTCGTCGTCGGCGTCGTGATCGAACGGGGTGGGCAACGCCTCGGTGGCGAACAGGGTCGCCTGCTCGATGGTCCCGGGGTGCATGTCGGCCATGCTCGGAGTCAGGCCCAGCATCAGCCGGGCACCGCACAGCCGTTGGCCGGTTCGGTCACCGGACTGGCCGTCGACGGCGATGTCGCCCGTGCCGAGGTCGGCGAACAGGTCGTTGAGACGGGTCTGTTGCCGTTCGATGGCGGCGCTCCGTGCGGCGTCGATCTCGGCGTCGGTCACGTCGAGATCACCCCCATCGACGTCGTCGAGGCCGTTCCCGACGCAGACGTCGATCAGGTCGCCGGGCCGGACCGTGTCGGCGAACCGGTTCTCGACCCAGAGCCCGACGATGTCGAGGTCGCCGTCCGGAGCGTCGAGGTTTGGGGCCAGACCGAGCACGGCGCTCTCGAGCGACGTGTCGGCGGTTGCCCGGACCACGCAGTCGGGATCGGCCGCATCGACCGGCGGCTCGGTGGTGGAGGTGGGAGCGGGTGCGGCACTGGTCGTCGTGGACGTGTCGTCGACGGTGATGGTGTCGGCGGCGTCGACGCTGTCGAGCGCGTCGACCGGGTCGTCAGCGGGATCGTCGTCGCTGCGATCGGGGCGGGCCCGGTCGGGGGACTGCCTCGCCGTGGTGGCGATCTCGACGGTCGACGCAGCAGTGTCGGCCGTCGGCGCGGCAGCGTCTCCGCCGATCGCGGCGTCGTCGACCGC
>JBCDAK010000006.1:0-54399 GCA_039185545.1 Actinomycetota bacterium
CCGAGGGCTGGGTGTCGGCTGGAGGTTCGGTGTCGGAAGGTTCGGTGTCGATCGGTGTGTCGGTGCCGGCGGGCGGTTCGGTGTCGGCGGGCGGGTCAGTGTCTGCCGGGGGCTCGGTCTCGATCGGGGGGTCCGTGGTCGGTGAGTCGCTGTCGTCGCTCGACGTGGCGGACGATGACGCGTCGGATGCCGCCGCCTCCGTGGTCGATGCCTCGTCGGCGTCGGAGTCGGCGTCATCGGAGCCGCATGCGGCGAAGACCAGGCCTGCGGCGACGGCGAGAGCCGCCAACGGGGATCGGCGGCGCGAGGGAGGTGTGCCGAACATCGACCAGAGGGTAGACCTGACTGCGGCGATCGCCCCAACGCCGGTCGCCGTCGGAGGTCTCGTTCCACTCCCAGGTCTCGGCGTCGGGGGCTACTCCATGAGAGGCAACACCTCGCTGGCCAGCAGCTGCATGGCGGCCCGCCGACCTTGCGGGGTGCTGTTGAGATTCACGCCGTCGAACGGCACCGATGCGACCCGGTCGGCGGCGACCGATTCGAGGCCCTGAGCGAGTGGGTCGTCCACGAAGTCGCTGCATGCCTGCGCCGACTCCTCGTTGTAGGTCATGCAGACGAGGATGTCGCCGGAGACCGACTCGATCTGCTCGGGACTCAAGAGGAGCTCGTCGCCGTTCTCGGGGAAGTCCAAGTCGTCGTATCCCGGAGGCAGCTGGAGCCCGAGCTGGCCATAGAGGAAGTCGGCAGCCCACCAGTCCCCGCCGTACAGGGCGATCTGCCCGTCGGGGAAGAACAGGAAGAAGCTCACGCTCGCCTCGGTGGCGGAGTCGTCCAGTTCGGTGTTGAACTGCGCGACCTCCTCCGCAAGCTCGTCGAGGATCTCCTCGTAGCGGTCCATTCGACCGAGTGCCTCGGCGATCGGACGGCCACGACTCTCGAGCGTGTCGCCGGCGTGGGTCACCACCGGTGCGATCTCGCTGAGGGTGTCGACGACGGCATCCCGCCCGACGACCCCCGTGTGGATGATCAGATCGGGCTCGAGCGCAGCGATCTCCTCGTAGTTGTACTCCGCAGTCGTCTCGAAGTACACGACACTGTCCGGGAGCGGATCGCCCTGCCACTCCGCATCACCCCATTGACCCCCGTTGGCGAAGCCGGTGTACCCCATCGGCGTCACTCCCAACGCCGTGACCCACGCCATCTCCCACCGGACGTCGGTGAGGAAGACCCGCTCGGGCAATGCCTCGATGGTCGTCTCCCCTGCTGGGTGCGCCACGGTGACCGGGAACGGACCGCCGCTCACCTCGGCCCCTCCACCGTCGCTCGTGCCGTCATCGTCCGAGCCCGACTGCTCGTCACCGGTCGACTCCTCGCTGCTGGTCGATGCGGACTCCGACGCATCGGACTCGACGGACGCCGACGCTGACTCGTCGTCGGAGTCGCTTCCGCAGGCGGCGGAGAGGAGGAGGAGACCGGCTCCAGCGAGGGCGGCGGTGCGGGTCGGTAAGGCGGTCATATCAAGTGCACGTAGGTTCACCTGATGAGTATCTCCATCGACATCGCGCATCAGCGGCCACTCGGCTCGCAGAGACTGTCCGATGTGATGGTCGGACCAGGTGAATCGCGAGAGGGGAAGGCCCGTGGCGGTTCTGAAGGCGCGGGAGAACGCCGTCGACGAGCGGTAGCCGCATTCCCTCGCGACGGCCTCGACCGTCTGACCCGCAGCGAGTGATGCCATCGCGGCGTTGAGTCGTACCTCGGTCCTCCAGTGGGCGAATGCGATCCCGGTCTCGACGACGAAGCGACGACGGAAGCTCCGCGGGGTGTACCCGGCTCTCCGCGCCCATTCGGTGACGTCGGACTCATCGCCCGGATTGTCCAGAAGAGACAACGCGACGTCGCGCAGCACGGGTGTGACCGGGAGCGGGAGATCGACTCGGGCCCGACCGTGCGCCAGCGCGATCTGATCGACCACGGCGGACACGACGCTCGACGCCCACGGCCGCTCGACATGAGCGGGCAGCCATTCCAAGAGCGAGGTCACACCCGCTTCCAGGACGAGGTGGTGGGCCGAGTACGCCCATCTCGCCGGACACGAGCCGGCCTGAAAGCGTGCTGCGCCCACCGGTGACGCTCCGTGAACGGTGAGTGGCAGTCCCGCCGGCACCCAGGCTGCGTCGGGCGGTCGAAGTGCATACGTTCGACGCCCGGCCGACACGTACGCGACGGACGGGGAGAGCGGCCACACGAGCCGATGGTGGATGAGATCCCCACCCGGGGCCGAGCCGTCGAACTCTCGAGGTCGGCGACTCCTCGTCGGACCGAGCCCCGACAACTCGACCCCGTCGGCGGTCACCAACGGCCACGACATCGTCGGAGTATCCCACCTGATGGGCACGTCAGGCCCGACCACGGTACTCCGACGCTGCGACGGCCGTCTCCCGTCGGGATATCGACCCTCAGCCGGCCGAGCGACCGACAGCGAGGCGACGGACCGCGAGCGTGCCGAACACGGCGACGATGGCGATCGACCAGAGAGCGGCGTTGAGGATCGGTCGCCCGAGGTCGCCGCCTCTGGCCAGACGGTCGAGCAGCGTAACGAACGCCGTTGCCGGATTCGCCTGGACGAACGGCTGTGCCCACCCGGGGTAGGCGTCGAGTGGGACGAGACCCTCCGAGAAGAACAGCAGCACGAGGAAGAACGCGTTGAGGGGCGGCGACAGCGACTCTTGACTGGTGGCGATCGTGGCCACGTACAGCCCGATCCACGTGAACGCCATCGCCCCGATCATCGCGGCGACGAAGTAGCCGATCGCGCGTCCGATTCCGGCTTCGAAACGGAAGCCGAAGGCGTACCCGGCGGCCGCGAGAGCGACGACGGCCATGAGTGCGCGGACCGCCTCGGCGAGCACGGTTCCGACCAGTGGCGCAGCTGGCGACACCGGCAGCGAGCGAACCCGGTCCATGAAGCCGGTGTCGAGATCGCTCCAGAAGCCGACGGCGGTTCCCAGCGAACCGAACAACACCCCCGACACGGTCAGCCCGGGGACGAGGCGCTGGGCGTAGTCGGCGTCCTCGAACGCCTCGACCGCCGACGAGAACACGGCGAGCATCGTGAGCAGGAGCAGCAGCGGAAACGCGACCGTGAAGACGACCGAGTCGGGTCGGCGGAGGAACCGTCTGACCGACCGTCCGACGAACACCGCGTTTGCCGTGGCGGTCGACGCAGGCTCCGGAGAGGACGCGGCGACGGGTGGGTCGACGACGGCGGTGCTCATGCGACGCTCCGAACGCGACGGGTGGCGATCGCTCCGAACACGACGATCAGTCCGACCGACCATGCGAGGGCGAGGGTGACGTCGCGGGCGATGTCGCCGTCGCCGGCAAGTGCTCGCAGCGCATCGATGGTGGCGGTCACCGGTTGCCACTCGACGAACGGTTGGAGCCATCCGGGGAAGTCCTCGACCGGGACGAACCCCGACGAGAGCATCAGCAGTGGCAGGTACGGGATCGAGGCCGCTGACACCGCCGCTTCGGGAGTCGACACCACGTAGCCGAGCAGTCCGAAGAGGAGAGCCATCCCGAGAGCGAAGAGCAGCCCGACGGCGACGTACACCGGGAGCCAGCCGATCCCGGCGTCGAACCGCATACCCACGATGACGCCGACGATGAGCACGACGGAGAGCGAGACGAAGGCTCGAGCGACGTCGGCGACCGCACGGCCGAGGATCGGCGCCAGCGGATGGACCGGCATCGAGCGGAATCGGCCCGTGATCCCGGTGACGCGATCCTCGGCGACGAAGTACGCCGAGGACATGGCCGAGAAGATCATCGCCTGGACGACGATCGTGGACGGCAGCAGTTGCACGTAGTCGAAGTCGCGCGCCTCCATGATCCGCCGCATCACGATGTTGAACAGTGCGAAGAAGAGCAGCGGGAAGACGATGGCGCCGAGGATCGACGCCGGGTTGCGCGACGACTTCCGGATCGATCGCCCGCCGATGAGGCCGGCGTCGAGGACCAGCGACGCGGTCATCGGACGTCGACCGCCTCGCCGGTCGCGCCATCGGTCGACGAATCGGGCGACGCGGCCGGTCGATCGGTGAGCTGGAGGAAGACGTCGTCGAGCGTCGGACGACGAAGGGACACATCGGCGAGCTCGATCCCGGCGGCTGCAGCGGCGGCCACCACCGCCGGAAGGCGTGCCGAGTCTGCACCGGCCACGGCGACCGCGTCGCCCTCGACCGTCGCGGTTCCGACGGACGACAATGCCGACCGGAGATCGTCGAGCTGGTCCGGATCGGTCGGCGTGACGACACATGCCTGGCCGCCCGCTCGATCCTTCAACTCGTCGGGTGTGCCGTCGGCGATCACCCGGCCCGTGTCGATCACGACGATCCGCTCCGCCAGGGTGTCGGCCTCCTCGAGGTACTGCGTGGTCAGGACGATCGTCAGTCCCTCGGCCCGCAGTTCACGAACCACGTCCCACAGCTCGTTGCGGCTTCGCGGGTCGAGTCCGGTGGTCGGTTCGTCGAGGAACAGCACCGGTGTGGGGACGACCATGCTGACGGAGAGGTCGAGACGCCGACGCATGCCACCCGAGTACTGGCCGACGCTCTTGTCGGCCGCATCCGACAGCGAGAAGCGATCGAGAAGCGCGGCGGCGCGAGTCATGGCATCACTTTTCGTCAACCCGCGGAGTCGTCCGAACAGCACGAGGTTCTCGGTGCCGGTCAGCGCCTCGTCGACGGCGGCGAACTGGCCGGTCAGCGAGATCGAGCGACGGACCTCATCGGCGGCAGCGACGACGTCGTGACCGAGGACGCGTGCCGTGCCGCCGTCGGGCCGCAGCAGCGTGGACAGCACGTTGATCGCCGTGGTCTTGCCCGCTCCGTTCGGGCCGAGGAGGCCCAACACCTCACCGGTGTCGACGTGGAAGGTCAGGTCGTCGAGCGCGCGCTGTTCGCCGAACGTCTTGACGAGCTGCTCGACTTCGATGGCGGTCATCGTCCGACTCCGCTCGAGATGCGCCAGCCCACGGCTCGTTCGCGTTCTCGCCAGAAGTCGGCGTACCGACCGCCGTGTTCGAGGAGTTCGTCGTGGGTGCCGCGCTCACCGACTCGCCCATCGTCGAGCACCACGATCTGATCGGCGCCGACCACGGTCTGGAGACGGTGCGCGATCACGATGATCGTGCGGTCGCCGCGGAGCGTGTCGATCGCGTTCTGGATCGCGACCTCGTTGAGCGGGTCGATCGCAGCGGTGGCCTCGTCGAGGAGGACGATCGGTGCGTCCTTGAGCAGTGCGCGAGCGATCGACACGCGCTGGCGTTCGCCACCGGAGAGCCGCGTGCCGCCCTCACCGACTTCAGCGTCCCACCCCCCGGGCAGTCGTTCGAGCATCTCGTCGAGGCGCGCGAGGCGGGCGACCTCGGCGAGCTCGTCGCCGGTCGCGTCGGGCTTGGCGAGGCGGAGGTTGTCGGCGATGGTGCCGGCGAACAGGTACGTCTCCTGGAACACGATCGAGACCTTCGACATCAGATGCTCGGTGGGGACGTCGCGGACGTCGGTGCCGTCGACTCGCACCGCGCCCTCGTCGACGTCCCAGAACCGGGCGACCAACCGGGCGACCGTGGTCTTGCCGGATCCCGACGGCCCGACGAGAGCGGTCATCGATCCGGCCGGCACGTCGAGGCTCAGGTCGTGGATCACCCGACGCTCGTCATCGTACCCGAACCCGACGGCGTCGAGGTCGACGGACAACGAGCCGCTCGCGAGGGTGCGCTGGTCGTCGGTCGCGGGTTCCGGCAGGAGTGGTTCGTTCAGAAGCCGGTCTGCTCGATCGAGTGTCGCATCGGCCATCTTCATGGCGCCGCCGATGTCGGCCGCCACCAAGAGGGGTTCGACGAAGCGGACGATCAGAACCAGGATCGCGATGAGTTCCGGAGCGTCGAGCGAGCCCCCGGTTGCGATCGCCACACCGACGAAGAGCAGCGCGGTGAACGCCATCTGGATCACCGTGACGAATCCGGCGAGGCCCGGGACGGCCGTGGTGAGCAGGTTCCGTCCGGCGTCGCGGTATCCGCTGAGCGCGTCGTCGAGGATCTGGTTGCCGTCGACGTTGCGGCCATATGCCCGCAGCACCGCTTGGGTCTGACCGAACTCGACCAGCCGACTTCCCGCCTCGGCGGCAGCGTCGTGATGCGCTCCATCGGCCTTCCGGACGAGCGACTGCGTCCAGCGGAACGCAGCGAACGCGAAGGGGACGGCGGCCAGGGTGGCGAGCGCGAGGCGCCAGTCGAAGAAGACCAGGGCGACGAGGAGCGTGGCCGGTGTGACGAAGGCGGTGATGATCGGCCGAAGCATGTGAGCCGGCACGCCCATCACGTCGATGACGCCCTTGCTCGTGAGTCGTCCGAGTGGCCCGACCCGATCGCCGTGGAACCATCCCAGCGGAAGTACGGCGACCTTGTCACCCAGCTTCTGGAAGAGTCCCTTCGACAGACCGATCGCAGCCCGGTACGAGGCGAGCTGGGCCACGTATCGCACGGCGGCGTACACGACGAGCACTCCCACCATGGCGAGCGACCACCAGGCGGCGGTCCCGGTGTCGCCGTCGAGGAGTGCGGACAGCACGGGGACGAGGAGAACGAAGCCGAGCCCCTGGAGGACACCGGCCACCACCCACCAGACGATGCACCGACGAAGGGGCGTGTCGTCGGCGACGACCGTGAGGAGTCGCTTGATCATGCCGGGACCTCCGATCCCTCGACGAGGGCGTCGCGTGCTCGGGACGCCCGCTGGTCGGCACTCCACTGACGGCTGTACTCGCCGCCGAGGTCGACCAGTTCGTCGTGCGTGCCGGTCTCGACGATCTGGCCGTCGCGCAGCACGACGATGCGGTCGGCGTCGACGATCGTCGACAGGCGGTGGGCGATCACGATGAGCGTGCGCCCGATCGTGAGGTTCGACAGCGCGTCCTGGATGGCCGCTTCCGACTCGGGATCGGCGAACGACGTCGCCTCGTCGAACACGAGGATCGGTGGATCGGCGAGGAGCGCTCGGGCGATGGACACACGCTGCGCCTCGCCTCCCGAGAGGAGAGCACCCTCGCCGACGATCGAGTCGTAGCCGTCGGGAAGCTGCTCGATCCGATCGTGGATCTGGGCGAGCCGGGCCACCTGCTCGATCTCGGACCGATTCGCGTCGGGACGACCGAGCGCGATGTTGTCGGCGACCGACGCTCGCAGCAACTGGACCTCCTGGAACACGAACCCGACCCGGCGGTAGAGCTCGTCTCGTGCGATGTCCGGCAGCTCGACCTCGCCCAGACGAACCGCTCCGGCCGTGGGATCCCAGAAGCGGCAGAGCAGCTTCGCAAGCGTGGACTTCCCCGATCCCGACGGCCCCACCAAGGCGGTGAGCGTCCCGGGCTCGATGCGCAGCTCGATGTCGCGCAACACGTCGCGCTCGCCGTCGTAGCTGAAGCCGACGCCGTCGAGTGAGATCGAGTTGTCGGCAGGAACGGCCGGATCGGCGGCCTCGGGCAGCACCGGCTCGGCGAGCACCGTGCCGATCCGGCCGGCGGCGCGGCTGGCCTGCTGTACCTCGTCCATCGCGTACCCGAGGGTGAGGATCGGCGCGGTGAGCGCGAGACCGAGCACGAAGAACACGACCAGGTCGGTCGCGGAGATCCAGTCGTTGGACACGAACCACGAACCGGTCCCGGCGATGACGGCCAGCGTGGTGAGGGGCGACAGAGCGACCTCGGCGGCCGACGAGACGCGGAGCAGGCCCGAGACCCAGTCCCAGAAGTAGTCGACGAGTCGGAACGCTGCATCGATGAAGCGCCGGTGAGCGCGTCCCGCCTGGCCGAACGTCTTGACGACCGAGATGCCCTGGACGAACTCGACCGCTCCGACGTTGACCTCTTCGAGCGCCTCGTTGTACTTCGCCATGTTCTCGCCGTAGCCCGAGAACTGCTTGCCGTAGAGGAAGATGCCGATCGCGAACGGGATCAGCACGATGAGTGCCAGCTGCCAGTCGACGATGAACAGATACGTCATCGCAGCGATGGGAGTGACGACGGCGGAGGTGATGTCGGTCAGCGCGTGAGCGACGAGTGGATGCATGGCGCCGACGTCGTCGACGACGAGCTTCTTGATCTCACCGCTGTCGTGATCGTCGAACCAGCCGAGCGGCACCGAACCCATGTGGTCGGCCAGCTGTCGGCGGATCTCGAGCTGGAGGTCGTTGTCGGCGTAGTGGGTGACCGAGAGTGCCCCGAGGTAGAAGGCGAGACGGACGACGAAGGCGACGGCCGCGACGATGGCGATCGTCCAGAGTCGGCCGTCGTCGGCGCCTCCATCGGCGAACAGTTCCTTCGCCAACTCAGCGATCGCGATCAGCGGAACCAGCCCGGCGATCGACGCGACGGCCTGCATCAAGCATGCCAGAATGAGCTTCGAACGGATCGGCCGGATCAGTTCGCCGAGCCCGATCGATGGGGGTGGGATCTCGGCCTGTGCGTCGGCCGGAGTGTTGGTGTCAGGCATCCCGAACACGATTGCGTCAGTCGATGACACCTGTCAAGGGTCTTTGTGCCATGCTGCGGACATGACTGCAGAGGTCGCTGCAGACAGGACTGCAGGCGTGGCGTCTCCGACGACGTCGGCGGCGGACGTCGTGTCCTCCGCGCCGTCGACCGCCGAGCGTCTCGCGTCGGTCGCGCTCGACCTGTTCGTCCGTCGCGGCTACGACGAGGTGACGACCGCTCAGATCGCCGAGGCGGCCGGGGTGAGCCAGCGGACGTTCTTCCGCCACTTCCCGACGAAGCTCGACGTGCTCTTCCACGGGACCGAGGAGGCGACGGCAGCCTTCGTCGAGATGCTGTACGGACGCGACCCGGCGCTCCCGGTCGGTCGGGCGCTCGTCGACGCCATCATCGAGCACGACCGGGCCTTCCCGCTCCGGCCCGACGACGTCTCGCGCGTGCTGGTCGTTCGCACCACGCCCTCGCTGTCCGACGCCATCGCTGCCTACGAGGTGCGGTTCGAGGGTGAGCTGAGTCGTTGGATCGCACAGCGGTGGCGCCGACCCGAGGACGACTTCGACGTCCGCGTGCTCGCCGCCGCGCTGGTGGCGGCTCGGCGCATCGTGGTCGAGGAATGGAGCAGCTCGGGTGGAGCGGTCGACATCGGCGAGTTGGCTCGACGAGCGATCGAACTCGTCTCGGTTCCGGGGGCTGAAACCCCCGGCCGTGGCGGGGCTTCGGTAGGCTGATCGCATGCCAGCACCGGGCGAGCACCATCCGGCCTTCGAGGAGTACTGCGAGTGCATCTTCGAACTCAAAGAGGACGAGATCGACGTCATCCAGGCGCGCATCGCCGAGCGACTCATGGTGTCTCGGCCGGCCGTGAGCGAGATGGTCAAGCGCATGGAGGCCGAGGGCCTCGTGTCCGTCGAGAAGAACCAGATCAAGCTCACCGCCAAGGGTCGAGCGCTGGGTGAGCGCACGGTTCGCCGTCACCGCCTCGCCGAGCGATTCCTCACCGACGTCCTCCACCTGTCGTGGGCCGAGGCCCACCATGAGGCCGGCAAGTGGGAGCACGTCATGAGCGACTCGGTCGAGAAGGCCATGGACGACATGCTCGGGAACCCCACGACCTGCCCGCACGGCAACCCGATCCCGGGGTCCGACTACGAGAAGGGCGACTTCGCCGCGCTGTCGTCGGTCGAGGTGGGTTCGTCGTTCCGCGTCGAGCGCATCACCGAGGAGCTCGAGTTCGCTCCCGGCCTGCTCGAGTTCCTCGAGGAGTCCGAGATCCAGCCGGGCAACGACGGCACGGTGGTGGCGTCCTCACCCGACGGAACCCTCACGGTCACCATCGGTGAACGTCACGTGGGTGTCGGCGCGTTCGCGAGCGAGCGCATCCTCGTCACCGCCTGACCTCGGCCCGGGCCGATACCGCCCTCCCCGCGGCGTCTCTCCCGCAGCGACGTCACGTCCAACGTTGCTGGTCGGCCACGGTCCGGATCACGTCTCGGGCGAGTTCCGTCCCGCCCGGGAGAGCGTTGGTGACCACCGCGACTCCGAACCGGCCGTCGATCGTGCCGGCGATCTCTGCGCTGTATCCGATGTTCCGGCCGTTGTGTCGGTACACGGTCGGCGATGTCTCGTCATCGAGGAACCAGCCGGTCGCGACCGCTGCGTACGGTCCGGTGGGATCGAACGGTGCGACGGTGTCGACGAGCCGCCGTGACCACTCGGTCGGGAGCAGGGCGTCGTCCGCGTCCGCGAGCGATGCGTTGAACGCAAGGAGGAACCGACCGAGATCGCCGGCGGTGGACCAGAGCCCCGCCGCTGCGTACTCCGGATGGCGCTGCCATCCGTGTTCGAGGCGCTCACCGTTGACCGAACCGCCCGAGACGCGGTCGAGCAACTCGGCCGGTGGGTCGAGTGAGCAGAACGAGTCGGCCATTCCAGCCGGTGAGAAGACGACTCGGCGGACGATCTCGTCGAACGGCTCACCGCGGCACGAGTCGACGATCGCCTGCTCCACGATCTCGTAGCCGCCGCCCGAGTAGCGCGGCTCGCGGCCCGGTGTGGCGGACACTCTGACCGCGTCCGTGTCTCCTCGACCGGCCAGGACATCGGTCAACGTGGGCGCGCCCTCGCTCGACGCGTAGCCGAGGAAGCCGTCGACGTTGGTGCCGCCCGTGTGCGAGAGCAGGCGGGCGATGGTGACCTCCTCGGGAGCTGCGTCGCCGAGCGGCAGGTCGTAGCCGGTGAGCGCGTCGGTGACCGGCCCGTCCCACGACAGCGCGCCGGAAGCGGCCAGCGCAGCGGCGGTGACCGCGCCGATCGGCTTGCTCACCGAGCCGACCTGGAGCACGGTGTCGGTCGACATGGGCGACCCGCCGGGGGTCGCGCCCCTGGCGAGTTCGAGGACGGGCGTGCCGTCGGCGACGACCACGACGGCGATGCCCGGGACGAGGAGTTCGGCCAGTCGCTCGTCGAGCGTCGTCCGCCGACCGTGGGCCAAGAGCGCGGTCCCGACCGCGTCGCTCAGGGTCACGGTGTTGCTGGCCGTGGTGCTGTCGTCGGTGACCATCGAGCGGTGGGGTGGGGAGTGCCGTGTCGCGGATCGACCGTAGTGCGGCTCCGCACGTGCTGCGGCGCCGCGGTCGCCCTGTCACACTGGCGAGATGGAGCTGCATCAGAGCCGACGTCCGGTCGACGACGTGATCGGCGATCTCGTGGGAAAGCGGGTCGACGACGTCCGGTGGCAGGACGGGCGTACCTTCGGGATGGTCTACGACGGCGGCGAGTCGGTGCACCGCGTGGCCGAGGAAGCGGCGAAGCTCTACCTCCACGAGAACGCTCTGAACACGCAGGCCTTCCCGTCCCTCGGTGAGATCCAGCGGGAGGTGGTCGGCTGGACCGCCGGCCTGCTGAACGGGCTCGATCTCGACGATGGTCCGGCCGCCGGCTTCCTCACGTCGGGTGGGACCGAATCGATCCTCTGCGGGGTCCTGGCCGCTCGCGAGCGCGCCGCGAACGAACGCGGCATCAGCGAGCCCGAGATCGTGCTGCCCACATCGGCGCACGCCGCGTTCCACAAGGCGGCGCACAACTTCGGCCTCGCCGTGCGGGCGGTCCCCGTCCGGGACGACTTCACGGCCGATGTCGAAGTGATGGCCGCGGCGGTGAACGAGAACACGGCGCTCGTCGTCGGGTCGGCGCCGCAGTACCCGCAGGGAGTGCAGGACGACATTCCGGCGATCGCTGCGTTGGCTCAGTCGGTCGACGCGTCGTGTCACGTCGACGCGTGCATGGGCGGGTTCGTTCTGCCGTTCGCCGAGCGCCTCGGCCGTGACGTCAGCCCGTGGGACTTTCGAGTCCCCGGTGTCACCACGATCTCGGCCGACATCCACAAGCTCGGATACGCACCGAAGGGTGTCTCGGTGATCCTCCACCGCACGAAGCGGATGCGGAAGTACCAGACGTTCGTGTTCGACGACTGGCTCGGTGGGTTCTACGCATCGCCCAACATGCAGGGGACGCGATCGGGCCTGCCGATGGCCTGCGCCTGGGCCGTGATGTCGCACCTCGGCGTCGAGGGGTACCTGGACCTCACCCGTCAGACGCTCGAGAACGCCGACCGGATGCGTGCGGGCATCAGCGCCATCGACGGGATCCGCGTTCTCGGCGACGGTCGGTTCCACCTCGTCGCGATGGCCGGCGAGGTCGGCTCGGGGGTCGACGCCTTCGCCCTCGGCGACGCGCTGCTCCGGCGCGGCTGGTACCACGATCGCCAGGCGCCACCCGACAACCTCCACTCGACGGTGAGCAACACCAACACCGGGGTCATCGACGACTACCTCACGGACCTCGAGGCCTCGGTCGCCGAGGTGCGAGGCGACACGGTCGACGACCGCTCGACCACCTACGCCACCCTCGAGTGACATCACACCTGGGGTCAGACCCAGAACGTGACATGTCACACCTGGGGTCAGACCCCAGGCGTGATCAGAGCATGCCGCGGAGTTCGCTGGCCTCGCGGACCCGTTCGACGCCCACGATGAAGGCGGCGGTCCGCATCGACACGTCGAGTTCTTCGGCGCGCTGCGCCATGAGCCGGTAGGCGCTCGTGAGCATCGACTCGAGTTCGCCCATCACGCGCTGACGATTCCACCGGAACCGCTGGATGTTCTGGACCCACTCGAAGTAGCTCACCGTGACCCCGCCGGCGTTCGCGACGATGTCGGGGACGACCGTGACGCCGCCGTCGTGCAACGCGTCGTCGGCTCGCGGGGTGATCGGTCCGTTGGCGCCCTCGACGATGATGTCCGCGTTGACGGTGTGGACGTTGCCCGGGTTGATCACGCCGGCGATCGCCGCCGGGATCAGCGCCTCGACGTCGAGAGCGAGGAGCTCGTCGTTGGCGATCGCGTCGGCACCGGGGAAGCCGACGACGCTTCCGGTCGCCCCGACGTGCTCGATGAGGGCCGTCACGTCGAGACCGTCGGCCGAGTGGATGCCGCCGTACTGGTCGGAGACCGCCACGACCGGGTAGCCGCGCTCGGCCGCCTCGAAGGCCGCCCACGAACCGACGTTGCCGAATCCCTGGATGGCGATCCGTGTCGATTCGCGCGTGAGTCTGTGCTGCGTGACCACCTGGTCGAGGCACACGATGCATCCGGTTCCGGTCGCCTCGGTTCGACCCACGCTGCCGCCGAGTTCGATCGGCTTCCCGGTCACCACGCCCGGGTAGTAGCCGTACCGCTGCGAGTACTCGTCGACGATCCAGGCCATCACTTGCGAGTTCGTCGCCATGTCGGGGGCGGGGATGTCCTCGGTCGGGCCGATGATCTCGCTGATCGCTCTCGTGTACCGCCGGGTGAGGAGCTCGATCTCGCGCTGCGACAGCACCGAGGTGTCGACCTCGACACCGCCCTTCGCCCCGCCGTACGGAACGTCGACGACGGCGGTCTTCCAGGTCATCAGCGATGCGAGAGCCCGGACCTCGTCGAGGTCAGCGGTCGGGTGGTAGCGGATCCCACCCTTGTACGGTCCCCGGGCACCGTTGTGTTGGACGCGGTACCCGACCAGGACGTCGAGGTCCCCGTTCTCGCGACGCAGCGGGATCTGGACCCGCATCTCGCGCTCGGGAGTCTTCAGCAGTGTGCGGGCCGAGTCGGGGAGATCGATCCGATCGGCCGCCCGTTCGAAGAAGTGATTGACCGCCTCGAACGGGGCCATCCCCGCCGACGGCGTGCTCGCGGAGTCCGATTCGGCTCGCATGACGTGCGTGGTCGTCCGTCAGTTGACCTGCTTCTCGACTCCCGCCCAGAACGGTTCCCGCAGCTTGAACTTCTGCAGCTTGCCGGTGGCGGTTCGCGCCAACTCGCCTCGGAACTCGACCTTCTTCGGGCACTTGTATCCGGCGAGCCGCTCCTTCGACCAGGCGATGACGGCCGCCTCGTCGAGATCGCTCCCAGGGCTCGTGACGACGAGTGCCGTCACCAGTTCGCCCCACTTCTCGTCGGGGATCCCGATCACGGCGACCTCGGTGACGTCGGGGTGCTGGAAGATGGCGTCCTCGACCTCGATCGACGACACGTTCTCGCCGCCCGAGATGATGACGTCCTTCTTGCGGTCGGAGATCACGACGTACGCCTCACCGTCGATCATGCCGCCGTCACCGGTGTGGAAGTAGCCGTCACGGATCGCCATCTCGGTCTGTTCGGGCTGCTCCCAGTAGCCCTCCATGACCGTGTTGCTGCGCGCCATGATCTCGCCCTCGGCGTCGGTGGCCATGGTGGTCCCGATCGACGGAACTCCTGCGCGGCTGAGTCGCTGCGCGCGCTCGGCCGGCGTGAGGTCGTCGAACTCGGCTCGGTTGCGGTTGATCGTGAGGAGTGGCGCCGTCTCGGTGAGGCCGTAGATCTGCACGAACTCCCATCCCAGCTCCGTCTCGGTGCGTTCGATCGTGCGGGTCGGCGGCGGAGCGCCGGCCACGACGATGCGCACTCGATCGCGACCGGGGATCGGCTTCCCCTCGGCGGCGAGCTCGGCTGCGGCATCGAGAACGGCGTTGAGAACCGCCGGGGCACCGCAGATGAGCGTGACACCGTGTTCGTCGACGCGCCGGAGGATCTCGTGGCCGTCGATCTTGCGGATGATGATGTGCTTGCCGCCCATGCCGCTGACCGCATAGAGCATCCCCCAGCCGTTGCAGTGGAATTGCGGCAGCGTGTGGAGGTACACGTCGCGGTCGTTGACGCCCATGTGCCACCCGAACGTGCTCGCGTTGATCCACACGTTGCGGTGCGTGAGCTGCACGCCCTTCGGGCGGGCGGTCGTGCCCGACGTGTAGTTGATCGTGGCGGTCTCGTCCTCGTCGCCCTCCCACGGGCGGGGCTCGACGTCGTACCGCATCCATGCGTCGTCGGCGGCGCTCCCGATGGTGAACTTCCGCTCGCACTCGACCGATGCGAGCGCGTCCTCGAGCTCCGGGTCGACGAACAGCATGCGCGCACCGGAGTGCTCGACGATGTATCGGACCTCCTCGGCGACGAGACGGAAGTTGATCGGGACGAGGATGCGGCCCGATCCCGACACACCGAACAGCGCGGTGAGCAGGCGCGCCGAGTTGTGCGACACCACAGCGACGCGTTCGCCGACGCCGATGCCGAGCTCGTCGAGACCGGCGGCCATCGCCCGCGCACGTCGGGCCATCTCGCGGTACGCGATCGTCCCCCACGACTCAGCTGGCTGATCGGGCTCGTCGACGATCGCCGTCCGGTCGGGATAAACGAGCTCAGCGCGATGGAGGAAGTCGTTGACGGTCAAGGCCACCTTCATGGCCGGTGACCGTAGTCGGCAGCGGCGATCGGCTCGCCGTCGTCGCTCGGCGGCGGGGAGGTCGACATCGTCGCAGTGCTCGACCACTCCGTGTGCTCTACTGTGTGCCGGCCGTCGACGGGGCGGATCGCTTCGAGTGCAGGACGAGCAGGGACGAGCAGGATGGCGACGGGGCCGGAGGCCCCCTCAGACGGCGAGCCGAGCGGGGGGAGTCGAACACGTGGCCGCGGACGGCGCACGTCGGTCGCGACGCGACTCGGACTCGCCGCCGTGGTCGTGGCGCTGGTGTCGATCACCGTCACACTCGGCGTCGGTCTGGGCTCCGGCGAAGACGTCGGCAACGAACTGGCCGACGAGCGGCTGTCGGCCGTACGCGGGAGCGCAGTCATCGCGGTTCAGCTCCTGCTGTCCGACTGGCGAAGCGACGCGACGATCCTCGCCGCGGGTCCGGCCACGGCCGACGCGGTGATCGCCTTCGCCGAGGCGTACGACGAGATCGAGCCTCCGACCGCGCAGCAGCTCGACACGGTCACCGACTGGTATCAGCGCGAGCTGCTCCCCGAGCTGGCCGCCGCCCGAGGCGCCACGCCGTCGCTCTCGTCGGTCCTTCCCGACTCGTCCGCAGCGCTCACGCTGCAGGCCGTCGCCATCGGCGTCCGATCCGACGGTTCCGAAGACGGCTCCGACGATGATCCGATCGATCTCTCGGGGATCGACGAGTGGCTCGCGGCGAGCGACGAGTTCGGAGAGTTCTTCGATCAGGCGGCCGAGCGCCTCGCTCTGGTCGACGTCCTGCTCGTCGACTCGTCGAACCGGATCGTCTACAGCGCCGCACTTGGACCCGACCTCGGCACCGACCTGCGGTCCGGCCCGTACGGAGGTTCGGAGGTCGCACGGTTGGCACTGTCGACGCGGCTCGAACCCGGGGCCGGTCCGCTGCTCGGCGACATCGCCCCGTACGCGCCGATCGCCGATCGACCTGCCGCCGCAGCCGCTGCTCCCGTGGTCGGCGCTGACGGCGAGGTGGTCGGATCGTTGGTCGTCGTCCACGAGGGCGCCGATCTGGACGAGGTCGTGGGGCCGGTCGACGCCGCTGACCTCGCTCCGCTCGGGCGCTCCGGCCAGAACGTGGTCGTCGGCGCGGACGGGATCGTGCGGACCGATCTCCGAGCGCACGAGGAGTCACCCGAGGAGTTCCTCGACGTCGCGACCGACACGGGCGCCCTCGACGCCGACGGCGCAGCTCGGATCGAGGCGATCGGAACGACCGCGACCGTCATCGAGCTCGACCCGGCGATCCTCACCGCCGCCGACTCGTCAGACGCGCCGGTCGAGATCACCGACTCGGTCGGGCGGAGGGTCGAGGCCTTCGTGGCCGACATCGGTGATCCCGATCTCAACTGGCGCGTCGTCAGTCAGATCCTCGTGGCGGAGGTCGACGCAGCGACGCGCGACTACCGCAACGACGTCATCCGCATCTCGGCCATCGGGCTGCTGGTGCTGTCCCTGCTCGCCGTGGCGTGGGCGAACCGACTCATTCGTCCGGTCCGACTGATCGGAGATCGACTCGATCGCGATGTCGACCCGCGCGAGCTGACCGAAGCGGTCGAGCGCGGTCCGGTCGAGTTCGGTCGGCTCGCCGATGACTTCACGGTGATGCAAGACCGACTCGACGAGCAACGCCGAGACGTCGAGGTCGCCGACGCGCGGCGTCGAACCCTGCTCGGCACACTGCTTCCATCGGCCGTGAGCGCTCGGGTCGAGGCCGGTGACCGAGATGTCTTCGATCGCATCCCGTCGGCGACGCTCGTCGTGGGCGTCCTCCGTGGATTGTCCGAGGTCGACGGCGAGTCGTCACTGGCCGGAGGTCGCTCTCGCTTCCACGCCGTGACGTCGGCGATCGACACCTTGGCCGGTCGGCATGCGGTCGAGCGCATCAAGATCGTCGGCGACGCGATGCTCATCGCGTGCGGCCACGATCGGGCGCTGATCGACCACGCACCGCGAGCCGTCGCGTTCGCCCGCGAGGCGGTGGAGATCGCGTCGGAGTCCGGGGGTGCGGGGATCCGAGCCCACTTCGCGGTCCACACCGGTCCGGTCTCGGCAGGTCTCGGTGGTCGGAGCCGCCTGGTGTACGACGTCTGGGGACCCACCGTGTCCGACGTCTTCCTGCTCTCGCGCAACGGCGGCGACGGTGAGATCGTGGTGTCCGCGAGCACGCTGGCGCTGCTCCCGCCCGATGTCGCCGGAGCGGCGCGGCCGGTTCACCCCGACCGCACCGACCTCGGTTGGTCCCTCGATCTCACGACCGTCGACGAGTCACTCGAGGCCGTGACCGGGGAAGAGGGGGGTTTCGGTGATGACTGATCTCGACCTCGGGACCGACGACGTGCTCGGGTGGGGTGTGGCGGTCGTGATCGCCCTGCCGCTCGTGGTGGTCGGACTCGGCGAGATCCAGGAGCGGCTGCGGCAACGTCGCTCGCAGTGGTCGTCGGTCGTCGCCGTCATCCGCATCTGGCTCGTGCCGCTGCTGGTGCTCCTGACGCTGACGCGAGAGGTTCTCGGCCTCGACTCCGACCACATCCTCCCGGTTCTGATCGGGACGGCAGCAGCCGTCGCCGGTGCGGTCGCGGCGCTCCAAACGGTGCGCATCCTCGTGGCCGCTGTCCGGGATCGTCCACGGATCGACGGTCAGCGAGCGATCCCCCAGTTGCTGCTCGCGCTCCCGCGGGCGCTCGTCATCGGGCTCTCGTTCTGGATTCTGGTCGCCGGAGTCTGGGGCGTCGATCTGTCAGGCGCACTCACGGCGCTCGGCGTCAGCTCGCTCGTCGTGTCGTTCGCACTGCAGGACACACTGAGCGGCCTCGCGTCGGGGATGCTCCTGCTCGTCGACCAGCCGTTCCAGCCCGGCGACTGGATCCAGCACGGCGATCTCGAGGGTCGCGTCGTCGACGTGAACTGGCGCTCGACGCGGATCACCAACCGGGACGGCGACCTCGTCGTGGTCCCGAACGCGACGCTGGCCAGTGCCACTGTCGTCAACTACGACGAGCCCTCGCGTCTGCACCGGATCCGTTTCCCGGTCCAGGTCGCGTTCGTCAATCCGCCCAACCGTGCCAAGGAGATGTTGCTCGCCGCCGCTCGGGCCACTCCGGGCGTGCTCAACGACCCTGCACCCGACGTGGCGGTCACCGCCGTCGACGACCCGCTGATGACGTACGAAGTTCGGCTGTGGATCGACGACTACACGCGACGTCCCCAGGTGTCGAGCGACTTCGGCGGGCTGGTCTGGTACTGGTCCGAACGAATGGGTGTTCCACTGCCGAGTCCGGCGCAGGACCTCTTCCTCCACGACGGAGGCGCGTCGGGGGCGAGCGGTCCGGATCGTGCCGTGCTTCGGTCCCGGCTGGCGTCTGCGCCTCTCCTCGCCGGCGTCGACGCCGACGAGCTCGATCGGTTGGCGACCACCGCACGCCAGGCGCGTTTCGCCGCGGGAGAGGTGATCGCCGAGCTGTCCGCCCCGTCCACACTCGACGTGTTGATCGAGGGGGCGGCGCAGATCGTCGTCGATGGAGCCGACGGTCGGTCCATGTCGGTGACCGATCTCCGGCCGGGTGACGTGTTCGGGCTCGGCGGGACCGGCGACGAGCTCGGCGTCGATCAGCGGGCAGTGGCAACGGTCGACTGCGAGGTGGTCAGTGTCGACGGAGAGGTCGCCGCAGGTGTCGCGAGCCGCGACCCGCGACTGTCCCGTGCCATCAATCAACTCGGGACCGTGCGTCGTCGTCGCCTCGAGCGTGCCCTCCGGACGGTCGAGCCCGCCTCCGACCCCGACGAGGCGACCGACGCTGACGCTCCGGAAGGAGGTGACGGGTGAGTACGTCCGAGTCCATCTCGTCGCCGTCCGCGTCTCCGTCCGCCTCCTCGCCGCCGGGCACCGAGTGGTCGGTGAGGAAGTACGCCGACGCACAGCTGACCGAGCGCACCCGAGGATGGACGCTTCGGCGTCACATCGGGGTCGCGTTCGCCTTGATCACCGTCGTGTCGATCATCGGCATCGGCGTCCTCGGGTTCGTCGAGGCGCGCCAGCTCATCAACAACGAGGTCGAGGGTCGACTCTCCGCCGTTCAGGACGAACGCGTCGCGGCGATCGAACGCGGTCTCGCCAACATCCGTTCCCGGACCGCCGTCGTCGCGAACGACCCGGGCGTCGCATCGTCGGCCACACGACTGGTCGAGGCATTCGGCACTCTCGAGGACGAGACGTTGACGGAGGAGCAGGCGGCCGAGGTTCAATCGGCGTTCGACGACATCGTCGAGAGTGACGATCTCGCCGCCCGATTCACCGCGGTCGGCCTTGCGCCTCCCACCGAGCTGACCCCGCTCGACTCGTCGTCCGAGTACCTGCTGTACCACTACGTCATCGCTCCGGACGACGATGAGCGCAGCGCATTGGCCGATCCGGGCGACGGCTCGGAGTACAGCGAGGTGCACGCCGAGCTCCACGCGGATCTGCGCGCCATCACCGACGCCGCGCTCCTCGACCGGATGATGCTGATCCGCCTCGACGACTCCCGCGTCGTCTACTCCACCGACAAGGGCCTCGACGTCGGCGCGAGTCTCCAGAACCAGTCGATCGGGGAACGTTCGCTCGCCGATGCGCTCGAAGAACGTCTGCTGCAGGTGCCGAGCGGGCAGTCGATCGTGCTCGACTTCACCCCGTACGTCGCTCGATTCGGGGAGCCGGTCATGTTCACGGCCGCGGTGATCCGCGATGGGCAGGCGCCCGTCGCGGTCCTCGTCGGTGAGATCCCGGTCTCTGCTCTGAACGACGTCATGAACGTCGGCGGAGCCTGGGAGCTGATCGGTCTCGAGGAGACCGGCGAGACGTACGTCGTCGGCAGCGACGGCCGTCTTCGCTCCGACGTCCGTGGCTGGATCGAAGATCCCGAGGGGTACCTCGACGATCTGGGTGACGCCGACGAGGCCGCGGCGATTCGTTCGACCGGTTCGACGGTCTTCGTGCAGACCGTCGACACGTCAGCGGTCCGAGCCGCGTTGAACGGTGAACGCTTCGTCGGCGAGTCCACCGGTCCGCTCGGCGACGACACGCTGAGCGTCGCATCGACCATCGACGTCGCCGGGCTCGACTGGGTCGTCGTCGCCGACCTCGAGACCGGCGAAGCCCGCCAGCCGCTCGACTCGCACCTGCTCCGCGTGTTGCTGGCGGCGCTGCTTCTCGCGATCGTGGTCGCGATCGCGTCCTGGTGGCTCGCGCGTCGGATGGCGTCACCGATCGCTCCGCTCTCCGAGGCCGCCGAGTCCATCGCCGCCGGCGATCTCGATCCGCCGCTCGACGATCGCAGCGCCGACGAGTTCGCGCATCTCGGTCGCCAACTGCGCCGGTTCGCCGGTGCGCTCGCAGCGGAGCGGCGTGCGTTGGCCGATCAGGAAGCGGCGACCGAAGAACTGCTCCGCTCGGCCCTTCCCGATCGGGCCGTCACGGCGGTGCACGAGCAGGACCTCGAGCTCGGCGACCTCCTCGACGACGTGACCGTCGTCGTCGTGATGCTGGTGGTGGGCGACTCCGAGACCGGCGACATCGGGCCCGAGGCGGAACTCCTGTCGACGCTCGTGTCCGACATCGAGACGGCCGCGGCCGACCATGGCCTCGAACGCGTGCACTCGTCCGTCGATCACCACGTGTTCCTCGCCGGTGTGGGCCGTCCCGGTGTCGCCGCCGAGAGCGCGATCGAATTCGCCGTCGAGGTCGGACCGCTGGTCTCGGCCGTCGCCGACGACACCGGCAACTCGGTCCGCCACGGCATCGCCATGAGCAGCGGGCCGGCCGCAACCGGAGTGGTCGATCCGGTCGGCCTGACCTATTCGGTGTGGGGTCGTCCCGCTCGCGAGGCGCTCGAACTCGCCATCGGCGGCGACGTCCGGGGTGGGGTGATCCTGCACCCGTCGACCATCGACGCTCTCCCCGCCGCAACAGGTGACTCGATCGACCGCGAGCCCCGATCCCTGGGCGACGACGAGGTCGAGGTCGGCGTTCTCCGCGCCGAACGCACCGTCGGCTGATCTCAGCTGGGCGGAGGTGGGGGAGCGGGAGGCGGTGTCCCCGGCGGCACCACCCCGGGCGCGGGCGGGATCGACCCGGGCTGTGTCACCGCGGCGGCGCCGGCGGCGCCGCCGACCTGCGCGGCCCTCTCGGCATCGGCGCGCCGGCGCTCGGCCTCCGCGATGGCCCGACGTCGCTCGGCCTCGTCGAGTTCGCGTTGGCGCAGGGCCATCTCACGGTCATGGCGTTGCAACTCGAGACGGTGGCTCATCCAGTCGATGGCGCCGCGGACGAACAGCATCACGACCGCGTAGATGACCATCGCGAAGAGGATCGACGTGTCGAGAACGGCCTCGACGTCGTTACCGGTGGTGCCGAGGTCGAGCGGGGTGAAGATGCCTCGGAACGGTGCCATGACCCGGTCGAGTCCGCGGTACCACCACTCGACGAACCCAGCCGACGGGTTCGCCCCGAACAGCTTGAGGACGAAACCGACGGCGAGGATGATCTCGACGACGATCACGTACGCGTAGATCAGGTACCCGATCGCCCGCACCAGCCAGGTGAGGCTCTCGCGAGCGCCCTGGGGACTCGTGTCGGTCATGTCACACTCCTCGGTCGTTTTGACGCAGGCTGTGACCGTAGCGCAGCGATCGCCGGCCGGGCCGGGTGCACTACGACCGGCGTTCGGCGAGCCGCTGCCACACCACGGTGACGATGACGGCGCCGACGAACGATCCGATCAATCCACTCGGACGGAGGTCGAGACCGTCACCCGCCAGCAGCGACAGGAGCAGCCCGCCGACGAACGACCCGAGCAGGCCGGCGATGATCGCCATTCCCCAATCGACCTGGCGCGATCGCCGACCGAGCGCAAGCTGCGCGAGCCAGCCGACGAGAATGCCGAAGCCGAGCAGGGCGAGGATCAACACGGGAGAACTCCGTTCGCTGGCACCGGATGATCCTGGCAGATCGCGCCCGCAGCGGGGGAATGATCGGCGCCGACGGTGGGATCACGATCTCCCGGGAGCGATGAGTGGCCATGGGCGCGTGCGCTCCATGGTGAGTGCGACGTCGAGCAGGAGCGGCTCGGTGAAGTGCCGACCGATCACCTGCAGTCCGATCGGCAGTCCGTCGAGGTCGCCGGCGGGGATCGAGATCGCTGGGTTGCCGTGCATGTTGCAGGGGAACGTGAGGAGCCCGTTGTTGCCCGCACCCTTCGGGGCCTCGACGCCGCCGAAGACCGACGGGAGGGGACCGTCGGCGTCGAACGCCACGTCGGGGTTCGACGCCGTGATCACCAGATCGACCCCGTCGACGGGATCGAAGATGCGCGCCATCTTCTCGTTGAGCTCCGATCGTCGCCGTTCGATGCGAGCGCGTGCTTCGGCCGAGTACTTGTCGGCGGTCGACTCGAGTCCGTACCGGATCTCCGGCGTGAGGTCGTCGGCGCAGTCGGGCCATGCGTCCCCCAGCTGCGCGGCGATGGCGATCATCCCCGAGATCGACCACGCCGCGCCCATGCGTGGCAGCGCGGTGTCGATGTCGTCGACGCGCACGAGATCGAGTTCGTGGATGAGATGGTCGGCGGCCTCGTCGAGAAGCGACCACATGTCGGGCGACACGGTCGCACCGCCCCAGTCGGACACGACGGCGACGCGAAGTCCGCGTAGCTCGCCGAGATGACCCCCGAGCCCGTCCTCCCAACCCTCGACGCTCGGAAGCGACAGCGGGTCGGTCGGATGGTGACCGTTGGCGACGTCGAACCATCGGGCCGTGTCGCGCACCGAGCGGGAGAGACAGCCGGTCGACACCGTCAGGTTGCCGAGCTGATGGCGCGGACCGAGCGGGATGCGCCCGAACGTGCCCTTCAACCCGACCAGACCGCAGAAACCGGCCGGGATTCTGATCGACCCGCCGCCGTCACCCCCGGTCGCGATCGGCAGGATGCCGCCCGCCACGGCAGCTGCGGACCCGCCCGACGAGCCGCCCGGTGTGCGGCCGTGCTCCCACGGATTGTGCGTCGTCCCATGGAGCACGGTGCGGGTGAGATTGACGCCACCGAACTCGCTCGACGTGGTCTGGGCGGCGAGCACCGCGCCGCCCGATCGGTGGATCCGATCGACCATCGTGGTCGTGTGGTCGGCGACGCGATCACGGAACGGGACGGAGGCCTCGTCGTCGGGCCAGCCCTCCACGGCGGTGAGCGACTTCACCCCGAGCGGGATGCCACCGAAGGGCAGGGTGACATCGGCGTTCGCGGCGTCGTCTCGCGCGGTCTCGCGGTCGGCGAAGCACACGGCATTGAGTCCGGTCGCGTCGCCGGCATCGGCGTCGATCGCGTCGTACACCGCCTCGAGCTCCTCGACGGGCGAGCGTTCGCCGCGACGGAACGCATCCACCAATCCGACCGCATCACCTGTCCACGTGTCAGCGCCTGCGCGTCCCATGCCCGGAACGTAGCCCGCTACCGATCGCCGGTCAGATCCCGGTCCTCGAGCTCCCACGCGTGGTCGAGCATGTGCCAGGCGCAGCGCCGGATGAGGAACTGCAGCGCCCACGAGCGGGCCGATTCGCCCCGCTCGTGGTGTTCTCGGATCGCGTCGGCGAACGCGGCGCGGTAGGCGCGCAGCGCTGTCGGATCGTCTCTGGTCTCCAGCGCCACCTTCACGCCGACCTTCGGCGCGAACTCGTGGATCTCCGCCCCGTTGACGTGGTGGACGATCTTCCCTTTCTCCCTGCCGCCTCCGCGCGGGCCTCGGCGGAGTTCGTCCGACACGCGGGCTGCCGCGTCGTCGAACGTGGTCCATGCAGCCTGGAGCAGAGCGATCTTGCGGTCGACGTCGCCCTCGGACATGGGGTCGTGTTCGGCCGTGGCGGCCCGGCCCGACACGCCGTAGTAGTCGGTCATTCCGATGCCCTCGACCTGCTCGACGACGTCCAGGTCGCCCAGGCGGCGGAACTCGTCGCCGTACCCGGCCAACGCCGCCACCTTCGCGAAGCGTGGTCGGTAGCTGTCGAGGACCGTCAGGGCATCGTCACCGAGTCGGGTGCTGCGGTCCCAGCCCGGCCAGTCGAACGCACACGCCACGATGCGCTTCTTGGCGCCGTGCTCGAGCAGGACCCGAACGGTCGCTCCCATGCCCGGAACGTACCCGCGTCGTACAGTGCGACGTCGTGGATTCCCGCACGTTCCTGGGTCTCGAGCCGACGCACAATCGGTTTCGCTGGAAGATGCCGGTCGAGCGCAAGGTCGCGACCGCCGGCGACTTCCTGTTCGGCGGGTGCGGTCTCGGCGCCGCGGTGTCGGCGATCGAAGGCACCGCGGAGCGCCAGTGCGTGTGGGCCACCGCGCAGTACCTGTCGTACGCGCCGACGGGGTCGGTGCTCGACATCGACGTGACGCTGGCCGTCGAGGGGCGGAACACCACGCAGGCGCGTGCGGTGTGCCACGTCGACGACCGCGAGATCCTCACGGTCAACGCATCGCTCGGCGACCGCTCGATCGTGGAGTCGGGCCAGTTCGAGAAGATGCCCGACGACCTGCCTGTGCCCGAGTCGCTCGCGTCCCGGGTCGTCGACCCCGACCACGCCGACACGATCACCGGGCGGTTCGACCAGCGGATGGTCCAGGGTGTCGAGTGGTCGGAGCTGTCCACCGAGTCGGGCGCCGGGCAGTTGCGCGCCGACGGACGCACGATCATGTGGGCCCGGATCCCCGACGTGATCACCGAGGTCGACACGACCGCGTTGGCGATCCTCGGGGACTTCGTGCCGATGGGCGTCGGTCAGGCGCTGGGCCGCCGCGGCGGAGGCAACAGCCTCGACAACACGTTGCGCGTGTACCGCACGGTGCCGACCGAGTGGGTGCTGATGGACATCCGGATCCACGGGGTGGATCGCGGGTTCGGGCACGGACTGGTCCACATGTTCGCCGAGGACGGAACCCTCCTGGCCACGGCCAGCCAGTCCGTGATCGTCCGCTTCTGGCGCCCCGACGACTGACCCCCACCCACTCTCCCGTCGTTCTCGTGAGCATCGACGACACGGCACGTCGTCATCTCTCACGAGATCGGAGCTGGCGTGGGGGTGAAACCTAGGGTGGCGCGTATGGCGCTCCCCGTTCGTCCCGGCATGACCGTTCCGCTCCCCGGACCGTTGCACTCGCATCGCGAGAAGCTCGCCGAGTTGGCCGACCTCGGGTACACCGACATCTGGTCGGCCGAGTCGGACGGAGCCGACGGGTTCACGCCGTTGGCCATGGCGGCGGCGTGGGAGCCGCGACTCCGACTGGGCACGGCGATCATCCCGGCGTACACCCGGTCGCCGGCGCTCTTCGCCCAATCGGTTGCCTCGATGGCCGACGCGGCGCCGGGTCGGTTCGCGATCGGAATCGGCTCCTCGTCGAACGTGATCGTCGAACGATGGAACGGCGTCCCGTTCGAGGAGCCGTACAAGAAGGTGCGCGACGTCATCCGCTTCCTCAACGATGCCCTCGAGGGCGAGAAGATCAAGCAGGCCTACGACACGTTCGAGGTCAACGGTTTCCGCCTCGGGGTTCGACCCGAGCAGAAGCCGAAGATCCTCGTCGCGGCGCTGCGGGAGGGCATGTTGCGCCTCGCCGGTCGGGAGAGCGACGGCACGATCATCAACTGGCTGGCGCCCGACGACGTCCCGACCGTGGCCCGGATCGTGAACGATGCGGCCGGCGGAGAGGAGCGGGAGATCGTGTGTCGGATCTTCTGCTGCCCCAGCGAGAACACCGAGGCGGTGCGCGGTGCGGCCAAGTTCGCGATCGCTGCGTACCTGAACGTGCCGGTGTACGCCGCGTTCCACGAGTGGCTCGGTCGCGGTGACCAACTCGGTGGGATGTGGGAAGCGTGGAAGGCGGGCGATCGCAAGGCGGCGTTGGCGGAGATCCCCGACGAGGTCGTGGACGACCTGATCGTGCACGGGTCACCCGCGGAGTGCCGGGCGAAGATCCAGGCCTACTTCGACAACGGCGTCACCACGAGTTCGCTCGCGATCATGCCCCTCGACCCCGAACTCGACCACTGGGAGGCCGTCCGCAACCTCTCACCCTCGGCCGCCTGACCGTTCCCGTCAGCACATCCGGCCCGTGCCGCGGGATGTGCTGACGTGAGTGCGGGAGCCGGTGTTCGTGTCAGCGCATGTTGGTGGTCGTGGGGGATGCGCTGACGTGGACCGAGTCGGTCGGACGGTCAGGAGGCCCTCTGGCCGGGGCGGATGCGCTGGGGCAGCTCGACGACGTCGGCGTCGACATCGTTCTCGCCTCCGACGGAACCGTCGGCCAGGCGGGCGCGGATCTCGGCGACGTGGCGGAGACCCCGTTCGCGGGTCGTGGCATCGAGACGGAAGCGGGCGTGCACCCGTGACGGACGGAGCGGCCGCCCATCGGCCGTCGTGAGACCGAGACGGAGCTGCTCGGCCTCGACCGCATCGCGAGCAGCGGCCGGCGTGGCCCCGTCGAGCGGGAGTTCGATGATGTCTGCCGTGGTCATGGCGACATCATGCGCAGGGGGGTGTGACAGGGTTCGTGGAGCAGCGAAACACCAGGTCAGAGGTGGTGCGGCGTGGCTCAGTGGCCACCCAGAGGACCGGCATCGTCGGGATCGTGGAGCACGGCGCCGGTGAGCCGGTCGATCGCGTCGACCATGCGGCCCACGCCGTCGGCGGCCGCAGCGCGTGCAGCCGCCCGTGACAGGATCTCGTTCCAGCGCGCTCGTTCGTCCTCGCTCAACCGGTCGATCAGTGCCCGGTACGCCAAGACGTTCTGCTCGGCGCGGTCGGTGAGCGTCTGGGCTTCCGATGCGTAGTGCTCGTCGACGACGGCGTCGAGCTCGTCGTCGGTCATGACCGGCACGACGCGCCCCGCGATCCGAGCCATGTTCCGGTACGAGCCCTGGAGGAGGAAGGGTGGCGCCGTGCGGTCCTCGTCGGCGGTGGCCGCCGACGCGATGTAGGCCTCGTTCACCCGCAACAGCACCCGCTGCGCTCGACGCAGGAGCGCCACGCAGCGAACGGTCGACTCCAACTCGACCCCGTCCCACCCATGATCCAGACCGCTCGCGTCGACCGGTTCGCGACCGTCGGCCATCCGCAGCACCCCGGGCAGGTCGTCGAGCAGTTTCGATGCGTGGGGCGCCAACGCCGGACACGCAGCCAGCGAGTTCTCGAGGTACGACCGAGCGAACTCGTCGGCGAAGTCCCCCGACACGTCACCGAGGTTGAACACGTCGGAGCGGTTGACGAGCATGTCGGGCATCTCGAACCGTCCTCCGCCCGTCGTGTACGGGTTACCGGCCATCACCACGCAGAACCGCTTGCCGCGGAGGTCGAACGTGGTCGCCTCGCCGTCGACGACCCCCTCGATCCGACGAGTCGCATCGGCGAGGGGGATGAACCGCGACAGGAGTGCTGGGGAGGTGTGCTGGATGTCGTCGAGGTAGAGCATCACGTTGCGGCCGAGACGGAACGCGAGGTTGATCTTCTCGACCTCGGCTCGGGCAGCCGCGTCGGGAGCATCGGCTGGGTCGAGGCTCTCGGTGTCACGACCGAGTGCCGGACCGTTGACCTTCACGATGAGGAGGCCGAGTCGGTCGGCGATCCACTCCATCAGCGTCGTCTTGCCGTACCCGGGCGGCGAGATGAAGACGAGGAGGCCCTGACGGGCGACGTCGGACGGGTCGGCGGTGCCGAGCTGGCGCCCGAGGTTCGGGCCGAAGAGCGGAAGGAGGGCTGCGTCGATGAGCGAGTTCCGGACGAACCCGGACATGACCGAGGGTCGAAGTGTGTCGAGTTGGACCCGGTCCCTGGTGTGCTCGACCACGGACCGGCGCGTCTCGGCGTACCGGGGCCAGCGGTCGCGCATCTCCGAGACGAGCGCACCGGCTCCGGCGGCCAGTTCGTCGGTCCGGGTGACCAACGTCCCGTCGACGATGCGCGGGTGGTCGGCGACCAGACCGTCGATCGTGATCGCCGAGCCGTGGATCACCACGTTCTGTTCGACGTCGGGCGTCGCGAGGATGGCGGCGGTCTCGGCCACGTCGAAGCGGTGATCGGTCGTTCCGTTCGCCTCGACAAAGGCCGACACCCAGTCGCGGGCGAGGGTGTAGCGCTCGATCGGGTCGCGCTCACCGGCGAGTGCCCGCTCGAGTTCGGCGACACCATCGGAACCGAGATCGCTCGACAGGGCGTCGACCAGCGACGTCGCGGATGCCGCTGCGATGAGCTCTCGGCCGTCGGCGAGTTCGGCGACGACGTACTCGGCGGCGAGACGGAGCTCATCGCTGCCGAAGGCGTCTCGGTGTTCGGCCGGCGCCGTGGACGCCGCCACGAACTCCCCGATGAGGTGGGCTGCGTCCTCGACCAGTCGCTCCGTCGGGCCCGGGGCGCCGAGCCGCTGGATCGCCGTGTCGGCCGCTCGGGCCTTGGCGACCCACGAGTCGAGTTCATCGGTCGCGGTCATGGTCGAGACCCACAGGCGCGCGAGGCCGCGCACGTGACCGGTGAAACGCAGGAGTGGCTCGGCCTCGAGCGTCGGGAGGACGCCGGCGAGGATGCGTGAGGCGTCGACGTCGTGGACCCCGACCTGGTAGCCGTCGCCGTGTCGCCGTTCGGCCTCGGAGCGGCATCGCTCGCCGAGGCGTTCGGGTGCCGCGAGGTCGGCCAGGAGCTCCGACACGCCGCCTGGTCGATCCGCCGCTGCGTCGAGGACCGACCACGCGAGGTACTCGCTGCGTGACACGCGGCCGGTCTCGGATGGGAACGACCGCCCGACGAGGTCTCGGAACTCGGCGAGTTCGTCGCGGACGTCGTCGGCGTAGTCGGTCGCGGTGACCGTGGCCGCCGCGGAGCCGCCGTCGTCGGATCCGGTCGACAGCACCACCTCGAACGGCTGAGTGTTGGGCACCAGCCGGACCCCACCCAGCACGATCGACCCGTCGTCGGAGACGAGTGCCGCCTTGTCGCGGATGCGGCGCCTCGCCTCCTCGGCGGCCTCACGCAATCCGCTGCGGAGCTCGGTCGCTCGTCCGGGATCGTCGAGACCGTCGAGGTCGTCGGCGAGCTCACGGACCCGCGACGTCAGCTGATCGGTCGCGAAGAACGCCGCGACCTCCTCGTCGGTGTCGAACTCGCTGGCCCGCGCGGTGACCGTGGAGAGCAGCCGTTCGGCCGCGTCGACGATGCGCCCCGCGCGGCGTGTCCGTTCGTCGAGCAGAGCGGTGCGCCGTTCTCCGACGATCTGATGTGCGTTCGCCCGGAGCTCGGCGATCTGTGCCGAGTGGTCCGGATCGTCGCCGTAGCGCGACTCGAGCCGCTCGATCGTGACGAGCAGCCGGGCGAGAACCGTGTCGCACTCCTCGGGCGTCGACGCACCGGCGGCCGACCCGTTGAGCGTCTGTTCGACGAGAGCGAGTTCGGCGTCGAACGCCTCGGCGGTCTCGGCGGCGCCGAGATCCCGGCGACGCGTATCGAGCAGCACGCGCACCCGGTTCGCCCCTCCGGTGACGTCGGCGACGCTGCGGACGATCGACGTCCGCACCGTGGGGTCGCCGCTCTCGAGCGAGGACACGGCATCGACGACCGCATCGAGGTCGTCATCGAGTGCGGTCAGGTCGTCGGCGACCTCGTCGAGTGCTGCCGACGTCGTGGCGTCGCGCACGGACGCCTCGGCCGTCGAGATTCGCAGGCCGAGCGACTGGAACGCGTCGGGACGGGACAGCACCTCGACGGCGCGGTCGGACAGATCGGCGAGACCCTGATCGAGTTCGGCGACGAGTTCGCCCACACGTTCGGTGTCGATCGCGGCGATGTCGGCGACGGTCGACATCTCGCCGCGGGTGCGCCGGAGCCGGCCGAGGGCGGACACCACCTGGTCGGGAGTCGACGCGGTCCCGATGCCGTTCAGCACCTCGCGCACGTCGGTCTCGGCCTCCGCGAGCGACGCACGCGCCGCGGCTCGTCGTCGTTCTTCGAGACGGTGCTCGTCGAGCAGTTGCCCGGAGGTGGTCACCACCTCGCGGATCGCCGAGGCCACCCCGGCAGCGGGATCGTCGGCGAGCCAGAGATGCTGGTCGATCGCACGACGAGCTCGGGCGGTGAGCGACTCCCAGGTCCGGGCGGTCGGGTCGGCGTCCCGGGCGAGCCGGACCACGTCGAACACGTCGCCGAGGCCGGCGACCAACGCAGCGTTTCCGACGCGCCCGACCCACGGGTCACCGTCGGCCGACGCCGCGGCGTCGACGTCGTCGGCGAACGGGGTGACCCACCACTGGACCGGATGTGCGGTGGTCGGCTCGGCGTCGACGGGCTGATCGCGGAACAGCACCATCGAACCGTCGGCGAACGTGGCGAATCCGTGGCAGGCGATGGCCTGCGCGACGTCGCGCCGCACCAGGTTGTACGGCATCAGCAGGTACTCGCCCGTCGTCCGCCGGTGGAAGACGTACAGCACGTCCTCGCCGTTCGGTGAGGCGATCATCTCCTCGAAGACGAGGTCGGTCACCTCGAGATCGAAGGTCCGGGTCCCGGTGGAGGTCAGGTGGTACCCGCCCGGGAACACGACGCCTTCATCACCGGGGAGCAGGCGGGAGGTCTCACCGGCAGCGTCGACCCGCCGTCCCCGCCGCGATCGCCGAGAGAAGATGTACGTGCGCGGTGACTCGTCGTACAGCCGAACCCGGATCAGGAGGATGTCGCCGACGGTGAGGTGATCGACGCCGACGTCGGCGAGCGACTGCCCGGCGTTCGCGATGCCTTCGTCGATCTCCGCGTGGGTCGCCCCGCCGCCCGCATCGACCCGCAGTTGCAGTCGGCCGTTGCGAAAGCCGACGAACACCTCGTCGAGGACCGACACGACGGGGTGAGCACCGGCGCGCTGGTCTTCGCGGACCGCAGTGGTCCACTGACGATCGTGTGCCGGCGGCCAGGTGTACTCCCGCTCACCACGCCCGTCGAGGAATGTCGCTCGGCGAGCGGCTCCGTCGCCGGAGAGCGTCCACCGCAGCACTCGGACGTCGTCGATCCGGTCGCCGACCTGGAACACGGCGAGCAGGTGGTTGATCGTGAGACGGAGGTCGACGAACCGGGTCTTGCCGAAGAATCGGACGAGGGTGTCGAACTCGGCGCGGAAGTCGGGATCGGCGAGGAAGTTGCGCTCGTCGTCGAGCGGTACCGGCACGAGATCGGGGCGATCCTGGTCGAGCCCGCTCACCGAGTAGAGGGCGAAGACCTGCTCGGGGGACTCGATGCCACCGGCGAGTTCCAACGTGAACCCGAGGAGGAGCAGGTCACCGATGCGGACGACGTCACGAGGGGTGCACGCGAGGTCGGTGGCGAGTCGATCGGCGCCCGTGAGGGACAGTGCGGTGGACCCGAATGCGTCGATGCGGCGGGAGTCGAGCTCCTCGGCGGCGTCCTCGAGCGCGCCGACGTGTTGGCCCAGCCGACGGCGCAGGAGGTCGTAGGAACCCCCGCGCAGCATCGCCTCCTCGGCGACGTCGCCCGACTCGGCGGACACGTCGGCGGTCAGTCCCGGCTCTGCGCGTCGAGCACGTCACCGACGCTCGACCCGCCGAGGTCGGACGACTCGATCGCCTCCCGGAGACGATCGACGATCTCGGACCCTCCGTCACCGAGACGGCCCCCGAGTCGCGCGACGAACTCGGCGACCGTGAGGTCGCGGATGCCCGCTGCGCCGACCCCGGCGATGCCCGACGACACGTCCTGGACCAGGTTCGACTCACCGTCGAGGTACGGGCGGAGGAGCTGTCTCGAGTAGCTGCCGTTTTCGAGGAAACCGTCGATCGCCTGACCGTGACCGGCCGCCGAGAGGATGCGTTCGACGATCCCCTCGTCGGACACGATCCGCAGGTCGGCGTTCGACATCGCCTCACCGAGCGCCGACGCTGCCGATCGGGCGACGTCGGCTCGCGCCTCGACGCCGGCGAGTGCGACCTCGCGATCGGTGTCGAGGCGGAGGCGGAACTCCTCGTGGTCGCGTCCGGCGTCGGTCATCGCGCCGACGCCTGCGGCCTTCGCCTCGAGACCGGCACCCTCGCCTGCCAGTCGCGCCTGGGTCGCTTCGCCTTCGGCCGCACCGAGGGCCTTGACGGCATCGGCGTCGGCCTGCTTGACCTCGACCTCGGCGAGCCCCGTCGCCCGGATCGCCTCGGCGCGCTCGCGCTCGATCTGCACGTCGGCCAGCCCGCCCGCCGCGGCCTCGGCCTGAGCGCCCTCGGCACGGCGCTGCGACGCGAGGGAGTCCTGCTGCGCCGCATCGGCATTGGCCCTCGCCAGGATCGTGGCCCGCTCGGCCTCGGCGGTCGCCGCCTGGCGCTTCGCGTCGGCCTCCTTGACCGTGCCGACGAACGACGCCTGCGCCATGCCCTCGGCGGACTTCACCTCGGCGTCCGCCTGACGCTGCGCCTCCTCGACGACCCGCAGTGTCGCGATCGCCTCCTCCTTCTCGGCGACGCCGAGGTCGGCCTCGACCCGTCCGCGTGCGATGTCGGCGAGTTCGCGGGCGCGCTCCTCCTGTTCCTTCTTCGACTCGGCCACCGCGGTCTCGCGGCCGACCTCGGCGAGCATGCGGTCGCGCTCGATGTTCTCGGCCTCGACCTTGACGACGCGCTCACGGTTGAGGCCGGCGACCGCGATCTCCCGATCCTTGTTCTCGTTCGCGACGCCGATGCCCTGCTCGGTCTCGAGGCGCGCCGACTCGGCCCGCTTGCGCTCGGCTTCCTCGACGAGCTTCGCCTCCGCGTCGGCCTGCGCCGCCACGGTGCGGATCTCCTGCTGCTGGCGAGCTTCGGCCTCGGCGCGATCGCGCTCCATCTCGAACACCGCCTTGTCGGCGTCGACCGTTCGCCGGGTCGTCTCCTCGCGCTCGAGCTGGGTCGCCTTGTTGGTCTCGATGTGTTGGGCGGCGGTGCGCTCGGTGATCTTGCGGATGCCGTCGGCGTCGAGGATGTTGTCGGGATCGAAGTCCTCGAGCGGTGTCTGCTCGAGGTAGTCGATCGCGACGTCTTCCAGGACGTAGCCATTGAGGTCCTTGCCGATGACCTCGATGATCTCGTCACGGAACGCGTCTCGATCGGTGTACAGCTGCTCGAAGTCGAACTTCTTCCCCACGGTCTTCAGCGCTTCGGAGAACTTGGCGGCGAAGAGGGTGTGGAGCGTGGCGATGTCGGACGCCCGCTCGCAGCCGATCGATTGAGCGACCTTCTTCACGGCCTGCTCGGTGGGGTCGACCTTCACGAAGAACTCGACCGCGATGTCAGCGCGGATGTTGTCCTTGCAGATGAGCCCGTTGCCGCGGCCGCGTCGTTCGATCTGGATGTTCTTCACCGAGATGTCCATGATCTCGGCCTTGTGGATCACCGGGATGACGATCTGGCCGGTGAACGTGACCACCACGGAACGCCACTTCGAGACGACCAGGGCCTGCCCCTGCGGGACCTTGCGGAAGAGTCGCGAGACGAGCAATGCGACGAAGAGGATGACGACGATGACGATCGCCACGACGATGGCGACGGCTGCGATCACGCTGCCCATGATGAGGAACTCCTAGCGGCTGGTCGGGACGGGGACGGTGATGGAGACGGGGTCGGAGAGGTGGTGAACACGGGCGGGTCGGCTCGGCTCAATCTGCCAGCTCGATCGGCAATCGGTCGACGATGAAGTCGTCGGTCTCTTCGCGCCAGTCGACGAGGAGAGCGCGGTCGCCGCGCTGGAGTTCGCCGGCCGCGAGTCCGCTGCCCGAGGTGGTGCGGAGATCGACGGTGGACACGGTGCCATCGGGCCAGGTGGCCTCGCCGCGCCCGGTGCTGTCGGTGACGGTCGACGACCGGACCTCGACGATGCGGCCCAGCAAATCGCGCTTGGACGGAGCTCGTTCGGTCACGAAGACCCGCGCCAGTCGTCGTCCGAGCCAGGACGTGATGAGCAACGAACAGAGTGCTGCGCCGAGGCCGACGAGGATCGAGAGTCCGACGAGGGAGGCTCCACTCCGACCGTCGAGGAGGAAGACGCTGGCGAGGACGCTCACGAACCAGCCGGCGAGTCCGACGATCGTGAGGAGCACCGTGGCGGGCACCTCCGATGCTCCCAGCGGCTCGAGGGCGTCGTCGAGGATCCCGTCGGCCGCGTCGCCGCCGACATCGAGGGCGCCGACCAACGACAGGACCCACATGACGGCCGCGATCGCGAGGATGGCGGTGAAGATGATCGTCGGGAGCTCGACCGACGCTCGCAGGACCTCACCCATGATCCCAGGATGCCCGGAACGAGTTCGGTCTCATTCGTGCCCGATTCGAAAACACGGAACCGACACGATCATGAGTCATGGTCGCTCAGGATCGACCGCTCCGCCGGCCGGTGGAATCAGCTCCGAACGAGCCGGTCGGCCGGGTCCTGGCCGTAGAACGCGCGCAGCTGGGCGTAGACCGCCGGCTCGTGCAACCGCAACGGTGCGGGATCGTCGAAGAACGCCTCGGTGGCGACGGCGAAGAACTCCGCAGGGTTGGTGGCCGCATACCCACGCAGGACCGACTCACCCGCCCGGACGCGTCGGTACGCCTTCTCGAACACGTCGGCCCACTCGTGCGCTGCGTTCTCGTCGCCGAGTGGTGGCGTTCCGTCGGTGACCCCGTCGAGCATGTCGAGACGGTGGGCGAACTCGTGGTACACCACGTTCTGGCCTCCCTGCCGACGATGGTGACGCCCGCTCGCGTCACGTCGCACCGCCGACCACGACAGCACCACCGGACCCTTCGGGTGGGCCTGACCGATCACGTACTGAGGGCGGTCCGACCAGGTGCCTGCGGCGGACCGATGGGCTCCGCGGAGCCGGACGGTCGAGCGATGCACGATCACCGAGGTCACGTCGGGGTACTCGTCGATCTCCAGTCCGAGCAACAGCATCGACGCCTGTGCGGCGATCAGCACCTTGACCTCGTCGGTGAGATCCATGCCCTGCGCCTCCTCCCAGCGGGTCGACGCGACGAACCGGGCAACGAGATACCGCATCCGGTGGAGCTGCGTGTCGTCGAGGGTTCCCCAGTGGTCGAAGTCCCGACGCAGGATCTCCTCCCACTCGGGTTGGAACGGCAGCGCCCGAGTGCGGCCGAACAGTCGACGGATCGAGCGAATCACCGCGTCGTCAGACGAGGACGTCGCCGGCGGAGATGGTGGCGTCGCTCGGTCGGGGTCCGGTGCGGACCGCGGTGGGGATCTGCTCGACGCCGCCGAAGTACTCGGCGAGTCGGCGCTCGGCATCGTCGGCACCGAACAGGATCTCGGCGACCTCGCGCAGACCCGGCGAGTTCTCGATGTCTCGATCGCTGACGACCAGATCGATCTTCGACCGGCGGCGCATGAAGTCTTCGAGCTTGGTCACCATCTCGTTGCGCGCCGCCTCGTGCAGCTCGACTCGGATGTAGTCGGCCGACCCCATGATGTCCTCGCCCATCGCCGGCTCCTCGCGGATCGCGTCGAGCATGGCGAAGGCCCGGCGTCCGTAGCGGCGCCAGAGGCGATCGGACAGCGGCTCGACCTCGGGTTTGTTGCGCACCCGATCGAGCTTCATGAGTCGGGCCTGGCGGAAGAACTCGTCGCGGGTCGCTTCTGCGGGCTCGCCGTACCAGTTGCGGAGATCCTTCTCGAGCGGGACCCCGAGGTGTTCGATCTCCTCGGCCACCTCTTCGCCGACGTTGAGGCAGTCGGTGAGCTTGCCGCCGAAGATGGTGACGACGCCACGTCGGTGATCGGTCTCGACCGCGTGCTTGCGTGACAACTTCGTCCAGTCGACCTCGGAGTGGTCGGCGCCGTCGGACTTCACCACCAGCGGCCGTACGCCCGTGCGCGAGGCGATGATGTCGTTCTCGGTGAGGGGCTCCTCGAGGTCCATCCGCTCGTTGATCTGACCGAGGAGGAAGTCGACGTCCTCGTCGGTGACCTCGGTGAACGGCTCGTCGACTCGTGTGTCGGTGGTACCGATGACCGACCGCCGGCCCATCGGGATCACGTAGAAGAGGCGTTCGGTGTCGTCGTAGAACGCGAGCACCTTGTTGTGCCGCTTCGTCGTGAGCCTCGGGACGACGAGGTGGATGCCCTTCGAGTACACGATCCGGTGATCGGTCGTGATGCCCCACTCGTGGTTGGTGTCGTCGACGAACGGCCCTGCGGCGTTGACGATCGTCTTGGCGTGGGTGTGGAACTCCTCGCCCGTGTCGACGTCGCGCAGCGTGGCGGTCCAGCGGTCGCCGATGCGCTCGGCCGACACCATCTCGACGTAGTTCGCTGCGGCTGCACCCGCCTCGATCGCGCTCCGGACGAACGAGAACACGAACCGCGCGTCGTTGTCGATGAGAATCCCGTCTCGGTACTCGATCCCGCCGGCGACGGTCGTCGTGTCGATGGCGGGCTCTTCGCGCTCGATCGTCTTCCTCGACAGGAGTCGGGGCCACTTCGTGCCGAACTGGCCGATGATCCAGTAGCCGAGCGCACCGAAGGCGGCGAACCAGGGTGGGTACGGGCCCTTCTCGTCGAGGGCGGCGTAGAAACCGATCTCCTTGATGTTGGCCCGGTACGCACGCATGAGCCGGTTGCGGGAGCGGCAGAGCTTGAACACGAGCCACAGCTCGTAGTTCTCGAGATACTTGAAGCCGCCCCACACCAGGTTGGACGACGCCTGGCTGGTGAAATGGGCGAAGTCACCGCGGTCGACGAGCGCCACGCTGGCACCGCGACCCGCCAGTGAGGCGGCCGTGACCGCGCCGTTGATGCCTCCGCCGATGACCAGCGTGTCGAACGAACCGTCTCGCATGCGGTCGATGTGCGTCTCGCGCAGCGTCATGATCGGCAGTCTACGAGCGGGTCGGGCGGGCGGCGGGTGGCTCGGTGACGGGCGTCGTCACGTGCCGACTGCCACGACGGCGACACCGATCGCCAGGAGTCCGACGAACACCGGCATCGCCGTGCGGAGCCAGTCGGGATACCCCTTGTAGCCCGGTGCGAGCATGACGTATCCGGCGATGCCGCCGGCGACGAGGCCTCCGAGGTGGCCACCGATCGAGATGTTGCTGATGGCGAAGGTCAGCACCAGGTTGATGAGCAGCAGGGAGCCGATCTGGGTGGAGAACACGTTGATCCCGTGCTGCCACACGCCCACGGCGTAGGCGCCGAGCAGGCCGAACACCGCTCCAGACGCACCCGCTGTGATCGAGCCCTGGTCGATGAGCACGACGCCTGCGGATCCGCCCAGCAGAGACGCCAGGTAGAGCCCGAGGAAGCGCACCCGGCCGAGCATCGGCTCCATCTGGTTGCCGAGGATGAACAGGAAGTACATGTTCATCGCGAGGTGCAGGATGCCGAAGTGGAGGAACCCCGACGTGACGAGTCGGTACCACTCGTTGCCTTCGGTGATCTCGCGCGTGCCGTCGCTGAGCTGGTACACACCCTGCGTTCCGTCGAGGAAGAAGTCGTTGAGCCCGAAGAGCAGGTGGGCGTCGGTGATCCGACCGGAGAACATTCCGCCGAGGTCGTACAGGGCACCGAGACCGAGGAACACGGCCACGTTGAGCCCGATCAGGACGTAGGCGACGAGTGCGGGCTTGCTGGCCGACCAGAACCGGGCGCGTGTGGCGAGATCGGGCTTGGCCGCCTTGACGCACTGGGGGCACAGGCTGCCGACGCTGGCCGACACGAGGCAGTTGCCGCACGCCGGCTTCCCGCATCTCGTGCAGCGACGACCGGTCGAGCTGTCGGCTTGGCGGCAACAGGCCACGGCCGCAGGCCCGGGTGGTGAGACCGCCGCGCCCGGAGGCGGCAGGAACGGTGTGTCACCCGGTGTCGGCGGTGGGGGAGCCGCGCCGGGTCGGGGCGTCGAGCCGCGCGAGTCGGGTGACTCCGAGGACGGCAGCGGGAGGGGCACGGAGTCGAGTCTACGAACGGCTCGAATTCCTCCCGATCACCGATCCCGAAACTCGCCGGTCAGCGGGTGACGGTGCCGGTGACGCTCGCGCTGTCGAAGGTGATGTCGGCGACGAGGTCGAGCAACTCGGCGGCCGGGGTCGCGTCGGGCAGCTCGACCTGCTGGGCGAGGGCCCAGACCGTGAGGGCGTAGGTCTCGGAGGTGCCGGGATCGGGGCAAGGCCCGGTCCAGCCGACCTCGCCGAAGAAGTTGATCCCCGTGACCGCGCCCAGCGGGACCTCACCCTCACCGACGCCGGCGATCGTGGCCGGATCGATTCCGGCCATCACCCAGTGGATCGTCGGGCGGCCGTTCGACTGGTCGGTGAGGTTCTCGAACGAGATCGCCAGCTCGACGGTGCCCTCCGGCAGCTCGGACCAGCTGACGGGCGGCGCCACGTCGAGACCGTCGCAGCCGTAGCGCGGGTCGATCGCCGCGCCGTCTTGCCATGCCGGGAAGATGACGAAGTCGGCGACCGGCGGATCGAGCTCGAGAGGGAGCGATCCGGCCGCGGCATCGCCCAGTGCGGCGTCGGGTGGCGGGGGCAGCGGCGTGTCGACCGGGGGGACCGTCTCCGGGGGGAGGGTGGTCGGTGCGACCGGATCGCGCAGCGTGGTTCCGTCCCCCGTGTCGCACGCGGCGAGGAGTGCCGCTCCGGCGATCGCAGCGACCGCAGCGGCGGCCGAAGTGGACGACGGACGGCGGAACACGGGGCCGCAGCGTAGGGCCCGATCGATCGATCGTCCGGTCGGGCCGATCGCCCCGAGGTGCCCGGCGAGGCCTCGGTAGCCTCCGAGAGGTGGCCGACACGACCCCCCGCTCCGCCGCTGGCGATCCGCTCTGCCTGCTCACGGTGCACGCCCACCCCGACGACGAGGCGTCGAAGGGTGCGCCGACCCTCGCCAGATACGGCGCCGAGGGGGTCCACACCGTGCTCGTGTGTGCCACCGGCGGTGAGGAGGGTGACCTCCAGAATCCGTCGCTACGCGAGGAGGGCCAGCCGTTCCACGGGCTGACGCCCGAGGAGGAGAAGGCACTGGTCGGGTCGATGCGCGACGCCGAACTCGCTGCGTCGGCCGAGGTGATCGGTTTCGACGAGGTGGTCATGCTCGGCTACCGCGACTCGGGGATGCCCGACACGGAGCCGAACGCCCACCCCGACTGCTTCGCCCAGGCCGATCTCGACGAGGCGGTCGGGCGGCTGGTCGAGATCATCCGGCGTACCAAGCCGCAGGCGATCATCACCTACGGCGACGACCAGAAGGGGTACCCGCACCCCGACCATCTCCGGGTCCACGACATCTCGGTGCTCGCCTTCGAACACGCCGGCGATCCACACTGGCGCCCCGAACTCGGGGCGGCGTACGAGCCGGCGAAGCTCTACTACTCCGTCTGGTCGAAGGCCCGGATCCTGGCCGTCCACGAGAAGATGCTCGAGGTCACCGGCGAGTCGCCGTTCTCCGACGAGTGGCTCGAGCGCCCAGGACAGGACCATCGGATCACGACCAAGATCGACTGCACCGGGTACATGTGGGCCCGCACCGGTGCACTGAAAGCACATGCCACGCAGGTCGACCCGAACGCCGGCTGGTGGTTCGGGCTCGACGACGATCAGCTCACCGAGACGTATCCGTGGGAGGACTGGATCCTGGCCAAAAGCCGGGTCGGGGCGATCCCCGAGGTCGACGGTGAGGACGACATCTTCGACGGGGTGCGGGCATGAGCGAGACACCCACGGTCCAGTACCGAGTCGTGGTCGCGAAGAAGGACGAGCGCGTCGAGGGATCAGACGACGCCGACGTGGTCATGACGGTGCCGCTCGCAGCGGCCTCGGCCGACGACTTCGAGCCGGCGGTGGCGTTCATGCGCGGCGACCTGAAGGCGGCCGGCGACCCCGGTCCGGTCCTCGACGCCGTCCGCGACCCCGCGGCATCGGCAGCGATCGCGGCCCTCGTCGCTGCGGTGTGACATCACACCTGGGGTCAGACCCAGAACGTGATCAGGCGCGCATCGCGTCGCGGAGGGAGCGGAAACCGATCATGGTCGCCCCGGCCTGATCGAGTGCGTCGGCGAGTTCGTCGCTGAGCGCGAGGTCGAGGTCGGCGATCCATCCGTCGGCCGTGTCGCCGGCGAAGGCGCGGACCTCGGGGGTGTCGATCGCCGGTTGGATGTGGATCTCGGTCACGCCCGGGCGCAGCGACGCGATCGCGTCGAGGACCCGGGCCCGGCTGCCCGGCCGCCAGTCGTGGTCGAAGTGGTCGGGGAACACGATGCCCTCGTCCGCGGCGAGCGAACGGAACGGGAACCCGGCCTGCTGCGCGTCGACGGTCGACGGGAGCCGGATCGGCAGCTGGAACTCGACTGCCAGCTCGAGGTACACGTCGAAGAACTCGGGACGCAGCGTGATCGCCGACAGATGAGGCGCGAGGTGCGTCACGTCGACACCCCACAGCTGTGCCCGCGAGACCTGGGCCCGCAGCTCTCGCAGCACCTCGGTCTGGTCGGCGTGCTCCCACAGGTCTTCGAGCGTCCGAGGGAAGCCACCCTCACCGGACTGCAGCGACGGGGCGTACGTGATGGGACCCCACCGGTAGCACCCGTGCTCGGAGTTGAGCGTGAGATGCACACCCACGTCGTCGGCGTCGGACAGGTGGTTCGCTGCGTGACACGCCCACGGCGCCGGGACCATGAGCGAGGCACACGTGGCCGCACCGTCACGCAGCGCTCGGAGCACGCCGTCGTTCGACGCATGACTCGACCCGAGGTCGTCGCACGAGAGGATCACGAGCTTCGAGTCGGGTGAGTAGCCGAGGCGCTCGGCGAGCGACGGTCTGGCGGTGCCGGACGCAGCGGTGTCGGTCACGGCCGCGACGCTATCGCTGGCCACACGACACCCAGAGTCCGAGATCGTCGGCCTCGGCGGCGAACGCTGCGTCGACGAAGCGGTCGGCGAACGTCGAGTTGGGCTCGATCGTGAGCGGTTGGCCGAACCCGTTGCGGAGGATCGCCTCGTTGACGAAGAGCCCGTCGCTGGCTCGGTACACGTAGGCGAGGAGACGCCCGAAGTCGTCTCGGCCCACGACGTCTCGTTCGAGACGCACGGGCGTCCCGATCGGCAGAAGAGACGCCGTGAACGCCGTGGCCTCGTCGGCGAAGCACTCGGATGGCTCGCCGTCTCGACCCTCCTCCGGGGTGTCGATCCCGATCAGTCGAACCCGCTCCTCACCGCTGTCGAGGATCACGTCGATCGTGTCGCCGTCGATGACGAAGTCGACCACGGCATTCGACTCGACCGACCCGTCGATCACGCTGGAGGGAACGGAATCGGCGGCGGGATCCGGCTCGTCGGACACGCATCCGCCGACGACGAGCGCGACGACCACAGCGGCGATCGATCTCCTCTGCCGGGCCCGCACCCGCCTCAGTCAACCAGTGGTCAGAGACGCTCGATCAGGGTTCCCGTGCCCAGGCCGCCACCGCAGCACATCGAGATGAGCGCCTTGTCGCCCTGGATGCGGTCGAGTTCGTGCACGGCCTTCGTCATGAGGAACGCGCCGGTTCCGCCGAGCGGATGACCGAGAGCGATCGCCCCGCCGTTCGGGTTGGTCTTGTCGAGGTCGGCGCCGACCTCCTTCGCCCACGCCAGGACGACCGAGGCGAACGCCTCGTTGATCTCGAAGACGTCGATGTCGTCGATCGAGACACCCGTGCGACCGAGCAGCTTCTGCGTGGCGTCGATCGGGCCGGTGAGCATCAGGACCGGGTCGACCCCGACGAGGCAGGTGTCGATGATGCGGGCCTTGGGCGTGAGGCCGAGTGCGCTCGCCTTCTCCTCGGTCATCATGAGCACCGCGGCGGCGCCGTCGGAGATCTGCGACGAGTTGCCCGCCGTGTGCACCCCGTCTTCTCGGGCGACCGGCTTGAGTTGGCCGAGCTTCTCGAGGCTCGACTCGCGGATGCCCTCGTCCCGTTCGACCGTGTGCGTGGTGTCGAGCAGGTTGCCCTCCTCGTCGGCGTCGGGGGCATCGATCGGGATCCACTGACCGTCGAACCGGCCCTCGGTCCAGGCCTGGGCCGCCCGCTCCTGCGAGGACAGGCCGAAGCGGTCGGCGTCGTCGCGGGTGACACCCCACTTGTCGGCGATGCGCTCGGCGCCCTCGAACTGCGAGGTCATCTCGTACTGCGCGAAGTACGGTTTCGGGATCGGCACGCCGAGACCGAGCTTCTTCGACGAGTTGATGCCGATCGGGATCCGGCTCATCGTCTCGACGCCACACGCCAACGCGACGTCGACCACTCCCGACCCGACGAGCGACGTCGCCAGGTTGGTCGCCTGTTGGCTCGATCCGCACTGGGTGTCGATCGTGGTCGCAGCCGTTTCCATCGGCAGGCCGGCGGCGAGCCATGCCGTCCGCGTGACGTTGAAGCTCTGTTCTCCGACCTGGCTGACGCATCCGCCGACGACCTGATCGATCTCGGCCGGATCGATGCCGGTGCGGTCGACGATCGACTTCTGGACCCGCCCGAGCAGGTCGGCGGCATGGAGCGTGGAGAGTCCGCCGTTGCGCTTCCCGATGGGGCTGCGGACGGCATCGACGATCACCACGTTGGAGGCAGGGTTCGACATGCGTCGCACGTTACGGCCGACCACCGATCGGCGACGAAGCGCCACAGGCGAGTCGTGCACGATCGCGTGCGAGAGCACCGCGACCGTGCACGAGAACGCAGGGGTGGCGGGCGATGAGTGGTACCAATGGCGTCGTGCCGTTTCGTTCCGAGCTCGCCCTCGTCTCGCTGAACACCGCCACGCGGTACGCCGCTCTGAACCACCTGCCCGCCGACTTCGATGGCGACCATCGGTTCGTCAACGTGATCGGCAGTGGATCGACGATCACGGTGTTCGTCGACGATCGCGTCGAGGACGAGTCGTGGTCACGGCACTTCGTCGGTGTGGTCGACGGTACGGGTTGGTGGGCGGTCGATGTCCCCGAGGACGCCGACGACCCGTCGTACGGCGCTGCGCTGGATCTGCGGGCCTACTTCGGTGTGGCGTCCGATGCCGAGTGGCTCGCCGCCGGACGCGCGGTGCAGGTGGCCGAGTGGGCGCGGACCCATCGGTTCTGCGGTCAGTGTGGCGATCGCACTCGACCCTCCGAGGGTGAGCGCGGGCTCATCTGTCCGTCGTGTGGGCTCGTCGCCTACCCCCGGGTCGCGCCCGCCATGATCGCGCTCGTCACGCGCGGCGAGCCCGGTCCCGACCAGGAGGCGCTGCTCGCCCGCGGCGTGCGCTTCCCGATCCCGATGTACTCGTGCCTCGCCGGCTTCGTGGAGCCGGGCGAAGACCTCGAAGGGGCGGTCGTCCGGGAGGTGAAGGAGGAAGTCGGCGTCGACGTCGACGACGTGCGCTACGTCGGCAGCCAGCCGTGGCCGTTCCCCCACAGCCTGATGGTCGGCTTCCGGGCGAACTACACGGGAGGCGACATCGTGTGTGAGGAAGGGGAGATCCTCGACGCCGGCTGGTATCGCAAGGACGACCTGCCGATGGTGCCGCCCGAGATCTCGATCGCCGGCAAGATCATCTCGGCGTGGATCGCCGAGACCTGATCGCAGCGAGCACGTGGCGTCCGCTCGTCGCTCGCCGGATTCGACGCGCTCGACGCTCACCTGGCGGTCCGGGGGATCGCCCCGGGCGTCAGGCCTGATCGAACAGGGTCGGTTGGTCGCGGCGGATCGTGACCCGTCGGCCGGGTTCCGAGTCCTCCGGCTCGGGCGGCTTCTCGAAGAGTTCGAGCTGCTCCCACGTGATGGCGACGTCGCTCACGGTCTGCCAGCGAAGCCGGCCCCGCGATCCCGGTCGACGGATCTCGACCCGCTCCGGTCGGAGCGAACGTGCCGAGCCGTCGGGATCTCGCAGTGTGATGCTGCCGTCGATCTCGATGCCCTCGACCTTGCCGACGACATAGCGGCCCTTGTCGTTGCGCCGGAACCGGATGGCCTCCGCGGGCCGGAGGCCGAGGCGGCCGAGTGCGGCGGCGGATCGGTACATGGGCGACGCCGCGCCGGGCGGACGGGTCTCGTCAGCCTTCCATGACGCGACGCTGGAGCTTGCGCATCCCGCCGAGCCATCGATCGGGGTCGGTGGCCTTGAACTGCATGTAGTCGGCGACCTCGGGATGGGGGAGCACGAAGAACGTCTCCGCCCGGATCGTCTCGACACAGTCGGCGGCCACCTGCTCGGGTTCGAGGACCTCGGCGGCGACCTTCACCACGTTGCCACCGGGAAGAGCGTCGTCGCCGGCGTGCAGCATGTCGGTGTTGACGCCCTGGGGGCACAGGCAGCTGACCGTGATCCCTCGGTCGCCGTAGGTGATCGACATCCATTCGGCGAACGCGACCGCCGCCCGTTTCGTGAGCGTGTACGGAGCGGACCCGATCTGGGCGAGCACGCCGGCCGCCGAGGCGGTGGAACAGAAGTACCCCTCGCCCCGCTCGAGCCACGCCGGGAGCAGCGCCTCGGCGGCCCACCGGTGCGCGTGGACGTTGACGGCGAACGCGAGGTCCCACGTGGCCTCGTCGGTGGATGCGAGGTCGGCGCCGACCCCGACGCCGGCGTTCGCGAAGAACAGGTCGATCGGGCCGACTGCGTCGACGGCGGCGGCGACGAGGTCGTGGTTGCCCTCCCGAGTGGAGACGTCGGCGGTCAGCCCGGCGGCTCGGTCGCCGAGCGATTCGGCGACGGACTCGGCTCCGGCGAGGTCGGCGCAGACGACGGTGGCGCCCTCCGCATGGAAGGCGCGCGCCAGCGCCTCACCGATTCCGCGTCCCGCTCCGGTGACCACGACGTTCCGCCCGTTCAGCTCCATGGCAGCTCCATGCCGGCATCGTACGTCCGGCTTCGCGCGCAGGAGTGGTCCTCTGCCACGGGCGGTCATCGGAATCTCCGTTTCGTGTCAACGCGCCGTGACGAACCTGTGAACTTCGACCAGAGGCGCGTGCGCCTCCCGCCGCGCGGGTACGGTCCAAGGCGATGACCGATCAGCGACCCGACGTCACCGCTCACGAGGCCGTCATCGACGAAGCCCTCGGAGTGATCGACGGAGCCCTCGCCCAGATGATGCAGCGTGAACTGGTGTCATCCGGTGAGGTCGCCGACCTGCTTCTCGACGTTCGCACACTGCTCACCGACTCCGGTTCGCCGGTCGACGTGATCAGCGACGTCCAGCCGGCCGCCGACCCCGCCTGACCCGTTCTCGCCCGTCGGGCCGAGAGCCCCGGACGCGCGCGGCACCGAGCACCGGGCTCCGCCCGGTGGTCACTCGGCGAGGGCGGCGAAATGGTCGGCCGCCTCCAGGATCAGTCGGCGGAGCATCTCGGGCTCGGTCACGGCCGCCGTGTCGGTGTTGAGTCCCATGTCGAGCTTGCCGAGGTAGCTCAGCAGCGTGAGGTTGAACGCCACCCCGCTCAGCGGGCCGATCGGGTGGTTCGACAGGAGCTGCGCGCCGGCGCAGTAGACCGGATCCTTCGATCCACGCACGTTGGACGTCGCGAAGTCGACCGTCTGTGACTGCTGACGAGCCAGCCGGCAGATCAGCGACGTGGGGAGCGTCACCGCGACCGCGGCCAGCGTGTCGAGCGAGGCGGACTCGTTCGCCTCGACGGCGGCATGGGTGGCCTCGTCGATCGCGCGGAAACGCTCGTCGATCGCCATCTCGCCGGTCGGCACGAGCATCCGTGCGAGCGAGAACGCGTTCGCTCCACTGTCGGCGGTACGCGTGCTGATCGCCATCGATGCTCGGAGTGATTCGACGGGAGCACCCAGCTCGGAGTGGTAGCGAGCCACCGCCTCGGTGGCGATCGTGACGAACGCAGTGTTGAGGGTGCCGCCGAGAGCCTTGGCGGCCGACTTGGTCTCGGCGAACGGGATGGACGCTGCCTCGAGGTGTCGGCCGAGCGACCGCTCGGTCCACAATGGTGACCGGGCGCCGTCGGTCTCGCCCAACGTGTCGGCGACACCGATCATCGAGCGGATCGCCGAGTTGCCGGCGTCGGGGATCTGCGCCGGATCGGCGAGCAGCTCTCGCACCTGCTGCGCGACACCCAGAGGGATCCGCAACGACGCGTTGACGATGTCGCGGAGCACGTCCGCGGCTCCCGACTCGTCGTCGGACTCCTCCTCGGCCTGTGCGATCTCGTCCTCGTCGGGGAGCTCGGGTGGGATGGCGTCCCGCTCGAAGTCGAGGAACTCGAGACTGATCCGGACGCCACTCTCACCGTCGGCGATCGTGTGGTGCATCTTCTGGACGAGCGCCGCACGCCGACCGCTCAGCCCCTCGACGATCGTGAACTGCCACAGCGGTCGCACCCGGTCGAACGGATCGGCCGTGATCGTCGTGGCGAGATCGAAGAGCTGACGATCGTCACCCGGTGACGGCAGCGCGACGCGGCGAACGTGGCGGTCGATGTCGAAGTCGCTGTCGAACACCCAGCGAGGCGGTGCGAGGTTTCCCGGCGAGGATCGAACCACCTGGCGAAGCCGCGGGATCTTGAGCGCCGCACCGATCATGCGTCGACGGAACAGCTCGAAGTCGGGGGCCCGATCGAGAAGGGTGACCGAGGCGAACGTGGACGAGAGGAACGGGTCCTTCTCCATGCGCCACATGAGTGCTTCCGCGTCGGACATGGTGTCGTCGTACGTGATCGCCATGAGCGATCGACTGTACGTGGTGCCGAACGGTCGAGGTCAGTGGACGGGGCCCCAGCGTCGCAACGCTCGTCGGGCGACGAGGCCGAGTGCGCGCCCGACGATGATCCCGCCGACGACGTCGGAGGCGTGGTGGATCCGGACATGTGCTCGGCTGACCGCGACGACGACGGCCGGCACGTACCAGAGCGAGCCCGCACGGTGTCGGTCCCAGTGGCTCAGAACGGTGGCCGCAAATGCCGCAGCACTGGCGTGGCCGGACGGGAACGACGAGGTCGAGGGCCGTCGAACGGGGAGTCGGGCGTCGCCGGCGACGGTGGGTCGGGGTCGACGGAACACCTTCTTCACGCCCTGATTGACGATGAGCGACTCGGCGCCGAGTGCGACGGCGAGCACGACGACCTGATCGGGACGTCGCGTGACCAGGCACCGGATCAGGCTGGCGCCGTGCCAGATGGCGCTGAAGTCGCCGTACTCGCTGGCGAGCAGGAAGATCCGGTCGACGGCGGGTCGGCCGCGGAGGTGCTCGAGTGCCCGATCGGCGGCGGCGTCGAATCGGTCGACGAGCGGACCGAGTTGCGCCTGACCCGGTGGGGGTACCGGCGGCTGGGACGGGACGGTCACTCGGTGGCCGAGGCGGCGGCCGGGGCCATCAGTGCCTCGTACGCGGCCGTCGCACCGGTGGCCGCCTGGGTGGGGTCGCCGCCGAACGCCGGGCACCAGGCGCGGAAGCTGCAGTAGTCGCACAACCTGCTCGTGCGCGGGCGGAAGTCTCCCGTGTCGCAGGCCCGCTCGACGGCCTTCCAGACCGCGGACGTGCGGGTCTCGATGAAGCGCACCGACTGCGCGGACGGCACGGTCTCGATGGTCTCGCCGGAGGACAGATACATCAGGCGGATCTTCGCCGGTCGTCGACCGAAGACCGACTCGCAGAGGAACGAGTAGAAGTGCACGCCGGCCAGGCTCTTCTGCTCGAAGTTGCCCGACGGCGGGCGGCCCGTCTTGTAGTCGGTGACGACCAGCTCGCCGTCGGCATCGAGCTCGAGTCGGTCGATGATGCCGCGGAGCTCGAGCGACCCGACCGCTGCCGAGAGTCGCAGCTCGAGCCCGATCTCGCGCACCGCAGTCGGATCCTCCATCTCGAGATACCGGTCGACGAGTCGGATGCAGTCGCGCCGGAAGGAGGCGGCCTGGTCGTCGTCGAGCCCGAGCCCGACGTAGTCGGGGTGATCGGCGTAGTCGTCGAGCGCCCGGTCGAGGGAGTCGTGCAGTGCAGCGGCGGTGCGCTCGGCAGCCGGCAGCACGAACAGATGCTCGAGCGCCAGGTGGACCACGCTGCCCCGCGTGGTGGCGACGCCCGGCGCCTCGGGAAGCCGCTCGACCGACGAGAACCGGAACTGCATCGGGCAGGACGTGAAGGACGAGACCCGCGAGGGGGACAGCGAACTCGGGATGGGGAACACCGGTCGGTCGCCGTGGTCGTCCGGCACGGAGTGAGTCTCGCGAGCTGGTGCGTCGGCGTCGATCACGGTCACGAGGTCATCGTAGAGAGACCGTGTCACACGGTTCGCGCATTCCGACCACGGTCCGTTCGGTCGACCAGCGCCACGAGCCGATCCGTCCACCAGCCGAGTTGTCCGTCGTCGTCGCCGGCCGGCTCCAGGCCGGCGCTCCGCCGGAATGCGTCTCCGTAGACGGTGTCGAGCGCGACCGCCTGATGGAAGGCGGCGACCGTCAGACGGATCTCGCGCTCGGTCACACCCGGATCGCGGCGATGTGCGTACATCGCATCGACGACCGGATCGAGGAAGCCGACGTTCTCGTCGCGCCATCCGGCGGCGTGGAGCGCCACCGCGAGGTCCGCCAGTCCATCGTCGTACGCCCGAGCGAAGGCCCGCACGAGAGCGGGAACATCGGGCCCCTCTTCCACCCACTCGTCGATGATCGTGGACAGCTCGCCCCTCAGCTTCCGAGCGCCGTGTCGGATCAACTCGCGAAGGAGGTCCTCTCGTCCTCCGAAGTGGTGGTTGATCCCTGCGTCGGTCATGCCGACACGTCGGGCGACCTCACGAACCTCGACCGCACCCACGCCGCCGTCGGCGAGCAGGTCGGTGGCGGCATCGAGGATCCGTCGCCTCGACTCGCTCGGAGTGCGACGGACACGAGTGCCTGACATCGACCCGAATCGTACCTTGACAACTCAAAGTAGACAGCTCATGCTGAGCACGTGAACACAACATTGACGACCCAAGGTAGATCTCGATCGAGCGGCCGTCGGACCGGAACGACACGGGAGGTGTCGACATCTCCGCCACTCGAGGTCGTCGCGCGGACACGATTCCGGATCGACGCCGACGGAGTCGATCTCCACGGGTGGACGTGTGGCGCCGGTCCTCCCGTGTTGTTGCTCCACGCCGGTCGCGAGAACTGCGACGTGTGGGAGCCGATCGCCCCGACGATCGCCATGAACCACCGGCGTCGATGCGTCGCGATCGATCAACGCGGTCACGGTGCGTCGGGCGGCGTCGGGAACCGCCTCGCCGAGTTCGGTGACGACGTCGCGCGAATGCTCGAGCGACTGGGGAGTGATGTGGTCGTCGTGGGTGCGTCCCTCGGCGGCATGGCCGCCGTCCATGCGCTCCGCCATCAACACGTCGCGTCCGTCGTCCGGCGGATCGTCCTCGTCGACGTCGTACCGGCGCCGGATCCCTCGAGGGTGCGCCCGTTCCTCGCGGCACGAGGTCTCGATCGCGACGACGACGGCCTGATCGACGACATCCTCAGGTCGGGATCCGAGCTCCACCGCCGCCTGGCGGAGGCACAGGTCTCGGTCACGCTCGTTCGTGCGACCGACTCACCACTGTCGGACCGCGATGTCGAGCGACTGGCACGGTCGGTCCATGACCTCGCGGTCACGACGGTCGAGAGCGATCACCTCGTCGCTCGTCACGCCCCCGACGATCTCGCCGCGGCGATCGGAGAGGCGATCGACGCGACCCTCCGAGCGCCATCGGCGACGGTGACAGGGCAGCGATGAGCCAGCTCCCGGCCACCCTCACCACCGCCCATCTGGCCGACGCCTGCGTCCGACTCGGGCTGGGCGTGCTCTGCCCGCCGCTTCGGCCGGCCTTCCTCGGCGCACGTGTCAGCGGCCCGCTGCGCTCGGTCGTCCACCTCGGAAGCGTCGACGTGATCCTCGAGGCACTCGGTCGCTGTCCAGCCGGGGCGGTGTTGCTCGTCGATGACGATGCCCGAGTCGATCGCGCGTGCATCGGCGATCTGATCGCCCTCGAGGCTCGGCACGTCGGTCTGTCGGGCATCGTCGTCAACGGATGCCATCGCGACAGCGACGAGCTCGCGTCGATCGGTCTCGGTGTGTTCTCGCTCGGTGCGCATCCCTCCGGTCCGCTCACGGTCGACGCGTCCGATGGCGGTCGTGGAGTCGCTCGCATCGGTGCGTTCGACGTGTCGGATGACGATTGGATCGTGGGCGACGCCGACGGCGTCATCCTGGTTCCGGCAGATCGGGTGGACGACGTCGTGAAGGTCGCATCGGAGATCCGATCGATCGAGCGGGAGCAGGCTGCGTGCGTCGTCGCCGGCACCAGCCTCCGGGAGCAGCTCCGATTCGACGAGTACGTCGATCGGCGGACACTCGATCCGTCGTACGGGTTCCGCGAGCACCTCGCCAGGATCGGACGAGCGATCGAGCAGTGAGCACGTTCCCCGGGAGGCGACGAGCGGTGTCAGACCGGCTCAGGCGGTGAGCCGCTCGCCCAGCGACACGATCAGGTCGGCCAGCCGATCGGGGACCACGTACGGAGCGAAGTGATCGACCCCCTCGACGTGGACGTCGAGTCCGTTCGCCAGGCCGGCGGCCACCGCCGGAGCGAAGCGCGCCGGGCCCATCTCGTCGTCGCCGTACAGCACCGCGATCGGGGTGTCGATCTGCCCGAGGCGCTCGAACGTGGCGTGCTCCTGGCCGCCCTCGAACGTGAGCGCCTCGTGCTCCGGATCGCACTTGAGGCGGACGCCCTCGGGAGCCGGCCCGAAGCCGTGGCCGACGTAGAGGCGGAGCACGTCGGGATCGAAGGAGCTCATCGGTGGCTTCGACGCATAGTTGTCGAGCGCGGCGGCGAACGACTCGAAGGACGGCCGGCGGCGCCTCGCAGCCTCGGCGATGGGGAGTGGGCCGTCGGTGGCCGACGTGTCGGGGAGCGGCGGGATCACGATGGGCTCGAACGCGATCACGGCGGCGAAGAGATCGGGGTCCCGTTCGGCCGCCATGATGAGTGACGCGCCGCCCATCGAGTGACCGAACGCGACGAGGCCTTGCTCGCGACCCGAGCCCTCGCGGTCGGCGGTCAGGGATCGGGCCACCGCGAGGGCGTCGTCGCCGTACTTCTCCCAGTCGACGCCACCCGTGCGATCGCGTGGAGTCGACCCGTGCCCGCGGTGATCGAACGCCCAGCTGTCGAATCGAGCGGCGAGGCGATCAGCGATCGGCAGGTAGCAGTAGCCGTGGAACCCGGTGGCGTGGGAGAACAGCAGCCGCGGGCCGGATCCTCCGAGGTCGTGCAGTGCGACGCTCACGTGGTCGCTCGACATGACCCGCATGGAGGGCCGATTCTCGCGACTGGATGGCGTCGTCTCCAATCGAGCGCCGAGACGACCACCTCGACCCGCGTGCCGCGGGTGCGATCGATGTCGTCAGTGGTCGCCGGTGGTCGTCAGTCGTCGCCGCGACGCCGGGCGCGTCGCCACCAGGCGAGAACGACCCGGTCGAGCAGGATCCCGGCGCCCATCGACACGAGGATGACCACCCAGGTCCGGATGTTGCCGTCGAACATCAGGAACTGCACGTTGGCTCGGTCGCCGTTCTGGAAGATGAAGACGGCGACGCCGATCGCGACCAGGATGACGCCGATCAGCATGAACGGGGGTCCGCTGCTGCCCGACTGGACCGGCGTGCTCTCGCGCAGTTCGTCGTTGCTCACGTGGACTCCATTCCTCGACTGGATCGGCCGAGTCGACGGCTCGACCAGCCGTGATCGGCGATGTGGCGGCTCGGTCAGCTCGTCGGGTCGGACGGTCGGGGCTCACGGGGGAGCCCGAGCAGTCGCTCACCGACGATGTTGCGCTGGACCTGACTGGTGCCCCCGGCGATACGTCCGCCGGGGGCCGCCAGCATGCCAGACGCCGACGTGGAGTCGAGGCACGCCTCCGCACCGGCGAGGTCGCCGCGCAACATCGCCGTGTCGAACGTCATCTCGGTGATGCCGAGCTTCATCAACGACGCCGCCGTCGAGGCGATCGGACCCTGGCGCTGGGCCATCGCCTTGTACGCCGATCCGCGGCCGACGAGTTCGGCCACGCGCTGACGCTCGGTCGAAGACAGATCTCCGCCCAGGCGCACGAGCTGCTCGAGGCGGCGCTCGAGGCCGATGACGGCGGTTCCGATGTGGCCGCGCTCGCTCGTCAGGACCGACATCCCGACGCCCCACCCTCCGTGCAGTGGTCCGAGGAGATGGTCGGCCGGCAGCTCGACGTCGGTGAAGAACACCTCGTCGAACTCGGACTCGCCGGTCATCTGGGCGAGCGGGCGGATCTCGATGCCCGGGAGGTCCATCGGGCAGAGGAAGAACGAGATGCCGTCGTGCTTCTTCGCCTCGTCGAGGTCGCGGGTGCGGGCCATGAGGATGCCCCAGTTGCTGTAGCGACCGCCGGAACACCAGACCTTCTGACCGTTGACGATGAAGCGGTCGCCGTCGAGTTCGGCCTTCGTCGACAGCGAACCGAGGTCGCTCCCCGAGCCCGGTTCGGAGAAGAGCTGGCACCAGACGTGGTCGGCGTCGAGGGTGGTCCGCAGGTGTCGTTGCTGCTGGTCGGGAGTGCCGTACCGGAGGATCGATCCACCGGCGAGCACGAGCCCCACCATGTTGAGCATCGGGGGGACACCGGCCTTGGCGCACTCGAGCAGCCAGGTCGAGTTGTGCTCGGCGGTGAGTCCCCGGCCGCCGTGCTCGGTCGGCCAGTGGATCCCGCCGAATCCGGCGTCGCGGATCGCTCGCTGCCAGGCGACGCCGTCGTCGATGCGGTCAGGGGGGCAGATCGCCCCGTAGTCGGGCGGTCCGTCGGCGGCGTTCCGGGCGAGCCAGTCGACCGCCTCGGTGCGGAAGTCCTCGACCGAGATCACGTCCGGAGTCTCGCAATTCGCCCACGCTGCGATCGAACTGCGGGGACCTCTCTCGACCGTGCGGTCGGCGGCGCGATGGTCAGGCGTCGCCGCCCGCCGCGGTCCACACCATGAGTGCTGTCCGATCCGGCCAGTCTTTCGGCGGTCGCTCACCCGCCAGCGCATGTGCGTACCACGAGCCGGTGCACATCGTGACGAGCTGGTGTCGGTCGCGCTCGCCAGCGGTGATCGTTCCGTCGTCGGCCGCCCGGTCGAGGATGGCTCGGAGGCGGGCGCGGCGCGGTGCGACGACGCTGGAGCGGTACGCCTCGGCGACCCGGGACGAGGTCGTCTCGGCGAGCACGGCCCCGGCGAGTGCGATGCCGTGCGTGGTGGTGATCCCGCGGCGGAACGACCGGAGCTCGGCGACGAGGTCGGTGAGCCCGTGTCCGGTGACCTTCGGGGTGGTCGCCGCCCCGAACGATGCCACGGCCGCCACCGCGAGCTCGTCGAGGTCGCCGAACCGTCGGTAGAGCGCCGGCCGCGTGGTGCCGGCCCGAGCTGCGACCTCCGCGAACGTGAGTTGGCCCGGGCCGGACTCGACCAGCACGTCGCGCGCCGCGGAGAGGATGGCGTCGTCGAGCGCAGCGCTGCGAGGGCGCCCTGTTCGCCGTCGGCCGGTCACCGGATCGACGGTACCCGTTGTGAGACGACCGCGTCTCGGAAGAGGTGGGAATACGATGCGTATCTGTATCGTTACGTGTGTGTACCGGAACGCACATGGCGTTCCACGACAGCAGGAGTCATCGTGACCACCACCACCCACAGCAACACCGAGAACAACCCCACCGGCCCGACCCGCAACGTGGCCTTCGTCCTGTCGAATCCCGCCGTCTCGTCGGTCACCGGCTGGCCGATCGGGTTCTGGCTCGCCGAGCTCACCCATCCGTATCGACGTTTCGTCGACGCCGGCGCCGCCGTCCAGCTCTTCAGTCCGGAGGGCGGGGCGCTGCACGTCGACGACTTCTCCGACCCCTACGCCGACAACGGCTACTCCGCGGACGACGAGATCTCGAAGGCGTTCCTGTCCGACC
>JBCDAK010000007.1:0-51096 GCA_039185545.1 Actinomycetota bacterium
CAACGTGTTGCTGTCGGTCCTGCCGAATCACGTGTGGGTGATGCGGCTCGACCCGGTCGCTCCCGGCCTGACCCGCGAGACCTGCACGATGCTCCTGCCACCCGAGAACGCTGGCGCGCCGGAGGCGGCGATCGAGCCCACCCGCGACTTCTGGCTGTCGGTCAACGCCGAAGACGTCGACATCGTCGAACGAAGCCAGCGTGGTCTGTCCCGCGGTCGCGTGCCGTCCGGACCGCTCGCACCGCGGTTCGAAGAGCCGCTCCACCGGTTCCACAACATGCTCGCCGACCACATGACGTCCGATCCCGACGGTGCCGGGTTGAGTGGACTTCGCGTTCCGCACGGCGACCGGCCCGGCGTCGACTCCGACCGTTGGGGCACCGCTCCGAACCCGGCACCGCCGACCGTCGACCTCGACGCACTGGTCGAGGGTTGACGCGACCAGACGTCCCCTCGTCGTCTGCGACACTCGCACCGTGACGGACTCCCCCGACTCGACCAACTCGCGCGACGAGACGTACGACGCCGTGATCATCGGCGCCGGGGTGATCGGTGGAGCGATCGCGTTCGAGCTCGCGCGGCGGGGCTGGCGGACGGTCAGTGTCGACAAGGGCCCAGCCGCCGGGTTCGGCTCGACGAGCGCGTCGAGCGCCGTGATCCGGTTCAGCTACTCCACGCCGACCGGTTGCGCCGCCGCCTGGGACGGCATGCACTACTGGGCGAACTGGGCCGAGTACCTCGCCGACGGCGACGTCACTCTCGATGTGTCCGACCCGTCGGAGCTCGACGAGAACGGACTCGCCTCGTTCGTGCGCTGCGGCATGGCGCTGCTCATCGCCGAGGAGGAGGGCCACCACCAGCGGGTCCGACCGATCTGGGACGAGCTCCACATCCCCTACGAGTCGTGGTCGGCCCACGATCTCCGGAACCGGATGCCGGCGTTCGACATCGGCCGATTCGGTCCCCCCGCCCGCTCGGACGATCCGTCGTTCTGGGACGAGCCGCGCGGCGAGCATCTCGGCGCGCTGTACTCCCCCGACGCCGGATACATCGACGACCCGCAACTCTCGGCGCACAACCTGCAGCGAGCCGCCGAACGCCGTGGCGCCGAGTTCCGCTTCCGGTCCGAGGTGGTGGCGATCGACACGTCGACCGACGGCGGCGACGGCGGGGCACCACGCGTGACCGGAGTGCGGCTCGACGACGGATCGACGGTCCGTGCACGCGTCGTGGTCAACGCCGCCGGGCCGCACAGCGCACACATCAACCGGCTCGCCGGGCAGTTCGACGCGATGGCGATCAAGACCCAGGCGATCCGTCACGAGACCTACCACGTGCCGGGCCCACCCGACGTCGACTTCACCACCGAGGGATTCGCCGTCGCCGACGATGACAACGGGATCTACTTCCGACCCCAGCCGTCGAACAACCTCCTCGTCGGCACCACCGATCCACCGTGTGATCCCGAGATCGCCGTCGGCCCCGACGACGAGCTGGGCGAACTCACCGCCGACGGATGGGAGACGAACACGCTGCGGGTCAACAAGCGGATGCCGTCGCTCGGTGTGCCGCTCCCCCACGAGAAGAAGGGTGTCGTCGACCGGTACGACAAGAGCGATGACTGGATCCCGATCTACGACCGCACCGATCTCGACGGCTTCTACGTCGCCATCGGCACGAGTGGCAACCAGTTCAAGAACGCCGGGGTGGCAGGGCACCTGATGGCCGAGTTGATCGAGGCGGTCGAAGGTGGACACGACCACGACGCCGACCCGCTGCACGTCACCGCTCGGTGGACGGGACTCGACCTCGACCTGGGGACGTTCCGCCGCAACCGCTCGATCCACGCGTCGAGCTCGATGTCCGTCCACGGCTGACTGTTCCGTCGAGCCCGGGGCTCGACGGAACGATCGATCCCTCGGCCACTCGCTAGGAGCGCATGCGGGAGCCGGACGGGTCGAAGGGGGGTTCGGCGAGCAGGGTCGTCGGGCGCCGGTCGCCGACGATCTCGATCTCCCACTCGGAGCTCGGATCGTCCGCCGCAGCGACCGGGACGTAGCCGAGCGCCAGCGACAACCGGCTGTGATGTGCGTAGCCGCCCGACGTGACCCAGCCCACGACGTCGTCGCCGCACCAGATCGGTTCGTTGCCCACACAGTCGGCCGCCGCGTCGCCCGTTCCGGCGTCGACCGACAGGAGCACGAGCCGACGCTCAACACCTGAGGCTGTCGCCGCTGCGGCGGCGTCGCGCCCGATGAAGTCCTTCTCGTCGATGCGGACCGTCCAACCGAGACCCGCCTCGAACGGGTCGTAGATCGGGCGGTACTCGGTGGCCCACGCACCCCAGCCCTTCTCGAGGCGCATCGAGTCGAGCGCCCGACCCCCGAACGGTCGGATGCCGTGCGGTTCACCCGCCGCCATCACCGCATCGAGAAGCGTCTGGAGGTATCCCGCCGAACACCAGATCTCGTACCCGAGGTCGCCGGTGAAGCTCACCCGTCCGAGCACGGCCGGCACCGACCCGACCCACGTGTCGCGCACGTCGAGGAACCTCAGCCCCTCGTTCGACACATCGAGGTCGACCAGCTCGGCAAGTGTGTCGCGAGCTTGCGGCCCGGCGATCGACAGACCGCACAACTCGGTGCCGCACACCCGCAGGTGCACCGAACCGTCTCCGGTCACCGCATCGACGCCGGCGCACACCATCTCCTGACGGAACCAACGCTCGTGATATCGCTGGGCGGGTCCGGATCCGAACACCATGAACCGCTCGTCGCCGAGGCCGTCGATCAGGCATGCCACGGTGAAGTCGCCGATCAGCTTCCCCTGACGGTTGAGCATCGGCGACAGCGCCAGCCGCCCCGGACCGGGGATCCGGTTGGGCAACAGACGATCGAGCCACGCCCGAGCACCACGACCGGTCACCTCGTACTTCGCGTATCCGGTCGTCTCGAAGACGCCCACGCCCGACCGCACGGCAGCGACCTCGTCGGCCACCACGTCGAACGCGTTCGACCTCCGGAACGTGACGTCCTCCCTCGGTTCCCCGCCCGAACGCTGGAACCACAGCGGCACCTCGAGCCCGTACGACGCACCCCACACCGCGTTGTGCTCGACCCATCGATGATGGATCGGTGACCGCATGTGATCCCGCGCGGCCGGCAGCTCTTCGTTCGGGAAGGTGATCGAGAAACGACGCCCGTAGTTCTCTCGCACCTTGGCGTTGGTGTAGCGAGGTGTCGCCCACTCACCGAACCGTGTGTGGTCCATGCCCCACACGTCGAACCCCGGGTCACCCTCGGTGATCCAGTTCGCCATCGACAGGCCGACACCGCCGCCCTGGCTCAGTCCCGCCATCACGCCGCACGCGAGCCAGTGACCGTGCTGGCCCGGCACCGGACCGATGAGCGGGTTGCCGTCGGGAGCGAACGTGAACGGACCGTTGATCGTCTGCTTGATGCCCACCTCGTTGAAGATCGGGAAGTGGTCGAACGCGACGCTCAGGTTGTCGGCGATCCGTTCGAGGTCGGGGGTGAGCAACTGCGCCTCGAAGTCCCACGGCGTCGTCTGCGTCGACCACGGCACTCCATTGCGCTCGTACGTGCCGAGCAGCAGACTCTCACCCTCCTCGCGCATGTAGATCTCGCCGCCGAAGTCGACCACGTGGAACCCGCGCATCGACGACGTCTCGTGCCACTCGACGAGCTCGGGGATCGGCTCGGTCAGCAGGTACATGTGCTCCATCGCCAGGACCGGGATCTCGATGCCCGCCATCCGCCCGACCTCGCGCGCCCACAGCCCGCCGGCGTTCACGAAGTGCTCGCACTCGATCACGCCGAGATCGGTGTCGGTCCGGGTGTCGTGCACGTGGAGATGCCATCCGCCGTCGGCCGCCCTGCTGATGTCGTGGACCCACGTGAACCGCTTGATCTCGGCGCCGCGTTGCTTCGCCGCCTCGGCGTACGCGTGGGTGACGCCCGACGGGTCGACATGGCCTTCGTGCTCGTCGTACATCGCACCGACGAAGCTGCTCGGGTCGAGGAACGGAACGAGCTCGGCCGCTTCCTGTGCGGAGATCAGCTCGGTCTCCATGCCGAGGTACCGGCCCTGTGCGTGAGCCATGCGGAGGTAGTCCATCCGCTCGGGCGTGTCGGCGAGCTGGATCCCACCGGTCATGTGGATCCCGCAGTCACGGCCCGACTCGGCCTGGATCTTCTCGTACAGCTCCACCGTGTACCGCTGCAGCGCAGCGACGTTCGGGTCGCCGTTCAGCGTGTGCATGCCGCCTGCGGCGTGCCACGTCGAGCCGTGGGTGAGCTCGCGTCGCTCGACCATCATCACGTCGGTCCAGCCGGCGAGCGTGAGGTGATAGAGGACCGACGCCCCCACGACTCCGCCGCCGATCACGACGACCTGTGCTCGCTCTGTCATCTCACTCCGTCGGGATTCTCGGGGGTCGGGTGCGGATTCGGGTTCGGGCCGTCGCCGCGCGGCTCAGTAGTCGGTCGCGACGCCACCCTCGGCGATGCGACGATCGACGAAGTCGCGCAGCTCGGCCCGGATGGCGTCGTCGAGTGGCGGTGGCTCGTAGTCGGCGAGGAGCGCCCGAGCCACGGTGTTGGCCCGGCCGTCGGCCCATGGCGAGCCTGCCTCGGTCCACGACTCCCAGTTCCGCCAGTCGCTCACCAGCGGTGAATAGAACTCCGTCTCGTACCGGGCCTGGGTGTGCGCTTCACCGAAGAAGTGGCCGGCGGGTCCGACGCCGGCGATGGCGTCGACGGCGAGCGAGTCGTCGGTGATCTCGAGCGGCGCGAGGAACGCCGAGACCATGTTGAGCAGATCAGCGTCGACGACCATCTTCTCGTAGCTGGCGTGGAGGCCGCCCTCCATCCAGCCGGCGCCGTGCATCACGAAGTCGGCGCCGCCCATGATCGCCCCCCACAGGGCCCACATCGTCTCGTAGCCGGCCTGCGCGTCGACCGCGTTGGATGCGCTCACCGCGGACGAGCGGTACGGCACGCCATAACGACGAGCGAGTTGTCCTCCGACCAAGCAGGCCTTCGCGTACTCGGGGGTGCCGAACGCCGGCGACCCAGACCGCATGTCGACGTTCGAGGTGAACCCGCCGTAGATCACCGGTGAGCCGGCCCGCACGACCTGGGTGACCGTGATGCCGGCGAGCGCCTCGGCGTTCTGCTGGACGAGGGCACCCGCGATCGTGATGGGCGCCATCGCCCCGGCGAGCGTGAACGGCGTGATGATGACGACCTGGTTCCGACTCGACATCTCGACGATGCCGCCGAGCATCGGGGCGTCGTAACGCAGCGGTGACGACGCATTGATGATCGTGGAGATGCTCGGCTGCCGGTCGAGGTCGTCGTCGCTGAGCCCGCGGGCGATGCGCACCATCTCGATGCCGTCGAGGTTCCGCTGCGCCCCGAGCGAGTACACGTGGAACGACCGATCGGTGAGCGTGTGCGCGTCGTAGGCCGCCTCGAGGTGGCGGATCGAGGCGTGGACGTCGACCGGCTCGACCGGATACCCCGCGAACGTGTGCACCGCCGGGAGCATGTGGCCGAGCCGGAGGAAGTCCTGGTACCCGGCGCGGTCCCCCGTGCGTCGCCGGCCGTCGAGATCGACGTAGTTGGGTGCACTCGCGACCGACGAGAAGGTCACCGGCCCGCCACCGATCTGCAGGTCGCGCTCCGACGTCCGGCCGTGCAGCGTGAAGCTCGCCGGCGCGAGCGCGACGAACTCCTCGACCATCGCCGGGTCGAACCGGACACGCTCCCCCTCGACCGTGGCGCCGGCATCGGCCAACCGTCGACGGATGCCCTCGTGCAGCATGTCGATGCCGACGTCGCGCAGCACGCGTAACGACGCGTCGTGGATCTGCTCGACCTCGTCGGGAGACACGATCGACGTGGGAGCGAACGGGCGGCTCGGCTGCGAGAACCTCGTCTGGGAGCGAGCGGATCGGCTGCGATCACGCCGACCCGTGCGGGTGGCCGAACGCCGCCGACGCGGGCCGTCGCTCATCGGGCGACACGGTAGTTCGCCCGCGCCCCTCCCTCGGACAGATCGCAGATGGCTCCGTCAGCGCTGCACGAGCCGCGGCGGCGCCTCGCTCGACGCGGTGCCGAATTCGAGGCGGCGCGCAGCCGGACCGTCGACCTCGACGACCAGTTCGACCATGCCGTCGGTGCCGATGTCGGTCGAGTCGACGGGCACGCGCACCACGTCGCCGGGCGAGAACCGACCGGCTGCGCTGCCGAGCGCACCGGCCGCGGCCTGCTCGTGCGGCAGGTCGGCGTCGGCCTCGATCTCAGCCTCGACGGCCGGCTCACCGGAGCCGTCCCAGACGCTGATCGAGGCCCGGCCCGAGCGCCGCTGCACGGTGAGCTCGAGAGCGAACTCGGCGTCGTCGGCCACCTCGGTGCCCACCTCGAACACCAGCGACGACGTGCTCGTGCGTTGCGCGCTGTCGAGGCCGGTGCGGAGATCGGAGTCGACACCCTCGGTCGGGACGAGGTCGATCCCGGAGCCGGGCCGGCCCGAGATCGACGGCATCTTCGTGGCCCCGTCGATCACCAGCGTCGGACCCTCCCCGCCTTCGGTCGCCACGAACGCGACGTCGGCAGCGTCGGCGCCGTCGATCCGCAGGACGAGGTCGAGGACGTCGCCCGTCACCACGTCGGACGGCAGGTCGATGGCGACCACGTTGCCCGAACGGAATCGGCCGGACACGGTGGCCAGGACCTCACTCTCGGTTGGCGCGGTGTCGGGGGTGAGCGTCAACTCGGTCCAGTCGCCGCCGGACCCCAGTGCGATCGTCAACGTGCCTCGGCCCGGATCGTCGGCGACGACGAGTTGCAGACCGACCGACTCGGCCGACTCGACGTCGGCGGTGTCGAAGCGGACGTAGCTCACCCGGCCGTCGTCACCCGCCTCGACGCGCAGGCGGACCTCGTCGACACCGTTCGACCCCTGGAGATAGGCGTCGTCGACCGCACCGAGTCGGAGGACGCCGGCGTCGGACCCCGACGACGGCGGCGGCGCCGGAGCCTCGGTCGGCGGGGTCACCTCGGTGGTGGTGGGCGCCGACGGCTCGGGCTCGGTCGGTGCGGGCTTTGTGTCCTCGGTGGTGGAAGAGGCAGCGGGCGGCTGGGTGCTGGTGGTGGGCGGGATCGTCGTCGGTGCCGTCGTCGTGGACGTGGTGTCGGGGGACGTGGTGGACGATGCACTCGTCGACGACGTCGCCGTGGTGGCCGGTGGGGTGGTCGTCGAGGTGGTGGTGGGCGCGACCGACGTGGTGGTGCTCGTGGTCGACGTCGGCTCGTCGATGGGTTCGGGCTCAGGGGCCGTGGTCGACGGGACGGCATCGGTGGTGGGCGCGCCGGTGGTGGACGGCGTCGTCGCTGCGGTGACGTCGGTCGTCGGCGGCAGCGTCGTGGTCGTGGACGTGGTGGTGCTGGCCGGGAGATCGTCGGCCCGCTCGACGTGGACGACCACCTCGGGGCCGAGCTCGGACGGCACACCGAACGCCGCGGTCTCCTCGGTCACGTTGGCGATCTCGGACACGCGCCGTCCGGTGGCGGGATCGAACCAGTCGAGCCGGTAGGTGCCCGAGCTGACACCGTCGACGCCCATCGTGGTCGGGTTCGACGCGGAGTAGAGGACATAGACATCGGCGAGTTGGTTCCCGAGCACCCAGGTGGTGTCGAGCGCGGCCAGGTCGTCGAGCGGGCCCATCTCGGAGAATCGGGTCGAGTCCATGAACTCGTTGATCCGGCCGAGGTCGGCGAGCATGCCGGGCGATGGATCGCCGGCGTCCCACGCACCGGAGAAGAGGACGTATCCGCCCGACATGACCGACGACCACCACGACCGACGCAGTGTCGTGCGGTCGCCCGCAACGAGCAGCTCGGGATACCACGGATCGCAGGAGGAGTGGACGTACACGTCGTCGCCGTACGCGCCTTGAGCGTGGGTCGCGTCGATCGTGAGGGCGTCGGTCGGTCCACACCCCTGCTGCGCGAACACGTCGATGTCAGGATTGCCGACGTACTGCTCGGGCTGGCCGACGGCGTGCTGGACGGCGAGCGGGTGGACGTCGTCGTGCCGGCGGATCTCGGCGGCGAGCGCCTCGACCTTGGCGAGGTCGACCAGGTCGTCGGAGCACGCACCCGCCTGGTGATCGGCGCTGGGGAGCCACACGAGATGCCGGTACTCACGGAACCGCTCGACGACCGTCTTCACGAACTCGCGCTCGTCGGCGGGCAGGTCGACCGTGCAGGCTCCGAACGGCCGGGCACCGCTGTCGTACAGGTGGAACCAGGTGACGATCCCGGCCTCGTCGAGTTGGGACAAGAACCGATCCCAGTCGTCGAGGACGTCGTCGTCGACACCGCTCGACGGCTCGGAGGAGACGACGAACGGATTGTCGGCAGCGCCGCCCTCACCGCCGTTGGATCGTACGGCCGACACCGACACGGAGCGGACGTCGTGTTCGATCAACTGGTCGACGATGTCCTGGCGCCGTTCGTCGGACAGGAACAGGAAGTCGTCGGGCCCGCCGGCACCAGCGAGGAAGTAGGGCTCGCCGCTGTTCTCGTACTCGAACCAGTGCCCGCTGTCGTCGACGGTGAGCGCACCGTCGCCCGGCGACGGATCGGCGTCGACGATCTGCTGCACGGTGAGCCCACCCCCAATGAGTGCCGCGACCGCCGCCCACCGCGCGATGACTCGCGGGGCGGCACTCCCGCGCGGAGGCCGGTCGGATCCGGACGGGGGAGCGGAGTCGTCGGCACCGTCCGGCGGGCCGGCCGCGGACCGCGGTGAGGGGAGGTCGGACGCGGAGACGATCGTGAGTCCGGGCGCGCCGACGACCGGCGGCGGCAGCGCAGTCGGTTCGTCGTTCACAGGACTCCTCGTGGAGGGCACCTCCGCTCTCGGAGGTGCCCGGCAGCCTCATCCCATCAGCCCGTCACAATCGTAACACGTTCGTCATCTCTCCGTCCACAGCGCACGCCGCGGAGGCTGCCCGCGGGCTGCGGTCGGGTGCGCGCACGCTGCGGCGGGTGATCGTGGTGGACGTCCGGGGAGCCGGTCGGAGCCTTCGTGCGAGACCCCGACGCGGGATCGTCACATTGCGGCGGTGAGCCAGATTCCGCTCGGCGGCTGCGAGGCGTCGCGCGTGGTCGGCGAGGAGGCGGTGGTGGTCGAGGATCGGATTCACGGCACCACGATGCGGGCGATCATCGTTCACGACAAGCGAACATCTTCGATCGATATCGTGTAGCGTTTCTGCATGATCGATCTGTCGCTGGTGCAGCTCCGCATGCTGCGTGAGGTCGCCCGGAGGGGCACCATGGCGGCGGCCGCCGACGCGCTCGGCTACACCCCCTCGGCCATCTCGCAGCAGCTGGCGCATCTGCAGCAGTCGGCCGGAGTCGATCTCTTCGAACGGGTCGGGCGCAACGTCCACCTGACCGACGCCGGATACGACCTGGCTCGGCGCGCCGACACGATCCTCGGCGAGGTCGAGGCGGCCGGGGCCGCGCTCGAGTCGAGCCGGACCGACGTGCGCGGCGTCGTCCATGTCGGTCTCTTCGAGTCGGTCGCCACCGCCCTGCTGCCCTCGCTGCTCACGCGCCTCGCCGCCGATCATCCCGACCTCGAGGTGCGCACGACCCTCGCCGATCCCGGTGGCGCCGTCGACGCGCTGTCGACCGGCGAGCTCGATCTCGCGTTCAGCCTCGAGTACGACGGCGTGCCGTGGCCCCTCCCCGACCGGCTTCACTCCGACCACCTCCGCGACGACCCGTTCCACCTGGTCGTGCCGACCGGCCATCGGATCGCCGACGGTCCTGTCCGCCTCGGCGACGTCGCCGACGAGCCCTTCATCGGCTCGTCACCCGAGTCGCCGTGCGGCCGCCTCATGATGGCGGCCTGCGACGCTGCCGGTTTCCGACCCGATGTGGTGCATCGCTTCGACGACTACCGGACGGTGCTCGCTCTGGTGTCTGCCGGGCACGGCATCAGCCTCGTTCCCGAACTCGGTCTGTGCGACGTGCCGTCCGACGTCCGGGTGCTACCGCTCGCCGAGCCGGTGGTCCGCCGGATCGTCCTCACGTGTCGCTCGGCGTCGGCCGATCGCCCGGCCATCGCCGCCGTGCGCCGCGCACTCTGCTGTGCGCTCGACGACACGCTCGTCGCCGCGTGACCGACCGCTAGGTTGCCGGGCGTGATCCTGTCCGACCGCAGCCTGCGGGAGCAGATCGACGCCGGGCGGATCGTGCTCGATCCGTTCGACGAGTCGTTGGTCCAACCGTCGTCGATCGACGTGCGGATCTCGAACCTCTTCCGCGTGTTCCGCAACCACACGCGCGGTGTGATCGACGTGAAGGTCGATCTGGAAGACCTCACCGAACTGGTCGAGATGCCCGTCGACGAGCACGGTGTCGGCGACGAGGCGTTCATGCTGCATCCCGGCGAGTTCGTACTGGGCTCGACCCTCGAACGGGTCACGGTCCCCGACGACGTGGTCGGACGTGTCGAGGGCAAGTCGTCGCTCGGACGCCTGGGTCTGCTGATCCACTCGACCGCCGGATTCGTCGACGCGGGCTTCGACGGGCGCATCACCCTCGAACTGGCCAACGTGGCGAGCCTCCCGATCACGCTCTACCCCGGCATGAAGATCGGCCAGATCAGCTTCATGACGATGACCACGCCCGCCGAGAACCCCTACGGCGCCGGCGCATCCGGATCGAAGTACCAGGGCCAGCGGGGCCCCACGCCGAGCCGCTACTTCGAGAACTTCACCTGACCAGTGTTCCGTCGAGCCCGGGACTCGACGGAACAACCGCTCACGCCGCGGTGAACGTCGCCCAGAAGCCGGTCCCCGCACGAGCGGTGAATCCGGTGCGGGCGACGCCGTCGACCGCGGTCAAGGCGTCGCCGACCTCGTCGATCGAGAGGTGGATCGGGGTCTGATCGCCGAGCGTGTTGACCCACACGACCGTGCCCGAGGGCCGGAGCACGCGGAGGAGTTCGGTCGGGAACAGCAGCATGTTGATGAGCAGCGCGGCGTCGAAGCGACCGTCGGCGAACGGCAAGCGGGTCGCGTCGGCGCGAACCCGTGGCGCGAGGTCGGGCGCGTGGCGGAGCATCTCGAACGAGAGATCGGTGCACACGAGGGATCCGACGCGACCATCGAGGACGCGGGCACCCGCGCCGGTCCCGGATCCGAGCTCGAGCCAGTCGCCGTCGAGCGGAGCGCCACCGCGATCGAGTGCATCGCTCACGGGTGCGGCCTTGGTCGGGTCGACGTGTTCCTCCGACCAGTCCGACGCCATCCCGTCGAACAGATCGGTCATCTTCGCCGCTCGCTCGGGATGCCAGCCGACATCGGCCGCGGCCTCCTGCGTGATCCGGCGCATCGGATGATCGCCGTCGGCGAACGGGTCAGGATCACGCGCACCGGGTGCGTCGGGCAGGCCGTTCAGCATCACTCAGTCGTTCGGGCGGGCGTTGTTCCGTCGAGCCCCGGGGTCGAAGGAACAATCGGTGCGCGCAGTGTTCCGTCGAGCCCCGGGGTCGAAGGAACATCACGGGGCGTGGTCATGGGGTCGTGGTGGTCGGGACGACGGTGGTGGTCGTGGTCGTCGTGGTCGTCGTCGTGGTGGTCGTGGTCGTCGTCGTGATGTCGCGCTGCTCGACGAAGAGGATCGTCACCGACCCATCCTCTCCCACGAGTTGTTCGAGCTCCTCGCGGAGCGGGGCGGCATCGGGTTCCTCGAGACCGGCCAACTCGACCGTCGCGTTCCCGGCGACGACCTCGACCGACAGCACGCGCAGTTCCTCCTCGGCGGCGAACACCGCGGCGGCGTCGGTGACCCGCTGCTGCAGCAGCTCGTCGGGCGTCGGCGGCAGCTCGTCGACGGCGATCTCCCGCTCGATCCACGTGATCTGCACCTCGACCTGCTCGTCGAGCTCGTCGCTGAGGAATCCGGCGATCTCGGCGGACGACGGCGCCGAGCCAACTCCGCTCGCATCGATGCGCACGAACCCGCCGTCGACCGTGACGGCCTCGACCTGCGCGGGCGGGTCGCGTTCGACCTCGAACAGGCGCACGACCATCGCCTCGATCTGGTTCCGCCGCACCTCTTCGACGCTGGGCAGCGAGGTGGGCGGCGTGGTCGTCGCCTCGACGCGAGTGATGCTCTCCCATTCGACGTCGACCGGAACGTCGTCACCGAACCGGTTGTGCAGATCGTCGATGAGCGGTCGCGCGTCGGGTGCTTCATCGAACGCACGGACGCTCACCACGATGCGTCCGTCGACGAAGTCGACGCCGGGGGCACCCGAGGTATCGACGGTTCCCAACCACGCATCGACGATCGCCTCGGCGTCGATCTGACGCTCCGATTCCTCGACCGCCGTGCGCGACGCCCGTACGAGCGGCACGGCGATGGCGAGTACCACACCGCCGACGAGCAGACCCACGAACGCCGACCGTCGGAACGTCATCGCCAGGCGCTTCGGCGGGACGAATCCCGTCGCAGCGAACACCACGACGCCGGCGAAGATGATCGCCGCGAGGTTCGTGGTGTAGAGCAGCATCGCACCGCGAGCGAACGTCATGTTGCCGGCCTCGAGAGCGATGCCGACCACGCCGAGCGGCGGCACCAGCGCCACGGCGACCGCGACGCCCGGCAGCGACGACGACACGTCTCGGCGCACCGTTGCGTAGGCGCCCGCGGTGCCGGCGCCGAGGGCGACGATCAGGTCGCGCAGGTCGGGAGCGGTCCGGCTGGTCACCTCGTTCGGCAGATCCGAGGTCACCGCGAGCGCCGAGAGCACGTACGCCAGCGCGATCGATCCGATCGTGGCGATCACGACGATGCCGAACATCCGCAGCGATCGGCGGAACAGCGCCATCGAGATCGAGGCCGCGGTCCCCAACACCGGCGTCATCAGAGGCGCGAGCAGCATCGCGCCGATCACCACGGCCGCCGAGTCGGCCGACAGGCCCATCACGGCGACGACGACCGACAGCGCCTGCATCACGCCGAACCGGAACGCCCAGTTCCCCTCGCGCTTGATGGCGAGCTCGGACATGATGAGCTGACGGTCGGCCGAGTCGAGGTGACGGTGCCACCACCGCCGGATCCTGCGGCGACCGAGTTCGAGCCCGCCGCCCCCGTCACCGTCGCCGTCACCGGAGTTCCCGTCCGAGCCGTCGTGGTCACCGGACGACCCGGCGGTCGCGGCGTCGCGAGACGTCGTCGACGGAAGGGACGTGTCGACGACCGCCGTCCGGGCGGTCGCCGTGGTCGTCGACATCGCTTCGCCGGCATCGGACGACTCACGGCTCAGTCGTTCCGCCTCGGCCTTCGCCTGCTCGATCTTCGCGATGCGTTCGGCCTCGGACGGGATCGTCCGCTCGCGCTCCTCGTCGGTCAGGACCTCGACCTCGACGACGTCACCGGTCTCGAGGTCGGACCCGGGCTCGTGAGAACGAGCCTCCCGGTCACTCACAGCGGCGATCCTACGAGCGCGATCGTCCCGAGCCCGGGCACCGGCTCGTACGTTCTCCGGGCCCTGCCCGTCGTTCACCGCTCGGTCGTTCACGAGACGAATCGGCCGGCGGCGACGAGACGCGTCAGACCACCGGTGCGCCGGTGCGCGAGGTCCGCCCGCGGAACACGGCGACGAGCTCCCCGTCGGCGTCGGACACGGTGACGTCGGTGAGCCCGGCGCGCCGTCCCTGGCGCACCGTGGTGGCGGTGGCGACCAGCCGCGTTCCCCGGAAGGCCGGGGCCAGCCAGTCGATCGTGGCCGACGACGCGAGCGACGCGTGGTTCCCGCCCATCGAGGCGAACGCCATCGCCGAGTCGGCGAGGGTGAACACGAAGCCGCCGTGGCACACGTCGAGACCGTTGACCATGTCGTCGCGCACCACCATCGACAGCGTGGACGAACCGTCGTCGACGTCGTCGATCGTGATACCGAGCAGCTGCGAGGCCGCGTCGGACGCGTACATGTGGCGCGCCACGTCGTCGGGAGACGGCTCGCTCACCTCGCTCATCGCCCGGACACTAGGTCGGGGTCGCCCGCGATCGCCCGAGCGCGGCGAACGCGACGGCGGCGGCATGTCCGACGTTGAGCGAGTCGACCGCATCGGAGATCGGGATCCGCACACGCCGATCCGCCGCGGCGAACACATCGTCGGTGAGCCCGGGTCCCTCGGCCCCGAGGCAGAGCGCCACACGCGACTCGGGGCCGCGTCCCTCGGTCAGCGACCACAGATCGTCCGCGTCGCGGTCAGGGGTGAGTGCCCACACCTCGACGGCGGCCGCCGAGAGCACGGCGAGATCATTCGGCCAGTCGACGGCCCGCGCGATCGGCATGTGGAGGATCTCACCCATGCTCACCCGAACCGAACGGCGTGCATACGGGTCGGTCGACGTAGGATCGAGCAGCACCCCGCCGAGTCCGAGTGCGCGACCGGCGCGCGCGATCACGCCGACGTTCTCGGGATCGTTGAGACCTTCGAGCACCGCGAGGTCGCCGGTCGTCGCTGCGACGAGGTCGCGCACCGAGAGGACCGGACGTCGGCGCCCGACGGCGACGACGCCGCGGTGCAGATCGAATCCGACGACCTCGTGCAGCACCCCGCGCTCGACGACCACCACGTCGACGCCATTCCGATGGCACCAGTCGAGGTGCCGGGCGAACCGATCGACACGCGAGGGGAGCAGCACGACGGTCCTCAGTTCGTGTCCCGAGTCGATCGCTCGGTCGATCGCGACGAACCCCTCCGCGACGAACGACTCGTCGCCTTCGTGACGACGACGGAATCGTTGGTCACCGAGATCGCGCACGTCGTCGAGCCGCGGATCGGCGGGGTCGTCGACGAGCACCACCAATCCCGACCTAGCGAGCTCGGCGACGGATGGTGCCGTCACATCCCGTCCCACGATCGTGACGCTACGACTCGCGGACGAGGTTGATCGCGTCCACCCGACGGCGAGTCGAGCCGTCGGTACCGTCGGCGGCATGGCGCTCATCGGTCATCCCGACCCGGCTCCGACCCCCGAGTCGAACTCTGCACACGACCGCCGAGCCCGCGACGTCGCGGACGACGTCGTGCGGCTCGCCGCCGGACTCCCCGACCCCGGTGTGGTCGGCGGAGCGCCGTCGATCGACGGGTCGAACGACGTGGCCTCGTCGGCGTTCGACGTCGACCGGCTCCTGGCCTCCACCGCCTCGTTCGCCGCCGCCGCGCTCGGCGAACGAGAGATCACGCTCGGGCTCGACCACCTGCTCGCATGGTGCACCACGTTCGTCGAGGTCGACGGCGAACCGGTTCCGGCCTGGGGCGAGCTCTCGGGCGTGTATCCGACGGCCGACGACGGTCACGTCCAGATCCACTGCAACTTCCCCCATCACTCTCGGGCGGTCGCCGAGACCCTCGGAGTGTCGGAGGATCGCGCCGCAATCGCCGATGCGATGGCACGGTCGACGGCGTCCGATCTCGAACAGCGGCTGGTCGCCGGTGGAGCGGTCGCCGCCGCGCTCCGCACGCTCGACCAGTGGGACCGACATCCGCACGCGACCGCCACCGACGGGCTTCCACTCGTGTCGATCTCACCGATCGGCTCGGCGAGCGGTCGCGAGGATCGCGACGATCGAGGCGGGCCGCGCGGGGACGGTCCGATGCGCGTCCTCGACTGCTCACGAGTGCTCGCGGGTCCGATCGCCGGGCAACTCCTCGCGGGCTCGGGCGCCGACGTGCTCCGGCTGGGAGCCGCCCACCTCCCGTCGGTCGACGTCGGCGTGCTCAGCACGGGCTTCGGCAAGCGGAACGCGTTCGCCGACGTGCGGACCGGAGAGGGCCGCGCCACGATGCGCGAACTCCTGAGCGGCGCCGACGTGTGGATCGACGCCTACCGACCCGGAGCGTTCGCCGGACACGGCCTCACGCCGGAGCTCGCCGCCGAGCTGCGCCCCGGAATCGTCGTGGTGCAGATCAGTGCGTTCGACCTCGTCGGACCGTGGGCCGGGCGTCGCGGGTTCGACTCGATCGTGCAGACGGCGACCGGCATCCGTCACGCCGGCGGTGAGGTCGCGGTCGATCGCGACGGACGCCCGGCCGACGCGGACAGCTCACCCACTCCGAGGGGTCTGCCGGTCCAAGCGCTCGACTACGCGACCGGATTCCTCGGAGCCGGCATCGCCGCCGCGATGGTCGAGCACCGTCGTCGCCACGGCGGGTCGTGGCTCGCCCAGCTCTCGCTCCTGCGGACGCGGGACCACCTCGTGTCGCTCGGCCCACCGGTCCCGTACGTCCCGGCGCCGGTGCCCGTGCACGACCGGTTCCGCCAGACCGTCGAGGCCGAGGTCGGCCGCCTCACGACGGTCCGACCGTTCCTCGGTGGCGACACCCATCCACCGCGGCCGCTCGGGTCGTCACCTCCGGCCTGGGCGAGCTGACGTCGACACGAGCGCCGACCGCAGCGGGCACCCTCGACGAGGGCCACCGATCGGCGGGAGGCGTGGAACTCCGCTCGCCTACGGCTCGGACGGATCGCGACGGTCGCGACGGAGTTCGTGTGACTCGAGCGGCGAGGTTCCGGGGACGAGATCGTGACCACCGGGAGCGATGCCCTGAGATCCGGAGGGAGGCGGAAGCGGTGCGGCGGTCGCCACGTTCGTCCGACGGGGCGTCGCCTGGTCGGCAGTTGCACCCGGTCCACCGCCGCCCACGGGCGAGTCCGGAGACCGCGTCGCGGGCGGGGCGTCGGTGTGTCGATGTGTGCGCGCGACCGACGAGGCGACGTCCGCGTGATGCTCGATCTCGACGAAACGGTGACCGCGCCGCTCGGCGACGGCACGCATCTCGGCGAGGATCTGTTCGCGCTCGCGGATCGGCAGGTCGGCGAGATCGAACGGATCGACCACGATCGTCGACGCGGACCGGTCGCGCCGACTGCCCGGACCCCCGAGCGGTCGGATCTCGTGCATCCGGTCGAGCCGTTCGCTCTCGGCCTGCTTCTCCTCGGCGGTCCGATCCCTGGCGCGGAGAGCACCGGCGACGCGAGCCCGTCCTCGACCCTCCCGCTTGGCGACGTAGAGGGCGTCGTCGGCCCGACGCAGGAGTTCGGCCCCGTCGAGTGGCGTCGTCCCGGTCGCCACGCCGACCGATGTGGTGACGTCGATGCGTGCCTGGGTGAGGTCGACCGGGCCGGCGAGCACGTCGCAGAGCTCGTTGCCGAGCCGGGACGTCTCGTCCTCGTCGAGGTGGTCGACGCGCAGCAGAACGCACAGCTCGTCACCGCCGAGGCGTGCGGCGATCACGTCGGGCGATCGATCAGCGAAGTGTTGCGCCCACCGATCGCTGGTCGCGTTCAGACGGTCGCCGATCGAGCGGAGGACCGCGTCGCCGGCTTCGTGACCGTGCCCGTCGTTCACGCTCTTGAACTCGTCGACGTCGATGTGGAACAGGGCGAGGACACTCGCGTCGTCGGTCGACGCCAGTTCGGTGGTCCGACGCTCGAACGTCCACCGGGTGACCAGACCCGTCAGCGAATCCCACTCGGCAGCCGTGCGGAGTTCGCGATGCACCCGGAGTCGACGCAGGAGCGCCAGGACCAGGAGGGCGGCCGCGCCGAGGGTCGGAACGAAGGCGATCACGAGGATCGTGAGCACATCGAGTCCGACGTCGTCGCGGCGCTCGGTGAGAACGACGACCGCTTCGTCGACCTGCGCATCGACCGCAGCATCGAGGTCGGCGTGGAGCACGGCGACCTCGCGGATCACGTCGTCGAGCGTGTGCGGGGGATCGGGTCGGACGCCCGATGCCGGCACGTCGTTGATCCACGCGATGGTGTCGCGCAGCACGTCGCGGTCGAGGAGCACCGGGTCGAGCCGTGCTGGCGCCGACCCGAAGAGCGGGCTGGAGAGGTCGAGGTCGATCACCTCGTCGAGGGCCGTGGGGAGCCAGCCGTAGATCGAGTCGCCGGCACCGATCGACAGCTCCACGACGGCGTCGTTCCGGCTCCCCGACTCCACCCGCGCAGCGGCGACGTCGAGGACGAGGCCGTGCAGCGGGAGCAGCGTCCAGCTGGTCAGCTCGGCGACCTCGCGGCCCTCCGTCGTCGTCGCGACGAGGTCATCCGTCAGCTCCTGCGCGAGGTCGTACCGGTCGGCGAGTGACGCCGCCGGCTGTCCGCCGCTCCGACCGTCGACGCGATCGAGCTGGTCGGCGAGCTCGACGAGCTCGGCATCATCGGTCCGTTCGCCGAGCTCACGGACGTCGTCGACGCGACGGTCGCGCAGCGTCCGCATCGCGAACTCACCGGCGAACTGCGACTCGGACGACGAGTCCACCGCCGGCATCTCGGTCGCGGCGATCTCGAACGAGATGGCGGTCATCTGAGCGACGACCGCGAGCTCAGCCACACCGGCGCGTTCGAGGTCGGCGATCGTCGCCGTCAGCTCCGAACGGTCGTCGAATCGCTGCGTGACGAGGACCGCGGCCGAGGTGAGCGACGCCGCGATCACCATCGCGAGCGCGGCCATCCACACCACCGTGAGGGTGGTCGATCGGTGGATGCGCACGGCCATACGAATGGGTATCGGTCGGATCGGGCCCGTTCTGCACCGGAGATTCGCGGCGAGATCTCACGATGTCCGGTCGGGTTGACGAGGACCGACGAGTTCGCGAGGATCGAACACATGTTCCGTCAGGCGTCGTTGTTCGGAGACGACGAACCCGATCTCGACCGCGAGTTCACCGGTTCCACGCGGTCCGCGCTCTCCGCTGCGTCGTGGGTCGAGTACACCCCCGAGTGGGCCCACGGATCCGACGTGCTCTTCGACGATCTGGTCGACCTGCTCGACTTCCGCCAGCGGCGCGGCGTGCCGATGTACGACCGCCTCGTCGACGAGCCTCGGCTGACGGCGTGGTGGAACGAGGCCGATGGCGCGCCCGAGCCACTCCCCGTCCTGGCGGAGATGCGCTGGGCGCTCGCCGATCGGTACGACCGACGCTTCGACTCGATCGGCTTCAACCTCTACCGAGATCAACGCGACTCGGTGGCCTGGCACGCCGATCGCCATCGCCACCACGTCGCTGATCCCGTCGTCGCGATCCTCAGCATCGGCGAGAGCCGTCTGTTCCAGATGCGTCGCAGCGACGGCGGCGCGTCGCTCACGTGGGGTCTCGGCCGCGGCGACCTCTTCGTCATGGGCGGCGCGTGCCAACACGAGTGGCAACACTGCGTGCCGAAACGTCGTCGACCGGTCGGGCCGCGCCTGTCGATCACGTTCCGGCACGACGCACGGGGGTGACCGAGGTCCCACCCGCCACCGAGCTCGACGCGCCCCGCCAGCCCACCGGAGCGCCAGTAGCCTCGACGCACTTCCTATGGGGCGTCTGGGATTGCAGTCACTCGAACAGCGCTTGGAGCGTATGGTCGATGGCGTGTTCCGGCGCTCGCGCGGATCGATCCGCCCCATCGAACACGGACGCCGGCTCGTCCGAGAGATGGACGACAACCGGACCGTCGACGTGAAGGGCCGTCGCATGGTGCCGAACGACTTCGTCGTGCTCCTGTCTCCCCAGGACCACACTGCGTTCAGCGACATCGAGGACGCGCTGGTCATCGAGCTCGCCGAGGCGGCTCGCGAGTACGCCCGCGAGGAGTCGTACCACTTCATCGGACCCGTCCAGGTCGTGCTCACGGTCGACAACGAGCTCCGCAACGGACGCTTCGGGATCGTGTCGCAGCTCAAGCAGGCACCCGGCGGGCTCGGAGCCGGTTCGATCGTGATGCCCTCGGGCGAGCGGATCGAACTCGGCGATCGGGTCACCACCATCGGCCGACTCCCCGAGTGCTCGATCACGATCTCCGACGGCAACGTCAGCCGACAGCACGCCCAGGTCGTGCCCGGCGCCAACGCCTACGTGCTGAGCGATCTCGGCTCCACCAACGGCACGCTGGTCAACGGGATGCGGATCAGCAGCGAGCACGCTCTGGCCGACGGCGACATCATCAGCATCGGCTCGACGCACGTCCGCTTCGAGGCGAGCTGAGCGCTGCGAGTCACACCCACCTTCACCGGCCCATGAGCGATCAGGCACTCGACATCTTCAAGTTCGTCCTCCTCGGGATGATCTACCTGTTCTTCGTGCGCGTGCTGTGGGCGGTCTGGAGTGAGGTCCGCACGCCGCGCACCCGCGTGGTCCACACGTCGGCACCTCGACCGACACCGCAGCCGACGGTCGCCCCCGACCCCACCGCGGCGATGGGCCGCGACACCGCCGAGACCGCACGGCGCGCAACGACGCCGGCCGGACGCGTCCCCAAGGGCCGCGGCGGACGTGCGGGGCGCATCGTCGTGCTCGAACCTCGGCACCGTCGCGGCATCGCCGTGGCCCTCGACGGCGAGGTCACGCTCGGCCGCGACGACGCCGCCACGATCTCGATCACCGACGACGAGTACGTGTCGCACCTCCACCTCCGGCTGTGGGAGCACGACGGCCAACCGATGGTCGAAGACCTGGGATCCACCAACGGCACCTTCCACAACGGCAATCGTCTTCACGGTGCGAAGCCACTGCGCCCCGGCGACCGCATCCAGGTCGGCACCACCGTGATGGAGGCCCAGTGAGGAGTCCGGACGATGGCTGAGCTGAAGTGGGGCTCGGGCACACACGCCGGCCAGATCCGCGCGCAGAACGAGGACTCCGTGCTCGCCGACGACGGGATCTTCGTCGTCGCCGACGGCATGGGCGGTCACGAGGCGGGCGAGGTCGCGAGCGGTTTGGCCATCGACCGCCTGCGCACGACCCTCGGTGGTGATCGACTCACGGCGCACGAGGTCGTCGAGGCCATCACGTCGGCCAACGGCGACATCTTCCGCGCGGCGATCGCGAACCCGGGTCAGGCCGGGATGGGGACCACCGTGACCCTCATCGCGGTCGTCGAGGATCCGCTCGCCGGACGCGGTGCACCCAACATCGACGACAACGACCCGATCGAGCGCGATGCCGACGGCCAACCCCGGGTCACGCCTGTGGTCCCGCTCGAACAGCCCGAGGCGCTCGTGCTCGCCAACGTCGGTGACTCGCGCACCTACCTGTTCCGACACGATCGCCTGCGCCGGATCACGGTCGACCACAACTACGTGCAGGAGCTCGTCGCGACCGGGCACATCACCGACGACGAGGCCCGGATCCACCCGCGCCGCAACATCATCACCCGCGCCCTCGGGATCGAACCCGACGTCAACGTCGACTGGTGGACCCTCCCGATCATCCGTGGTGATCGCTTCGTCCTGTGCAGCGACGGACTGGTCGACGAGGTGCGCGACGACGACATCGCGGAGATCCTCCGGGTGCACGCCGACCCACAGGCAGCTGCCGACGAGCTGATCACCCGCGCCAACGACGCCGGCGGCCGCGACAACGTCACCGTGATCGTCGTCGACGTCCTCGAGGGCGACGATCCGCCCGATCCCACCGTCGAGCTCGACGTCATCCCGCAGTGGGGAGGTGGAACCGACGGCGACATCACGCTCCTCGACACGGCAGACATCGACGTGATCGGCGAACCCGCGGTCGCGTCCGCCGCCGAGCGGGCCGCGCGTGACGGCGGGAGCACCACCCTGGCGGCGCTCGTCAGCGAACCGACGCTCCCACCTCCCACGGTCCGACCGCTCGACATCCCCGACGGCGAGCCGGGCGGCGCGCTCCCGCCGCCACCTCCCGGTGCCACCACACCCGGTCGCCGTCGCCGGCTCCGCTTCCTCGTCGTGGCGGTCGTGGTCGCCGCACTCGTCGCCGGCGGTGTGGCCGGAGCCGCATGGGCGCGACGCGGCTTCTTCGTCGACTTCGGCGACGACGGCAGGGTCACCGTCTTCCAGGGTCGCCCGGGAGGTGTGCTCTGGATCGAGCCGACGGTCGCCGCGCTCGGTGACCCGCGCACCGAGCTCACCGAGAACGCTGTCGCGTCGGTCGAGGCGACGCCACGGTTCGACTCGCTCGCCGACGCGCAGGACTTCGTGCTCTCGCTCGAGCGGATCGACGGCGACGAGCCGACCGACTCGGGTGATTCGGCCGATTCCGATGATCCGCCGCCGCCCGATTCGACGGGTACCGACCCGGTCGACGACGCCCCGCCGACCAGCGAGCCGTGACCGGAACGGTCGCCGTCGACGCCACCAGCGACCGTCGACGGCGACGACTCGACCGACGCGAGCGTCGGCTCGCGAACGCTCTTCCCCGTCGGCGACGCAACGCCGAGCTGAGCCTCATGATCATGGCGGCCTGCATCACCGGTGCCGCGTACACGGTGGCGGCACTCGGCACGAACGCCGAGATCCCTCCGGGGATCGTGGTGTTCCTCGCGTTCCTCCTCGGTCTGCTCGCCGTCGCACACGTCGCGGTGCGCCTGTTCGCCCGCGGCGCTGACGCGACGCTCCTTCCGATCGTCGCGTTCCTGCACGGCATCGGCTTCGTGATGATCACCCGACTCGACGACGAGCTCGCCGGGCTGCAGTCGCTGTGGAGCATGGTCGGCATCGGTGTCTTCGTGGCGACACTGCTCGTGGTCCAACGAATCAGCGACCTGCGCCGATACCGGTGGTTGCTCTTCTTCGGCGGCGTCGGCGCACTCCTGTTGCCGTTGGTGCCGGGCCTCGGCTCGACGATCAACGGTGCGCGGATCTGGGTCAGCGTCGGACCGATCAACTTCCAGCCGGGCGAGTTCGCCAAGATCGCCCTCGCCCTGTTCTTCGCCGCGTACCTCGCCGAGAACCGCGAGCTGATCTCGGCGAACACGTGGCGGGTCGGTCCGCTGCGACTGCCCGAACCCCGCTACGTGCTGCCGATCGTCGTCGCGTGGGGCTTCTCGGTGGTGGTCATGGTCGGCCAGCGCGACCTCGGCTCGTCGCTCCTCTTCTTCACGCTGTTCGTCGTGATGATGTGGGTCGCCACCGAGAAGAGCTCGTACCTGGTGATCGGCGCCGTCCTCTTCGCCAGCGCGGCGTGGCTCGCATGGACGCAGTTCTCGCACGTGCAGACACGCGTCGACATCTGGATCGACCCGTGGTCGCGTTCGCTCGACCGCGGATACCAGATCGTGCAGTCGCTGTTCGGGTTCGCCGACGGCGGGATCAGCGGCACCGGTCTCGGCCGGGGCAATCCGAACCAGGTCCCCGAGGCACAGAACGACTTCATCTTCGCCTCCATCGGCGAGGAGCTCGGGCTCCTCGGTGGCACGGCGATCCTGATGGCCTACATGCTCCTCGTCGGCGCCGGGCTGCGAACCGCCCTGCGAACCGACCGGACGTTCGAGAAGCTGCTCGCCGTCGGCCTCACCACCATCATCGGTGTCCAGGCGTTCATCATCATCGGCGGGGTCATCAAGTTGGTGCCGCTCACCGGCATCACGCTGCCGTTCGTGAGCTACGGCGGCTCGTCGCTGATCGCCAACTACATCCTGCTCGCACTTCTCGTGCGCATCTCCGACTCGTCGGCGCGGCGGCTGGGCGAGATGCCCGACGAACCGACCACGGGCGAGCGGTGGGCGGCGTGGCGGCTCCGGCGCCGCATGGGTCGCGAGCAGGGCACGACGGTGGGGAGCGCGTCGTGAACCGCCAGATCCGCCAACTCGCAGTCGGTCTGATGGCCTGCTACGTCGCGCTGTTCGCCACGCTCAACTACTGGCAGATCGGTCAGGAGGAGGAGCTCAACGGCAACATCGAGAACACCCGCGCCGTGCGACGCGAGTTCTCCAAGCCGCGCGGGCCGATCGTGACCGCCGACGGTGTGGTGGCGGCCCGGTCGGTCGACGACCCCGATCCCGAGGCCGAGTTCCCCCAGATCCGCGAGTACCCCACCGGCGATCTGCTCAGCCACGTCACGGGGTACAACACGCTGGCGTTCGGCGCGACCCAGGTCGAGCGGGAATTCGGCGACGTGCTCACGGGATCCACGACCGAGCAACAGGTGCGCAGCCTCGGCGATCTGCTGTCGAGTGACGTCGACAACTCGGGAACCGTCGAACTGAGCCTGCGCCACGACGCGCAGAACCTGGCGAAGTTCCTGCTCGGCAACCGGACGGGGTCGGTCGTGGTGACCGAGGTCGAGACCGGCGCCGTGCGGGTCATGTACTCGAATCCCACGTTCGACCCGGGCGACTTCGTGAACGCACCGTTCGAGGAGGCACAGGAGACCCTCACCGAACTGCAGGAGGCCGAGGGCGACCCGCTGCTGTCCGGTGCCTACCAGCAGCGTTTCATGCCCGGATCCACGTTCAAGGTCATCACCACCGGCATCGGCCTCGAGACCGGCGTGCTCACGCTCGACAGCGAGTTCGACCGGGTCACCGAGTTCGTCCCGCCGCAGACGACCGACCCGATCCAGAACTACCGCGGCTCGCAGTGCGGCGGCGACCTGCCCGAGGTGTTCCGCCGGAGCTGCAATGTTCCGTTCGCGCAGACCGCACTCGATCTGGGTGTCGACCAGATGGTCGCCGGTACCCTCCAGTGGGGCCTCGAGGAGCCGGTACCGATCGACCTCCCCCGATCGGCAGCGAGCACGTTCGGCGACGTGACCGACCTCGACGAGCAGCTGCCGCTCCTCGCCATCCGTGGGTTCGGGCAGAACGAGGACCAGATGGTGCCGTTGCACATGGCGTTGATCGCCGGCGCCGTGGCGAACGACGGGCGGATGATGGCGCCGTACGTGGTCCAGGCCACCTACGACAACGACGGTCGCGTCCTCGACCGGACCGCACCCGAGGTGTGGCGCCGACCGATCTCGGCGGGGACCGCAGCCACGATGACCGACCTCATGGTGGGCGTCACCGAGGGCGAGCGCGGCACGGGCCGAAGCGTCGTGCTCGACGATGGGGTGCGATTCGCCGCGAAGACGGGAACGGCCGAACTCGGCCTCGCCGACAATCCCGATCAGGTTCACGCCTGGATGATCGGGTTCGCTCCACTCGAGGACCCGCGGTACGCCATCTCGGTCGTCCTCACCGACCTCATCTCGACCGAGGCCGACGCCGCGACCGGCGGCCGCGAGGCCGGCCCGATCCTCAAGGGCATGCTCGACTTCCTCCTCACCGGGGACGGCGCGCTGTGACCCCGTCGCGGACGTTCACGCTCCCGTCCTCGGTATCTTTGATCGGCGCTCGCGGGCGGCCGGCGAACGGTCCCGACCGCAGCGTCCACCGAGCAGGCGGACCCTTCTCATCGTGACGAACCATGCCGACGCCACGGTCATCAACGACCGCTACGAGATCCACAAGCGGATCGGTCGCGGCGGTATGGCCGACGTGTTCAGTGCCCGGGACCTCCTGCTCGACCGCCAGGTGGCGATCAAGGTCCTGTTCCCCGAGTTCGCGACCGACGAGAGCTTCGTCGAACGCTTCCGTCGCGAGGCCCAGTCGGCCGCCAATCTGAGCCACCCCAACATCGTCAACGTCTACGACTGGGGCAAGTACGAGACCACCTACTTCATCGCCATGGAAGAGGTGCAGGGACGCACGCTCGCCGACATCCTCAAGACCAACAAACAGCTGACCTCGAAGCAGGCGGCCGAGGTGGCCAGCGAGGTGGCCGCAGCACTCGGATTCGCCCACGAGAAGGGCGTCGCCCACCGCGACATCAAGCCGGCGAACATCCTGATCGGCTCCAATGGTCAGGTGAAGGTGGCCGACTTCGGGATCGCCCGGGTCATGAACGCCGCCACGGAGTCGAACCTCACCCAGGTCGGCTCGGTCATGGGCACAGCCACGTACTTCTCGCCCGAGCAGGCGCAGGGTGCACAACCCGATCCCCGGAGCGACCTCTACTCGCTCGGCGTCGTCATGTACGAGATGGTGGCCGGGCGGCCGCCGTTCACCGGCGAGAACCCGGTGTCGATCGCGTACAAGCAGGTCCACGACGCTCCGCAACCGCTCGTCCAGATCGTGGCCGACGTGCCGAAGTCGTACGAGGCGATGGTCGCGAAGCTGCTCGCCAAGGACCCCAAGCTGCGATACCCCAGCGCCGGTGCGCTGCGCGATGACCTGCGACGGTTCCGCCACGACGAGCCGGTGCAGGCACTGGTCGCCGCCAGCGCGAAGCAGCGCCCGACCGGTGACGTCAACGGCGGGCCGCACGCCGCCACCACGATGAGCCCGGTCGCGGGCGGCGTGGTCGCCGCCGCAGCGGCCACCACGATGCAGCCGACCAGCGCGCCGGGAACGGCGGTGGCTCCGGTCGATCCTCGTTCGGGACAGGTGCCGTCGACGGGCATGTACGACGCCGGCTACCCCATCGGTGCGTCGTCCGAAGCCGCCTACTACGACGCCGGCGGCTCGCGCACCGGCTGGTACGCACTCGGCGCCTTCATCGCTCTCGTCGCCCTCGTCGTCGGCGGCGTGCTGCTCTATCAGGCGCTGTCCACCGAGCCCGACGGCGCGGTGGCTCCGCAGTCGATCATCCTCGACGACTACGCCAACCAAGACCTCGGTCAGGTCACCGAGGCCCTCCGCTCATTGGGCCTGCAGCCCCGGTCCGAGCCGCTCGAGAACGGTGAGTTCGCACCGAATCAGGTCATCACCACCGAACCGCCGGCCGGAACCGTGGTGCTGCCCGACGAGGAGATCGTCGTCTTCTTCAATCCGAGTCCGGAGCTGGTCCAGGTCCCGAACCTGATCGGCCTGTCGCTCAGCCTCGCGGAAGCGGAGCTGTCGTCGAGCGGATTGACGATCGGCGAGATCGTCGAGCAACAGTCCGACACACAGGCGGTCAACCAGGTGCTGGCCACCGACCCCGAACCGAACACCCCCGTGTCGGCCGGAACCGAGATCGACGTCGTCGTGGCATCTGCGCCCGACACCGTGATCATCCCGCGCGTGATCGGTCTCGACGAGGCGTCGGCGCGACAGCTGCTCGAGGCGCCGCCGTACGAGTTCACGGTCGTGACCCAGAACGTCACGAGCGACACGATCCCCGCCGGCGAGGTCCTGGCCATCAGCCCCGAACCCAGCGAGGTCCACCCCAAGCGGAGCGAGGTCACCATCACGGTGTCGGCGGGACCCGCGCCGGTTGTCGTGCCCCCGGTCGAGGGGCTCGTCCAGGGTCAGGCGACGAACCAACTCCGCGCACTCGGCCTCGTGGTCGAGGTCATCCGCGTCGAGGTCGGTCCGGGCGACAACGACGACGGTCGCGTCATCGATCAGTCACCGGGGTCCAGCGCCCAGGTCTCGCCGGGTTCCACGGTCACGATCACGGTCGGCTTCTCCAGCGTGGCGGTCACCACCGTTCCGCCCACCACCAGCACCACGGTGCCACCCACCACCGTTCCGCCGCTCACGACGGCGCCGCCCACCACGGCGCCGCCCACCACGGCCGCTCCGACCACTGCACCACCGTCGACCGACGCGCCGCCCGACACCACCGGCGGGTGACGCCCGCGTCACGTCTGGGGTCAGACCCCAGGTGTGACACCGACGCGCCCGAGCCAGGTGCGGAGGAGGTCGTGGCCGGTGACGGTGAGGATCGACTCGGGGTGGAACTGCATCCCCTCGACGTCGAGGTCACGGTGGCGCACCCCCATCACCACGCCGTCGTCGGTCGTGGCCGTGACCGCGAGCTCGTCGGGGATCGTGTCGGGATCGAGCGTGAGCGAGTGGTAGCGGGTGGCGGTCAACGGCGACGGAAGCCCGGCGAAGACCCCCTCACCGCGGTGCTCGACGGGCGACGTCTTGCCGTGCATCAACGACGGTGCGCGCACGACGTCGGCGCCGTAGACGTGACCGATCGCCTGATGGCCGAGGCACACGCCGAGGACCGGCACACGCTCGACCGCGAACGCGGGGATCGCGTCGCACAGGATTCCGCTGCTCTCCGGTCGACCGGGACCGGGTGAGAGCAGCACGGCGTCCGGGCTGAGTGCAACTGCGTCGTCGACGCTGATCTCGTCGTTGCGCACGACGACCGGATCGGCACCCAGCTCACCGAGGTACTGGACCAGGTTGTAGACGAAGCTGTCATAGCTGTCGATCACGAGAACGCGCATCATCGCCAGTGTGGCCCGCGTGCGGACCGACCACGCACTGCGTTCCGGCCGAGCGTGTTCTGCGGGATGCTCTACACTCGTCGCCGCATGGCACCACCGAAGCGAAAGAGCGGTGGCGGACGGGTCACACCGAAGGGCACCACTCCCTCCGAGCGACGCAGCGGCAGCGCGAGCTCGGCCGCCGACCACCGTGACCACGAGGTGGCCGCATCGTCTCGTTACACGCCGAAGCAGGGTCGGCGCCAGCTCGTCCCGCCGAACTGGATCCCGGTCATCATGCTGGTGCTGCTCATCGGCGGCGGACTGCTGATCATGGCCCGCTACCTCATTTTCACGGGCAGCAACATCCCCACCGTGCTCGGCCTGGTCGCCATCCTCGGCGGCCTCTACGCCGCCACGAAGTGGGAATGATCCCGACCTGACGTGACACCTGCTCACACCTGACCTGGGCGGAAGCGGACAGTGTCCGGATCTGGCCCGGGCGGAAGCGGACACGTGACGCACGCGTCGCGAGGGAGGCGCCGGCAACTCAGTCGTAGACCGGGGCGACCTCGATCATGTCCTCGGTGCAGTGCTTGGGTGGGGGCGGGTCCTCGTCGGGCGCCATGGTCATCCGGATCTCGACCCCGCAGACGTCACACCGGTAGTTCCGCTTGACCTTGCGCAGCTCGCCCGACGGTGGTGGCTCGGGCGGCAGCTGGGTCATGCCGTAGAGCACGGTGATCCCGACGCGCCACAGCACCAGACCGATCAGCAGGCCGATCCCGACCCAGATCAGGGTGGAGACGGCAGGCACGAGATCACGTTAGCGACGGGTCGGTGGCTCCTGGCCGCTGCGGCCACCGGTCACCTCACCGTTCGAGATGCACCGTCGTGTCGCCGGTGGCCCCGTCGTCGGCGTCGACGCGGACCTCGGCGGCGGCGTCGGCTGAGTCCAGCGCCGGTCGGAGCATGGCGACGACCGACTCGATCGCGGAGATGTGCCCCTCGTCGAGTCGCCCGGCCACGTGCTGCTGGACGAGGCGGCGGTAGGTCACGTTCATCTCGCGCCACAAGCGGCGACCGGTCGCCGTCAGCTCCACCACGACGGCGCGAGCGTCTCCGCGGTCTCCGTCGACGCGTTGACGTGCGACCCACCCCTCCTCCGCGAGTCGGTCGAGACGCCGGCTGAGGCTCGACGGTGGGATCGCGAGGTCGTCGGCGAGATCGGACGGACGAGCTCGACCCCGGCGACGCTGCAACCCGGCGAGGACCTCGAACCAGGCGAGTGAGATGTCCCACTGCTCACGGAGACCATCGTCGAGCCGGCGTTCGAGACGTCGGACGTCGAGCTGCCAGGAGCGCCAGGCGTCGAGTCGCCGGGCGTCGAGTCGCGCCATGCCCGATCCCCCCTGCCTGCGGCCCGCCCGGTCAGGTGGCTCGGATGGCGTCGGCGAACGCCTTGAGCGCGGTGGCGATCTCGTCGGACGTCACGATGAGCGGCGGACTCCACCGGATGGTCCGATTCCGGGTCCCGGCCGTCATGAGGAGCAATCGATGCTCGGCTCGGCAGTGCTCGACGACGGCGACGGCCCGTTCGGCCGTGTCGAACTCGGTGGCGACCATGAGCCCGCGCCCGCGGACGTGCAGGAGCGCCTGGTCGAGCTGCTGGAGGTCGCGCAACCCGTCGAGCAACTGTGTTCCTCGGGCCTGCACGTTGTCGAGGAAACCCGGCTCGGTCAGCACCTCGATGGTGGCGAGCGCTGCAGCACAGCCGATGGGATTCCCGTTGGACGATCCACTGTGGCTCCCGGTGCGCCACCGCTGGTCGAGCTCGCGTCGCGTCCCGAACGCCGCGAACGGGAATCCGGACGCGATGCCCTTGGCCATGCAGAGGACGTCGGGCTCGATGCCGAGCTTCTCGACGGCGAACATCGTCCCGGTGCGACCCGCGCCGCTCTGCGTCTCGTCGACGACGAGAAGGATCCCGTGTGCCGCGCAGCGCTCGGCGATCCCCTGCATGAAGTCGGTCGGTGTCGGGATGTACCCGCGCTCGCCGATGACCGGCTCGATCACGATCGCGGCGACCTCTTCGACACCGATCTGGGTCAGGAGGAGCCGGTCGAGCAGCCGCAGCGCGCGCGACACCTCATCCTCCTGGTCGGAGGCATGCGGGTCGGGGAACGGAGCGACGAACACACCGGCGGGGAGTGGTCCGAATCCCTGACGGTCGGTCGACCGGCTCGTCGACATCGCCATCGTGTAGTGGGTCCGACCGTGGAACGCACCGTCGAAGACGATCGTGTTCCGCCGCCCCGTCGCGTGCTTCGCCATCTTGATCGCGGCCTCGAGCAGCTCGTCGCTCGTGCTCGCGAAGTAGAAGGTGTCGATCGACTCGGGTGTGATGTCGGTGAGGCGCTGGGCGAGGGGCTCGAGCACATCGTGGGAGTAGACGTTGATCTGCGCGTGCACGAACCGCTCGGCCTGATCGGCGATCGCCTGGGCGACCTTCGGGTGCGCGTGACCGGTCGACGCGGCGGCGATGCCGGCCGTGAAGTCGAGGTACTCGTGACCCGCGACGTCGACGACCCTGGATCCGATCCCGTGGGTCACCTGGAGGTCGGTGACCTTGGACCAGACGCCGGACAGGTGCGAGACGCCCTCGGTCATCCGGACGAGTGTAGGAACGCGTTCACACCTCGCCGCTCATCTCGCCGCTCATCTCGATGAGGCCACCTCGTTCACCAGGTCCTCGTCGGCGACCCATCGCTCGAGGTTGGCGAGGAAGGCCTCATCGGACCGGCGAGCCGTCCCGTCCGTCGATCCCGAGTTGTGTGGGGTGATGATCAGGTTCGGCGCCGACCACAGAGGATCGTCCTCGGGCAGGGGCTCGGGGGTGGTGACGTCGATCCCGGCCCCGCCGAGCCTCCCCTCGACCAACGCCGCCGTGAGGGCCGCTTGGTCCACGAGTTCTCCCCGTCCGACGTTCACGAAGAGCCCGTCCGGCCCGACGGCGTCGAGGACCGAAGCCGACACGATGCCCTCGGTGTCGTCGGTCAGCGGGAGTGCGATGACGGTGACGTCGGTCTCGCGGGCGACGTCGAGGAGTTCCGCGAGCGGCCGAACCGGGTGCGGCTCGTCGCCACGCGCCGACCGACGGACGATCACCGGGTCGAGCCCGAACGCCACCGAGAGTCGCGCGACCTCCTGTCCGATGGGACCCCATCCCACGATCGCGATCCGGCGGCCGGCGAGCTCGCGCCACATCCTCCACGACCAGGTCCGCTGTCGCTGGTGTTCGAGCAGTTCGGGAAGACCGCGGGAGAGCGCGAGCAGGTACATCATCACGGTGCGGGCGATCGGTGCGGCGCTCATGCCCGACGACGTGGTCAGGCGGACGCCGCGGTCGAGGAACGACCCGAAGACCGGGCTGTCGACTCCGGCCGACATCGTGTGCATCCATCGGAGGTTCGGCGTCTGCAGCGCAGCACCGAAGTAGTGCGCCGTACGTTCGGGCCAGAGGTCGTGGGAGAAGAACGTGATCGTGATGCGGGCGAGATCCTCGTCGGACACGGTCCGATCGCCGACGAGCGGGACGACGTCGAGGTCGGGCGCGATCGACGCGAGGGATCCGCCATGGCGCTCGGCGAACGCGTCGGAACAGAACAGCACGTCGGGGGACATCGTCCGAGTGTGGCACGACCCCTCAATCGCGGGACGCGCGCCGATTCCGTTCGGTACTGTCCGCGAAATGTCGATGCACCGTCGGCGACTCCGCCCGACCTCTCACCTCGCCCACCGGTGGTGCGTGCTCGCGTCCGGTGTGGCCCTGAGCGCCGTTCTCGTGGCCGCCGGCCCCGACTCCTCTCCGGCCGTCGCCGCCGACGTCTCGTCGATCGACTGCGGCGAACTCGGCTCGGCGTCCACCCCTGCCGCGCCGCAGCTCGCGTCGTTCACCGCCGACGCGCCCCGTCGCATCGTCGACACCCGTGACGGCACCGGCGGTGCGACCGGGCCGGTCGACGCCGACTGCGCTCTGCGGATCGACGTCGACGCTGCGAACGTACCCGCCGAGGCCGTGGCCGTCGCCTTCTCGATCACCACGCTCGGCCAGCAGGCCGGGTTCCAGCAGGTGTTCCCCTGTGACGGGGGTCGACCGGCGACCTCGAACGTCAACAACCGAGCGGGCCGAGTGCCGACACCGAACCTCGTGCTCGGACTGCCCGACGCCGACCGCGAGGTCTGCGTCTCCACGAGCGTGACCGCCGATCTCGTCGTCGACGTCTCGGGATGGTGGACCGAGGAGGGTGCGTCCCGATTCCGTGCCGTCGATCCCGTACGCGTCGACGACAGCCGCGACGCCGGCGGCTTGGTCCCGGGTGGCGGCGAGCCGAGGCCGATCGACCTGTCGAGCCTCGTCCCGGTCGGAACCACGGCGATCGTCGGCAACCTGACCATCGCCCAACCCGCCGGTGCCGGGTTCGCCACGATCTTCCCGTGCGACGACGACCCGCCGCTCGCCTCCAACGTCAACATGCTCGCCGGCGAGGCACGGGCCGTCAGCGTGATCGTCGGACTCGACTCCGCCCGCCGGGTCTGCACCTCGTCCAACGTCGACCACCACGTGATCCTCGACCTCGCCGGCTACTACGCGCCGGCACCGCAGTGGGGTCCGGCAGCCGAACTCCGACCCGAAGCCGGCGCGCGACTCGCCGACAGCCGCGACGGCACCGGCGGGTGGACCGCGGCGCTCGCCCCCGGGGAGCGACGACGTCTCGACCTCGCCGGGCTGGTGCCCGACGGTTCCCAGATCACGGGCGTCATCGCGAACGTCACCGTGACGCAGCCGGCCGATCGGGGCTTCGCCACCGTGACCGGATGCGCGGCCGACGACCCCGACACGTCGTCGGTCAACTTCGCGCCCGGGTCCGTGTCGTCCAACCTCGTCACGGTCGACCTCGGCGTGTCGACCGAGATCTGCGTCGTGAGCAGCGTCCGCGCCCACGTCATCGTCGACCTCTTCGGTGTGCTCCGCGCCGAGAGCGACGACGTGTTCGTCGAGCGGCTGTCGGTCGGGACCGACACGTCACCCGCCTATCGGCCCGACGCGACCGACTACATCACGAGCTGCGTCGACCCCCTCCCGGTCGACATCGACCTCCTCCCCGGCGCCGCCGCCCGGATCAACGGCGTCCTGGTCCCGTCCGGCGTGACCGTGGTCGACCTCGCGGGTCCCGACGACGTCGTGCGCATCGATCTCGTCCGCGGCGGCGTGCTGCGTCGCCACTTCGTGCGCTGCGTCCCCGACGACTTCGACCGCATCGACGTGTCGCTGCTCGGTGACCCCGAGCCGGGGTGGTACATGACCACCATCCAGGCCGACGGTGGCCGTGACCGGGTCGTGATCCTCGACGAGTTCGGCGCACCGGTCTGGTGGCTCGACGTCCCGATCGAGGTGGCGCTCTTCGAGCTCTCGAACGTCGGCGACCTGCTCGTCCAGCCGATTCGTGGGCTCGCGCTGAGCTGGGACCCCGACCGCGGGGCGGTGCGCGCGCGGCTCGACGGCACGATCATCGAAGAGTTCGTCACGGTCGACGACCCACCCGGCCTCGGCGGAACCGACAACCCGGTCGACCACCACGACATCGTGGAGCTTCCCACCGGGGGAGTCGCTCTCATCTCGTACCCGCTGGTCGACGACGTCGACATCCTCGGAATCGGTGGCGGCGCCGACGAGATCATCACCGACAACCTCATCCAGGAACTCGACGCCGACGGCAACCTCGTGTGGGAATGGCGGATGAGCGACCACGTCGCGTTCGAAGCCGGAGGCGGCGGCACCTCACTCGTGTACACCCACGACGAGGTCCCGTTCGCCCAGAGGTGGATCGGCGACTTCGGCCACCCGGGCGTCGAAGACGTCGACGTGTTCCACATCAACTCGATCGAGCTCGCCGGCGACGGCAGCGGCGACTACATCGTCTCGGCTCGACACATCGACGCCGTGTTCCGGATCGACCGGTCGACCGACGACATCGAGTGGATCCTGCGGTCCGACGAGATCACCGATGCGCCCAAGGCAGGCGCGGGAGCCGTGCTCACGATCGAGGACGACCCACTGGGCGGCCCCCGCCGACCGCACGACGCGATCCTCGACGGCGACCGGCTGACGTTCCTCGACAACCGCACCGCCACGGGCGAGCCGTCTCGGGGCGTCACGTACGAGATCGACACGTCCGGTCCCGGTGCGGGGACCGCCACCCTCGTCGAGGAGTTCCTCCAGCCGAACGGTCAGGCGTCGGCGGGACTCGGATCGAACCGCCCGGGTCCGGCCGGCGGCCGCATCGTGAACTTCGGCGGCGGTGTCCAGCCGCACGCCATCCAGTACGACGCCGCGGGCGACCCGACGATGACCATCACCGCCCCCGACGGCGGGTTCCCGTATCGGATCGTGTGGTACCCGAAGAGCACCTTCGACGTGACCGAGCTCCGTTCTCTCGCCGGTGGGACCCTCGAACTGCCCGAGTGACGTCGGCTCCGCATGACGGTCCGGCGCGGGCTGCGCCGGCCGGCCGAGCAAGACTGTTGCCATGAAGACCGCCATCACCGACATGTTCGGCGTCGAGTTCCCGATCCTCGCCTTCAGCCACTGCCGCGACGTCGTCGCGGCAGTCTCCAAGGCGGGCGGACTCGGCGTGCTCGGCGCCGTCGCCCACTCGCCCGAGCAGCTCGAGATCGATCTCGACTGGATCGAGGACGAGATCGGCGACCGTCCCTACGGCGTCGACCTCATCGTTCCCGCCAAGTACGCCGGCGACGACGGCGGCGGGTACTCGCTCGACGACATCAAGGCGCTCATCCCGGGCTCACACCGTGAGTTCGTCGACGACATCCTCGCTCGATACGACGTGCCCGATCTGCCGACCGGCGACGACACCCGCGCTCCCACCGCCGTCGGTGGCGAGAGCGGCGATGCGCCGTTCAGCGCCAACGCGGCGATGCCGCAGCTCGACATCGCTCTCGCGCACCGTCCGGTGCTGGTGGTCAACGCCCTGGGTCCGCCTCCGCAGTTCATGATCGATCGGGTGAAGGAGGAGGGCCGACTCGTCGGTGCCCTCGCCGGGCGAGCGGTCCATGCGCAGCGCCACCAGCAGGCGGGGGTCGATCTGATCATCGCCCAGGGCACCGAGGCCGGCGGGCACACCGGGGAGATCGGATCGATGGTGTTGATCCCCGAGATCGTCGATGCCGTCGACATCCCCGTGCTCGGCGCGGGTGGAATCGGCCGCGGGCGACAGATGGCGGCAGCGATGGCCCTCGGCGCCGAGGGCGTGTGGTGCGGATCGGTGTGGCTCACCACCGATGAAGCCGAGACCCACCCCACGGTGAAGGACAAGTTCCTCGCCGCCACCTCGGCCGACACGATCCGGTCCCGGTCGCTCACGGGCAAGCACGCCCGCATGCTGAAGTCGAAGTGGACCGAGGAGTGGGAGCGCGCCGACACCCCCGAGCCGCTGGGTATGCCCCTCCAACCGATCCTCACCAACACGGCACAGCGCCGGATCGCACGCGCGGCTCACGACACGGCGTCGGGCGCGGCCGAGCTGTCGAACTACTTCGTCGGCCAGGTCGTCGGCACGATGAACCAACCGAAGTCGGCCGGCCAGGTGGTGATGGAGATGGTCGAGGAGTTCATCGAGGCGACCGAGTCGCTCGGTCGCCAACTCGAGGTGTGACCGACACGTCCGACGACGAGCCGCCCGAGTCGCCCGCGGTGGCGGCCGCAGAGGATCTCCACACCAGGCTGACGTCCGGCCGGGGCGGACGGATCGGGGTCGCCCTCGCCGCGGTGGTGATCGCGTTCTGGATCGTCGGACCCAACCTGCCGGCCAGCGCGGCGCGCGATCGTCTCGACGTGCTCTGGTGGCCGATGCCGCGCATCGGGTTCAACCAGAACTGGGAGGTCTTCTCCCCCGACCCCCGCGATCAGACGCTCGACGTACGCGCCCGGGTCGAGCACACCGACGGCGCTGTCGAGTGGTGGGACGTCCCGGACCTCGACCCCGTCGTCGGCGCGTTCCGTGAGTACCGCTGGAACAAGTGGCAGGAGCGGGTCCGACTCGACGCCCGCGACGATCTGTGGGCCCCGACGGCCGAGTGGATCGCCGGGCAGCACCGTCGTGACGGTCAGCTCCCCGACCGCGTCACCCTCGTCCGCCGGTGGATCGACCACGGACCGCTCACCGAGAACGGGGTCACCGACTCGGGGTGGAACGAGTTCGAGTTCTTCGTGTGGGAGAACGACCGATGAGCGACGTCGCCACCGACGCAACGGAGAACTCGGCCGCCACCGCGAGCACCCCCACCGTCAGCGGTCTCGACCGGCTTCGACGCGGCGTCGACCGACTGTTGTTCCGCCCGGTCTCGGCGCTCCCGCTGGCGATCGTCCGGATCGGCGTCGGCTTCGCGCTGCTCGTGTGGACGGCGAGCATGGTGTTCGATGTCGGCGACCTGCTCGACGACGACGCGGTCGTCGGACCCGAGTTCGCGACCGCCGCCTTCGGGATCGAACTGACGGGTGATGTTGCGATCCGACTCGCGCTGATCGGTCTGACGCTCGCCGGTCTGGCCGTGCTGTCGGGGTTCCGACCAGCTCTCTTCGCAGTGATCGCGTTCGTGCTGCTGACGCTCCTGCAACGGCGCAACCCGATGATTCTCAACTCGGGCGATCTGATCCTCCGCAACCTCACCCTGCTGCTCGCGCTCACCCCGTGCGGCGCGGCCCTGTCGGTCGATCGGCTGCGACGTCATGGACGCACGGCGCTCCGGTCTGCGCCGCGGGTGGCGCCGTGGGGCCTGCGACTGATCCAGCTCCAGGTGGTGGTCGTGTACCTCTTCGCCGTGTGGGGCAAGTCGGGCGCCTCGTGGACCAGCGGGACGGCGGTGTCGACCGCGTTCCGCCTCGAGGACCTGCAGCGATTCGCCGCGCCGTCGTTGCTCGTCGAGAGCGTGCTCGTCGTCGCGGCGCTCACGTGGGGGACGTTGGTCGTCGAACTCGCACTCGCGACCCTGCTGTGGGTTCGGCGCACACGGCCGATCCTGATCGTGGTGGGGGTGCTCCTCCACCTGCTGATCGACGTGTTCCTCCTCGTCGGCGTGTTCGGCATCACGATGATCGCCGGCCTGCTGGCATTCCTCGACGGCGATGCGGTGCAACGTCGGCTCGGCCGAGGCGGACCGTGAGCGTCGGACGTCACCGCGAAGGGTGGTGTGATCGACCGCCCCGCCGGGCAACGTAGAGGCCATGGAACACGTCGACATCGCCGTCATCGGGGGCGGGCCCGCCGGAGCGGCCACCGCCATCCGCGCGGCGCGCGAGGGAGCGAACGTCGTCGTGTTCGAGAAGGGCGAGCACGGCCGCGACAAGGTCTGCGGCGACGGCCTGACCCCACGAGCGGTCGGCGCACTCGACGATCTCAAGATCGACATGAGCGATGCGCACCTCATCCGTGGACTGCGGATGATCGCCGGATCGAAGCGGCGCGAACTCGATTGGCCCGCCACCGATCGCTTCCCCGACCACGGTGCGGTCTGGCCGCGTCGACGCCTCGACGCCGCGCTCATCGACGCCGCGAGTGACGCGGGCGCCGAGGTCCGGTTCCGCACCGAGGCGGTCCCGATCATCGAGGACGGCCGCGTCGTCGGCGTCGAGGCCACGCGCACGGGCGACGACGTGTCGGCCGGTCCGACGACCGAGACGATCCGAGCCGGTCTCGTCGTCGTGGCCGCGGGAGCTCCCGGCAAGGTCGCACGGATGCTCGGCGCCGAACGCGTCGAGGGGGAGACGTTCGGGCTCGCCATCCGCACGTACGCCGAGACCCCGCGTCACGACGACGTCCACCTCGAGGCGATGCTGTCCCTCCGCGACCAGAACGGCACCGCCATCCCCGGCTACGGCTGGATGTTCCCCGCCGGTGACGGCACCGTCAACATCGGGGTCGGCGCACTGTCGACCATGAAGGGCTTCAAGAAGCTCAACCTCAACACGCTGATCGACGCGTACCGGTCGCTCGTCGTCGACGAATGGGAACTCGGCCCCAACCTCGAGCGGCCGCGGGCCTGGAGGCTCCCGATGTCGGCACAACGGCGTCACGGTCCCGGCTGGGTGGCCATCGGCGACGCAGCGGGTCTCGTCAACCCGATGAACGGTGAAGGCATCGACTACGGCCTCGAGTCGGGCATGCTCGCCGCCGACCTGTTCCTCGACGACCCGGCCACGACTCCCGAGCGATACGACCAGTTGGTCGGCGAGCGGTTCGACGCATTCCTCCGCACCGGCCGGCGGTTCTCGTTCCTCATCGGTCATCCGTGGATCCTCAAGACCGGGCTCCGGATGTCGGTGGCGACCGACTCGATCGCCAACATCACGCTGCAGGTCATGGGCAACCTCGTCGACAACACCACCCCCGGCCCCGCCGGCAAGGTGATGTGGCTCGCCGACAAGACGCTCGCCGCCGCCGACCCGGTCCTCCGCAAGACCCGAGCCAGCGCCGCCTGAAACAGCACGCCCGGTGCCGGGTCCGAAACGTGCGGTCTTCAGCACGTGTGGTGCCGGGCCGGAAACGTGCTGTTTCGGTGCTGCGGAGCAGACTGACGTGTTTCGGCCCGGGTCTGTCGTGTGACGACCTCGATACCGACGCACCCCGCCACGAGCATGGTGGCATGACCAGCAAGCTCGACAACGCGATCGCCCTGTACATGGAGGGCATCCGCGACGGCGACGCCCGCGAGGCGATCACGAAGTACACCGGCGACCGATACATCCAGCACTCCACCGGCGTTCGTGACGGCGTCGAGGGATTCCTCGAGTTCTTCGGCCCGTTCCTCGAACGAACCCCGGAACGCGACATCCAGGTCGTCCGTGCGATCGAGGACGGCGACTTCGTGTTCGTCCACGTCTCGCAGTCGCTCAATGGCGGCTCGGCGAAGTGGATCACCACCGACATGTTCGACACCGACGGGAACGACCGGATCGTCGAGCACTGGGACGTCATCGGGGAGTGGGTCGACGAGACCGTGTCCGGCCACTCTCAGATCGACGGCGCGACCGAAGTGACCGACCTCCACCTCACCGAGTCGAACAAGGCGGTCGTGACCGACTTCATCGACGCGGTCCTCATCGACGGCCAGGGCGAGCGCAGCGCCGAGTTCATCAGCACCGAGACGTACATCCAGCACAACCCGCAGGTCGCCGACGGCATCGAGGGGGTCGGTGCGTTCATGGCGCAGATGGCCGAGGCCGGCACACCGATGATCTACAAGTACGTCTTCAAGATCCTCGGCCAGGGCAACTTCGTCGTGTCGTACTGCCTCGCCCAGATCGGCGACGAGGATTACGCCGTGTTCGACATCTTCCGGCTGGAGGGCGGGCTCATCGTCGAGCACTGGGACAACATGGAGCCGCTGCCCCGCGGCGAGATGCTCGTCAACCGCGGCAAGTTCTGACGCCATCACGATCGATCGCCGGGCGCCACGCCGGCTGGCCGCAGCGGGCAGGTCACACCGGTGGGGAGCCCAGGGACCGGACCACCGGCGCCGGCGTCGTAACGTGGCGGCGTGGCCGGCCGCTCCCGACCCGAGCGCCCGCTCGAGATCGGGTTTCGCCCTCAGGTGCACCCGAACCTGCCCGTCGAGGTCGTCGAACGAACGGAGATCCGTGATCGCGGCGGTCCCGCCCACTTCCGTCGCCGTCAGCGCGCCGACTTCCATCAGGTCGTGCTGTGCACATCCGGTTCGGGACGACATCACGTCGATTTCGAACCGATCGAGATGCACGCCGGCACCGCGCTGCAGATCCACCCCGGGCAACTCCAGCAGTTCCAGTTCGACCCGCACTTCGACGCATCGATGGTGATCTACCGCTCGGAGTTCCATCGCACCTTCACGCCCGGGGAGATCTGGTTTCCCGGAAGCGACACTCCGACGCACTGGAGCCTCGACGCCACCGAGTTCGAGCGACTCCTCGCCACGGTCGACGACCTCCGGTCGGAGCAGCTGCGCTTCGACGGCGCTCCGGCTCGAGTCGCGTTGATGACGAGCCTGCTCGGAGCGCTTCTCGCTCGTCTGAACCTGGCGGCAGGCGATCCTGCGCGTGCCGACCATCTGCCCGAGCCATACGTCCGGTTCCGTCACCTCATCGAGTCGCGACTCCACGACCGCCCGACGGTCGCACAGTGCGCCGATCAGCTGGGATACAGCACCCGAACGATCGATCGAGCCTGTCAGACGGTCGCGGGCCGGACCGCCAAAGAGCTGATCAACGAGAGAATCACGCTCGAGATCCGGCGTCTCCTGACCCACAGCGAGCTCGGCGTCACCCGCGTCGGCGCCTCGTTCGGGTTCGCCGACGCCTCGAGCTTCTCCAAGTTCGTCCACCGCCACCTCGGCGCATCGCCGAGCGAGATCCGCGAGGATGGCCTGGCGATCGGACCGTCCTGACGCCTGCCGAGACGCACCGACCGTCGGCCGCCGTTGCCACGTCGCCTACCGTCGGGCCATGGAGGTCCGACACCTACCCGCCGACGCGCCGGCCGACGAGATCCACGACGTCCTCGCCCACGACGGCGCGCTCATCCTCGATCGCCTCGCCGACGCCGCGACGATCGACGCGGTCCACGCCGAGATCGCGCCGTTCATCGCCGACACCCCGGGCGGATCCGATGACTTCTCGGGCCGGGCGACCCGCCGGACCGGCGCGCTGATCGCGCGGGCGCCGTCGAGTCGTCCCCTCGTCCAACATCCGCTGATCCTCGACGTCGCCGGTCGCCTCATGCATCGTGCGAGCAACTTCCAGCTCCACCTGACGCAGACGATCGCGATCGGGCCGGGCTCGCCCGGTCAGCCGTTGCACCGAGACCAGTGGGCGTTCGACTTCTTCGACTTTCCCGACGACTACCACGTGCAGTGCAACACGATCTGGGCGATGACCGACTTCACCGTGGAGAACGGTGCGACCCGACTGGTTCCCGGCAGCCAGTCCGCGCCGTCGAGCGACACGAAGACGTCCGACAGCGTCGCCGCCGAGATGGAGAAGGGGTCGTGCCTGCTCTACACGGGCAAGGTCTTCCACGGCGGTGGCGAGAACCGGTCCGACGACACCCGCATCGGACTCAACATCACCTACTGCGTCGCGTGGCTCCGCCAGGAGGAGAACCAGTACCTGTCGTGTCCGTCCGAGGTGGCAGCCGAGCTCGACGACGACCTCCTGCGGCTCATGGGGTACCGCACCGGCGCCTACGCACTCGGGTACGTCGACGACGTGCGCGACCCGCTCGAGGTGATTCGCGGTCGGTCGGGCGGAATGACCTTCGAACCGTCGACCTGACTCTCACCCCACCGTCGACTCGGAGAACCGACGGATCGAGAGGTAGGCGAAGACCGCGATGATGCCGCCGGCCCAGCCCATGGCGATGAGTGCGTCGCTGCCGACCGGGAGGCCGTTGTAGAGCGCGCGGCACGCGTTGGTGACGATCGTGAACGGGTTGTTCCGGGCGATCGGCTCGAGCCAGTCGGGCATCTGACTCGGATCGACGAAGGCCGACGACACGAACGTGAGTGGGAACATCCAGATGAATCCGGCCGAGTTGGCCGCTTCGACCGACTTCACGCTCAGACCGATCAGGGCCTGGATCCACGAGAACGAGTAGCTGAAGACCAGGAGCAGACCGGTGGCAGCGACGGCCTCGAGAATCGAGCCCTCGAACCGGAACCCGACCAGGAACGCCACGATCAGCATGACCACGAACGTGATGCAGTTCCGCACGAGGTCGGACAACGTCCGACCGACGAGCACCGCCGAGCGCGACATCGGCAGGGACCGCAGACGGTCGATGTACCCCTTCTGCAGGTCCTCGGCGATCCCGACCGACGTGAACGACGACCCGAACACGATCGACTGGGCGAAGATGCCCGGGATCAGGAACTGCTGGTAGTCGCTGAAGCCGGGCACCTCGATCGCACCGCCGAACACGTACACGAAGAGCAGCACGAACATGACCGGCTGGATGGTGGCGAACATGAGGAGCTCGGGATTGCGCGGCACGATCCGGAGGTGACGCGACGCCTCGACCCAGGCATCACGAACCGCCCACTCGAGTCCCGACGGCGGCTCGTCGGGCCGGCGCGCCGGTCCGGTCGCGCCGGCCTCGGATCCCAGTCGTCGGTCGGTGTCGGTCACGACGCCTCCCTCTCACCGCCGTCGAGGTCATCGTCAGCGGTGTGTTCGGCTCGTCGTCCCGTGAGGGTGAGGAACACGTCGTCGAGCGTCGGCCGGCGGACTTCGACGTCGAGCACGTCGACTCCTGCGTCGTCGAGCGCGCGGATCGCCGACGGCACGACGCGGTCGCCGGACCGGATCGACGCCAGGATGTGCGTCCCGTCGCTCTCAGGGTCGACGCCCACCGCGCCGGCTGCGAGCGGAGTCAGGGCGTCGACCGCTCGATGGGCGTTCTCGACCCTCGCGATCGTGACCGACAGCCGATCGCCACCGATCTGATCCTTCAGCTCGTCGGACGTCCCGTTCGCGATGACCCGGCCGGTGTCGATCACGACGATGCGCTCGGCGAGTCGATCGGCCTCGTCGAGGTACTGGGTGGTCAGGAGAACGGTGGTCCCGTCCTCGCCGAGCTCCTCGATGAGCTCCCACATCGCGAGCCGGCTCCGCGGATCGAGACCGGTCGTCGGCTCGTCGAGGAACAGCACGCTCGGTCGGGCGATGAGACTCATCGCGATGTCGAGGCGGCGCCGCATCCCGCCCGAGTACCCCTTGACCACCCGATCTCGTGCATCGACCAGGTCGAACCTCTCCAGCAGCTCGTCGGCGCGGGCCGACACCTCGGCGCGCGGGAGGTGATAGAGACGGCCGACGAGATCGAGGTTCTCGGTCGCAGTGAGACGCTCCTCGACCGCTGCGTACTGGCCGGTGAGACCGATGCGCGCCCGTACAGCGTTGGGCCGAGCGACCACGTCGATCCCGTCGACGAACGCCTGGCCACCGTCGGGACGGAGCAACGTCGTGAGAAGTCGCACCGTCGTGGTCTTCCCCGCACCGTTCGGTCCGAGCAGCCCGTAGACGACACCTCTCGGCACGTCGAGGTCGACACCGTCGACGGCCCGAACGGTGCCGAACGACTTCACGAGGTCGGTCGCGTGGATCGCCAGGTCGGCGGGGTCGGTCACGCGGTCAGTCTGTCAGGGGCGCTCCAGCGCGGCCACGAGGAGTCACCTCGATGTGCGGACGTCGCCGGGTTCCCCGAGCTCAGGCGGTCGCAGATCCGACGGCGTCGAAGCGGCTCGCCGGGCTGGCGGTGAGCCGGGCCAGATCGATGAGCGAGCGGTCGTAGTTGACGCGCCAGCCGCGCCACGCGACCCACGCTGCCTCGCGTTCCACCAGCGGGACGCCGGCGGCCTCGAGTTCGTCGTACGCGAGATCCCATCGAGCTCGATCGACCGAGATCGGATCATCGGGAGCTGGATCGTGTTCGACCTCGAAGCCGAAGTACTCAGCGACGTCGCGCAGCGCGAGGGTCCCGCTGCGGATGCACAGCGCAGCATCGGGCGAACCCTCGTGGTCGATCACGGCCAGAGAGACCGCGGCGGCATCGAGGAGTGTGCCGACCGTGGACACCCAGTTCCGATCGGGCCGCGACGAGCCGAGGAACGCGACGGCGGGGAGCGCGGTGTGCGATTCACGCAGCGACGCGAACCACTCGCGCCACCCATCCCAGAGGACGTCCAATCGATCGAGCGAGCTCAGTTCGTGGATCCGGATGATCATGCCGACGACGTTCGGAGGGTCGCCGGCGATGGTCTCGAAGGACGTGAGACGCGTCTCGCGCTCGGAGTACGCCGAGTAGATCGTGGGCAGATACGTGACGAGGAGGAGCGCGAGGATCGAGATCGTCAGGCCGGCGCCGGCGAACGACAGGGTGAGTCGCGGCAGATCCTGAGGCTTCGCGAAGCCGAGCGTGAACATCGCCGATCCGGCGAGGTCGTACGAGGAACGCCAGTCGTCGGTTCCCAACGATTGGAACATCATCGTGAAGCCGACCACGGCGATCGACAGCCAGATCAGCGGCAGGCTCAGGAGTGCGCTCGCGAGCAGGATCTGCAGCACGTAGTGCTGGCGGCGAGAGCTCCGATCGAGGCGTCCGTACAGCTGGATGGCATGTCGGGTCGCAGCGAAGACCGCTCGGGTGAGCCGGACAGATCCACTGTGCGGCAGCACGACGGTTCTCATGGCCGACAACATGATCCCCACGACGAGTGCGAGCCCGGCCGCGAAGAGCACGATGTCACCCACCACGTCGGCAGTCTGACACCCCGCACTCTGCGGGTCCCGGAGGGTCTCCGGTCAGGGCGTCAGGTGCGTGCGGACGAGTCCGCGTATCACGTCGATCCCGTCGCCCTTCGTGGCACTCGCCCAGACGACATCGCGCGGGTCCAGGTCGCAGCCGGCGGCGAGTTCCTTCGTGCGACCGGAGCGCTTCGATGACTTCACCTTGTCGGACTTCGTGGCGACGACGGTGTGCGGGATCCCGTGGTGGCGCAGCCAGTCGAGCATCGCCGTGTCGAGCTTGGTCGGGCCGATCGCTCCGTCGACCAGCACGAACACCATGACGAGTTCCTCACGGTCGAGGAGGTACCCCTCGATCATCTTCGGCCAGTCCTTGGTGATCGACTTCGACGCCTTCGCGTACCCGTAGCCGGGCAGGTCGACCACCGTGCCCACCGAGTCCTCGATCTCGCGGACCGGCGATCCGTCGGCTCGTTCGGTGAGCGCGAACAGGTTGATCAGCTGGGTCCGACCGGGTGTGTTCGAGACTCGGGCGAGCTGCTTTCGATTGGCGAGGGCGTTGATGAGCGACGACTTCCCGACGTTGGACCGGCCGACGAACGCGACCTCGGCGTCGGACTCGGGAAGGGTGGCGATCCGGGTCGCCGACTCGAGGAATTCGAGCCGCAGAGGTGAGGCCACGATGCGGTCCGGCCGACCCTCAGCCGCTCACGAGCGAGGCGAGCGCCCAGACCGCCGCCACGAATCCGATCGCTGCGTATCCGAGGCTGCGGGCGACGGGGGCGCGTTCGAGATGGGTGTCGTCGAGCTGTCGTTCGGGCGGTCGGAGGACGGCGAGCAGGTTGCCGACGAACAGCGCACCGCCGAACGCGAGGACGAGATACGCGAGGAGATCCTCACCGAGGAACACGTGGGGAAGGATACGGCGGCGCCCTTCGCCGCGTATTCCCGCGTCGTCGCGGTTCGATGTCACACCGATCCGATCTTTGCGAGCGCAAAGATCACGGGTACGATCCTTGTCATGACAAAGATCCTCCGCATCGACTCCTCCGCCCGCTCCGGCGACTCGGTCAGCCGCGAGCTGACCCAGCGCCTCGTCGGCCGGCTGACCGACGCCGCGTCGGGTGACGTCGAGGTCGCCACCCGCGACCTCGCCGCCGGCGTGCCGTTCCTGTCCGAGAGCACCCTCCAGGCGATGTGGACTCCCGAAGCCGACCGCACCCCCGAGCAGAATGCACAACTCACGGTCGCCGACGAGTTCATCCGGGAACTCGCCGAGGCCGACGCGGTCGTGTTCGGCCTGCCGATCTACAACTTCGGGCCTCCGGCCGTGGTGAAGGCCTGGGCCGACCTCGTGGCCCGAGCCGGCACGACGTTCCGCTACACCGAGTCGGGACCGGAGGGCCTCGTCACGAACCGTCCCACCTACGTGGTGGTGGCGTCGGGCGGCGTACCGATCGGTTCGCCGATGGATCTGTCGTCGACGTGGCTGGTGACGTTCCTCAACTTCCTCGGCATCACCGACGTCACGATCGTCGAGGCCGGTCAGCTGAACGTCGATCCCGAGCAGGGCGTCGCCGACGCCCCCGCCGCCGTCGACGCCGCACCCCTTCCCACCGCCGCCTGACATCTCCGCCCAGGTCAACCAACAAAATATCGCTTGGGTCCGTGACTGCGTCGAAGGACTGGCCCCCTTTGCCGCCCCTGGCATCTACCTCAACTTTCCTGGATTTATGGAGGACGCCGATCAGATGGTCAAGACAGCCTTTGGTGATAACTTCCCAAAACTTTTAGCAGTCAAACAGAAATACGATCCTGACAATTTCTTCCGACTCAATCAAAACATCAATCCAGCAGCTTAACCCATGAGCTTACAGGGACTATCACCCTAGCATCTTGAGCTAGCTGCTCTCCCGCCATTCACACAACACATTGCCCCATTGGCGAGCTGCCCAGACAGCCTCGCCCTGGATTCCTATGGCCAATTTCCGGCGTGCAATTTAAGCCAGGAAACTCAGGCTAGGAGAGAGACAGGAGCCAGAAGCCTTCAGCCTCCTCCCCATTCCCCATTCCCCATTCCCTGTTCCCTATTCCCTCCTCCCTTCTCCCCATTCCCTCACAAACTTGGAGCAACCACCATGACTACCCCCTTTGGCCCCGAATTAAACGTCGCTGACCTCGATGGCAGCACTGGCTTTGTCGTCAACGGTGCTGCCGATGGCGACGACTCCGGTCGCGCCATTAGCGGCATTGGCGATATCAACAACGACGGCATCGCCGACTTCATCGTCGGTGCCCCTCAGGCTAGCCCCAATGACACTGCCCGCGCCGGGGCTGCCTACGTAGTCTTTGGCGATGAAACCCTTGGCAGCAATGGCAGCATCGATTTAGCCACGATCGATGGCAGCAATGGCTTTGTGTTGGCGGGCCTCGATGCGGGTGACAACTTGGGATTTGCCGTCAGCGATGCCGGCGATGTCAATGATGATGGTATTGCTGATCTAATCGTCAGTGCCCCCCGTGGCAATTTGGTCAGGGGCGAAAGCTATGTCGTCTTTGGCCGCAATAACATCGGCGGCAGTGGCAGTGTTGACCTTGCCAACTTGGATGGTGAGGATGGCTTTGTTGTTAATGGCATTGATGGCAACGAATTTTCCGGCAACTCCGTCAGTAGTATCGGCGACTTGAATGGTGATGGCATTGACGACCTCGTAGTCGGTGCCCCTGAGGCAGGCTCCCCAGGCACTATCCGGCATGGCCGCAGCTATGTCGTCTTTGGCAGTGCCGATATTGGCGAAGGGGGCAGCCTCGATGCGGTGGATCTCACAGGCGAGGATGGCTTCATTATCCGGGGCAGCGATCGCGCGGAGCGTGCGGGCAGTGTCGTCAGTGCTGCCGGGGATGTCAATAATGACGGCTTTATTGACATCCTGATTGGGGCACCCACTGCCGCACCCAATGGTCTCCAGGGAGCGGGTAAGGCCTACGTGGTCTATGGCGGAGCGGATGTCGGCAGCGGCGGTGATCTGGATTTAGGGACATTGGATGGAGCCAATGGCTTTGCAATGGCAGGCGCTAACTTTGGCGATCGCTTCGGTTCCTCCGTCAGTAATCTGGGGGACGTTAATGGCGATGGCATTGATGATTTCATCATCGGTTCCCCCTTTACGAATATCAATAACGTCAACAGCGTGGGCGAAAGCTATGTGGTCTTCGGTCGCGAGGGCTTGGGGGGCAATGGCAACCTGGACATCACCGCCTTGGATGGCAGCACGGGCTTCGTCATTCGCGGCGTCGGCGTTGGGGATAATGCGGGAACTGTTAGTCGCGCCGGGGACATCAACAACGATGGTGTGAATGACTTGCTGATCGGAGCCCTGGGGGCAAACCCCGGCGGGAATGGTAGTCCAGCCACCGGTCAAGCTTATGTGGTGTTCGGGGGCAGTGACTTGGGCAGCAGTGGCAGCCTGGAACTGGCTGATATTGATGGCAATAATGGCTTTGCGATCAATGGCCTCAACAGGAATGACCGATTTGGCGAGGTCTTGAGCGACATTGGCGATGTCAACAACGATGGCATTGATGACCTGATTGTTTCAGCACCGAAGGTTAATAACAATGATGGGTTTGATGATAGCTACGTCATCTTTGGTTTCAACGGTAGCAATGCCACGCCCGTCCCAGCCGACGATGCCTTCACCACCGATGAAGACTCGTCCCTCACGCTGGATGTGCTGGCCAACGACAGCGACCCCGAAAATGACCCACTCACCATCAGCAGCGTCACCCAACCCACCAACGGCAGTGTCATCATTAATGCTGACAATACCTTGAACTACACCCCCGATGCTGACTTCAACGGCACCGACAGCTTCACCTACCAGGTAGATGACGGCAATGGGGGACGGGCCAGCGCCACGGTGAGCCTGACGGTGAATCCAGTGAATGATGCCCCCGTGGCCAACAATGACAGCGCCAATACCAACGAAGACACAGCGGTGACAGTGGAGGTACTGGCCAATGACAGCGATATCGATGGTGATACCCTGAGTGTGGGTGCGGTGGGAGATGCCGCCAACGGCACTGTCGTGCTGAACGCCGATGGCACCGTCACCTACACCCCAGACACAGGCTTCAGCGGCAATGACAGCTTCACCTATGAACTCAGCGATGGCGACCTGAGCGATACCGCGACGGTGTCGGTCTTTGTAGGTGATGTGAATGACGCGCCTGTAGCAGCAGATGACAGCAATGCCATCACGGAAGACAGCGTGCCTGATGTCAGCGGCAATGTGCTCACCAATGACAGTGACCCGGATGGCGATGTCTTGACCGTGACGAGTGTGGCGGGCAATCCCATTGGGGCAGAGCCGATTCAAGGCCAATACGGCACCCTGGCAGTGAATACTGACGGCAGCTACACCTACACACTGGATAACGACAACCCAGCAGTGGATGCCCTCAATGATGGGGAGACCTTGACGGAAACCTTTGACTACACCGTCAGCGATGGGGACTTACAGGATACGGCCCAGCTTGATATCACTATCAATGGAAGCACAGACGCCACACCGCCGGTTATCAATTTCAGCACGCCGAGTGTTTCTGTAGCTGAGGGTGACCAGGGCGACACGCCCATGACGTTTCAAGTAACACGTTCCGGCAGCGATCTGTCTGAGGCATCCACCGTCAGTTACTCGATCCGCAGCACGGGGCTGCCGAATCCAGCCAACGTTGATGACTTTGCTGAGCCACCTCAAGTCAGAACACTAGAGTTTGCGCCAGGGCAGACGGAGCAGACCATCACGATTGACATTGCAGGCGATCGCGAACTGGAAGCCGATGAAAACTTTGAGGTGATTCTCGCTAATCCCACCAATGGGGTCATTGGCCCGACAGATCGGTCTGCGGGCACCATTCTCAACGATGACACCGTGGTATCGATGGGCACCACTTCCGTAATCCAGACGGAAGGAAATCAAGGCACCACCCCATTTCAGTTTCAGGTTAATCGCACAGGGGATTTAGACAAGACCACGACCGTCACCTACAGCCTATTCTTGGGGAGCGATGGCCAAGCCACCGCAGATGACTTTTTGGATAACCAATTTACAGGGGAGATTGAGTTTACGCCAGGGCAAACCACCCAGACCATAACCCTGCAGGTGGTGGGCGATACGAACGCGGAGGTAGATGAAACCTTTGGGTTGAATCTCTTTACGGCAACCAATGGCATGATTGATCCCAACAATCGCTTGGCGATTGGTACCATCTTGAATGATGACCCGCCTGCACTGAGCATCTTTGAAGAAGATGGCTCGATTGTTGAAGGCGCTCGATCGGCTCGATATCGCATTGAGCGTGAAGGTGACCTCAGTCAGGCCACAACGGTTGATGTGACGGTCAGAGGTGCGGGGGACAACCCAGCCAGTGCGGCAGATTTCCCCGATAACCAGTTCCCCAGTCGGCAAATTACCTTTGCGCCAGGGGAAGACACGGCCTTTGTTGGGTTTCGTACCCAGGACGATGACGAAATGGAACCCAGTGAAGGTTTTCAGGTCGTTCTCTCGAATCCCTCCAATGGCGCAATTGTCAAAACAACCTCATCGGGCATCATTATTGACAACGACACACCGCCGTCGCCGAATTATGCAATCAACGCGCTAACGCCCTCACAATTTGAGAGTGATGCAGGCACCGTAACCTTTGACTTTGCCATTGATCGACGCAACGCCAGTGCGGCTGGTGCCAGTGAGGTCATTATTGAGATTGTCGGCACGGGTAACAATCCGGCCACTAGTGATGATTTTCTCTTCCCGATTGGCCAACCTTTACAGGTTGATTTTGCTGCGGGGCAAAGTCAGGGAATCGTCAGCATTGCGGTTACGGGCGACACCCAGTTAGAAGCGGATGAAACCTTTGAGGTACGCATCCTCAGCACCAGTGATGGGTTTCCCATTGTGAGGCCTACGGCGACTGCAACCATCCTCAACGATGAGCAGCATCTGGCCATTACCCCCGCCAATGCTGACCAGGCAGAGGGGACCGATGGAACCACGCCTTTTACCTTCACCGTGACACGCACAGGCTTTGCGGGTGAAGAAACCACCGTTGACTATCGGGTCAGGGGCGTAGGCAACCCAGCAGCCAATGGTGATGATTTTGGCGGCACGCTACCCACAGGCACTGTCACCTTTGCGGAAGGGGAAACCAGCCAAACGATTACGTTGGATGTGGCTGCGGATGCTGCCCTGGAAGGGGATGAGTCCTTTGAAGTGCTGCTCTCCAATGCGTCGGGTAAGGCCGAAATCACCGTAGATACCGCCACGGGCACGATTCGCAATGATGATATGGGGGGCGGCACGATCGCGGTCACTGAAGCCACAGACAATGGCACGGGACAAACCGTTGGCACCCTTAGTTGGGCGATTCAGGAGGCAAATGAGCGTTCCGGCATTGACACCATTGAGCTACAAACCGATGTGCGCCTCAACTTTGCTGCGAACCGCATGCGCATGGAGTCGTTGATTGACAGCGATCTGGTGATTGAGGGTAATGGCTTCACCATCAGCGGTGATAACAATAACAACGGTCAGGTGGATATTGGCGATGTCGATATAAATAGGGATGGGGTTGTTAATGAGCGAGATGCAGATCGCCCCGTTTTCTTTGTGCG
>JBCDAK010000008.1:0-49393 GCA_039185545.1 Actinomycetota bacterium
CGGCGGTCGTGGCCTTTGCGGTCGGCGACGGGTTCGATGAACGAGTCGTCGCGGCCGCACAGTTCGAGGAGGCGGTGGGTGAGCTCGACGTTGGTCAACTCGTTGCCGGCGCCGATGTTGTACACCTCGCCCGGTTCGCCGTTCTCGAGCACGAGGTGGGCGGCGATGTTGTGGTCCTCGACGTGGATCCAGTCGCGGACGTTGAGCCCGTCGCCGTAGAGCGGCACGGTGTGACCGTCGAGCAGGTTGGTGGTGAACAGCGGGATCACCTTCTCGGGGAATTGGTACGGCCCGTAGTTGTTCGAACACCGTGTCACGACCACCGGGAGCCCGTGGGTGGTGACGTAACTCAACGCGATGAGGTCGGAGCCCGCCTTGGCCGCCGAGTACGGCGACCGGGGGTCGAGCGGATCGGTCTCGACCGACGATCCCTCCTCGACCGAGCCGTACACCTCGTCGGTCGAGATGTGGAGGAACTTGCCGATCCCGACGCGCAGGGCGACGTCGCACAGCACGTTGGTGCCGACACAGTTGGTGCGCACGAACGCGGAGCCGTCACCGATCGACCGGTCGACGTGGGTCTCGGCGGCGAAGTGCACGACGGCGTCGTGGCCGTCCATCGCCCGCACGACGTCGTCGACGTCGCAGATGTCGGCGTGCACGAAGTCGCAGCGCGAGTCGTCGAGCACGTCGCGGATCGACGCGAGGTTCCCCGCGTAGGTGAGCGCGTCGTAGATCGTGACCTCGTGGTCGGTCGTGGCCAACAACCGACGCACGTAGTTCGACCCGATGAATCCCGCCGCGCCCGTCACGAACAACTTCATGTCGGAGAACTCCTCTCGCTCGACCCGGTCATTCGATGTCGATCTGACAGTGATCGCCGACCATCAACCGCAACGCACGCGGCTTCTTCTGCGACCGGTGCACCGTCGCGTCAGACCCGATCAGGCTGTCCTCCAACCTCGGGATCCCCACGATCGACGACGCGTCCATGATCACCGAGTGCTCCACCTCCGACGAGCGGATCTCGCAGTCGGCCCCGATCGCCGAGAACGGGCCGATGAACGAGTCGATCACCCTCGTGCCCGCACCGATCGCCACCGGGCCCCGGATCGTCGAATTCACGATCTCCGCGCCCTCGTCGATCACCACCCGCCCGTCGAGGAACGACGCGTCATCGACCGTTCCGTCGACCCGGTGCTGGATGGTCTCCAAGATCAGCCGGTTCGCCTCCAACAACGGCGTCAGCTTGCCGGTGTCGATCCACCAGCCCGACAGCACCTCGGTGCGCACACGATGACCGTTGTCGATCAACCACTGGATCGCGTCGGTGATCTCCAACTCGCCGCGCTCCGACGGCTCGATCGCCGCGACCGCCTCGTGGATGTGCGCATCGAACAGATACACACCGACGAGTGCGAGGTTCGACGGCGGATCGTCGGGCTTCTCCACCAGATGCACCACGTTGCCCGCCGTATCCAGTTCGGCGATCCCGAACCGATGCGGATCGTCGACCTCCTTCAGCAGGATCTGCGCCGACGGCGGCTCCAACTCGTGGCGCGCCGTCGCGAACGACGACACGAACCCCGTCACGTCCTGCTCGAGCATGTTGTCGCCCAGATACATCACGAAGTCGTCGTCACCCAGGAACTCCCGCGCGATCAACACACAGTGAGCCAAACCCAACGGCTCGTCCTGCTCGATGTACGTGACCGACACGTCCGCACCGAACCGCGACCCATCACCGATCGCCGCACGCATCTCGGCGCGCGTGTCACCCACGATCACCCCGATCTCACGGATCCCCGCACCGACCATCGACTCGATCCCCCGGAACAGAATCGGCGTGTTCGCCACCGGAACCAACTGCTTGGCCCTCGTGTGCGTGATCGGACGCAGGCGCGTGCCGGCGCCCCCGGCGAGGATCAAAGCCTTCATGGCGGCGGAGTGTAGAAGTCAGCCGTGCGATCGAGTCAGCGGTCGAGCTGGGCGAGGTGCCAGGCGTAGGCGGTCTCGATGATCTGGTCGAGGCCGTACCGCGCCCGCCACCCGAGGGTCTCCTCGGCGAACGTCGGGTCGGCGTAGGTCTCCATCGGATCACCGGCGCGTCGCTCGACGATCTCGTGCGGGACGTCCTGTCCGGACACCGCTGCCGTGGCGTTGATGACCTCGAGCACCGACGATCCGACGCCGGTCCCCACGTTGACGTTGACCGTGTCGCCGCCTCCGGCCAGGTGGTCGAGGGCCTTGACATGCGCGCTGGCGAGGTCGTCGACGTGGATGTAGTCGCGGATGCACGTGCCGTCGGGTGTGTCGTAGTCGCCGCCGAACACCTTGAGCCCGTGGTCGGGGAGGAGGACCGCCTTCATGGCGATGGGGATGAGGTTGATGCTGTACGTCCAGTCCTCGCCGATGCGCTGATCGAAGCTGGCGCCCGCCGCGTTGAAGTACCGCAGGGCGACCGATCGGAAGCCGGAGGTGACCCCGTACCAGCCGAGGATCTTCTCGACCGTGGCCTTCGACTCGGCGTACACCGACTCGGGTGAGATGGGCGCGTCCTCGGTGACCGGGACACTGGGCGGGTTGCCGTACACCGAGCACGACGACGAGAACACGAGCTGATCGACGCCCGATGCGAGACACGCCTCGACGAGCTCGACCGTGCCCGACACGTTGTTACGCCAGTACTTCTCGGGGTGGCCCATCGATTCACCGACCGACTTGTACGCGGCGAAGTGGACGACCTGACCGACCCGGTGCTCGGAGATCGTGGCGGTGACGCGGTCGCGATCGGCGATGTCGCCGACCACGAGCGGGGCGTCGATCACTGCTTCGCGAGTGCCGAGTTCGAGCGTGTCGAGCACGACGACCTTGCGACCGGCCTCGCGCAGAGCTCGCACCGTGTGTGACCCGATGTAGCCGGCTCCGCCGGTGACGAGCACGGCTCCGGGATCGTCGTTCGACATGGTCGGGGAGGGTATCGGTGGTCAGACGACCGGGAAGCGGCCCGCTCGCCCGATCCGGATCACGGTCGACCAGCGGATCGGGCGACGTGGGACGTCGACCGACCAGCCGCGACGCCATCCCGAGACGTACGGACGAACCGAGTCGTCCGCTCGCGCCCGCAGCGACCCGATGGCGAGCCACGCGAGAACGTGCGGGAGTGCGATGGCCCACGGGAGGTTTCGGCGAGCCACCATCACTCGATTCCGACCTGTGAGATACCACCCGTGTTCGTGACGCCCGATGTTCGTTCGCGGATGTTCCACCACGATGTCGGGGCGGTACTCGATGCGGCCTCCATCGTCGGCGATGCGCCACGCCAGGTCGAGTTCCTCGTGACCGTAGAAGAGGTCGGGCCAGTAGCCGCCAGCGCTCGCGTAGGCGTCGAAGCGAACCGCGGAGGCGCCCCCCAGAAAGTACGGGACGGTGCGATCTCGGTCGGGATCGATTCGACCGATACCCGGTACGTGGCGCCGTGAGACGTGTCCCTCCTGGTCGACGATCTTGAAAGAGATCGCTGCCGGGGCGGTCTCCGAGTCGAGCGCGTTCTTGATCCGCATCGCTGCGTCGTGCGTCGTGAGGGTCGCGTCGTCGTCGAGAAAGACCACGAGCCCATCGCCGACCTGTCGGGCGGCGAGGTCCCGCCCACCGGGCACGCCGAGGTTGGAGGTGGGCCGGATGACCTCGATCCGCTCGTCCGTGGCTTGGCGAACGAGATCGGGCGACGGCCGGTCGCCGCTCTGATCGACGACGAGGATCCGGCCCGGCTGATCGGCGAGTGAGTCGAGAAGGCGAGAGAATTCATGGGGGCGGTTGCCCATCGTCAAGACGACCCAGGTGATCGACGCCGTCATGACGGGCGTACCGGTGCGGCTGGCTCGTCAGAGATGTCAGCACGGTCCAGGGCGAGGCCGGCCCAGTGGGTGTCGGCGCCAGAGAGGAAGTACTCGTCGGTCGCGGCCCACGTGTGCCCTGTCGAGGCCGATCGTCGCCGGAGCACGTATTGGAAACCGTGGGTTCGGTAGGTGACGCCTCCGCAATTCCTCGTCGCATCGATCAGGCGCTGGTCGACGTGTCGCGGCAGGGGAGGCCAGTCGCCCACCTCTTTGAGCCACTCCCGACTCGTCAGCATCGTTCCTCCGGCGAGGAGTCTCGACGGACGCTCGGCACCATCCGTCGAGCGCCGGACGGTGGCGTCGCGTCCCTCCACGTAGACGAACTCGGCGAACTTCCCGACGATCTGAGCCCCCGAGTAGTCCCATGACAGAAGCAGATCGTGGAGATGCTCGTCGCCATACCAGTCGTCGTCGTCCCACTTCGTAATGAGCTCCGCCGTCGCGGACGCCGAGAGCTCTCGCAGCATCTCGCCCAGGTTGACCGAGTCTGGGAACTCGTGAACGGCGACCGGCCCGGGAACGAGTTCGCGAACCAGATCTCGGTGGCGAGCATCGAAACGAGCGCCGTGAAGGCCGACGATCAACTCGATGTCGACATGTCGTTGTCGAGCGACCTGGCGGACGGCGTCGATGATGTGATCTGGGCGTTTCGACGGCAGCACGATCGACAGCGGCCGCGAGGCGATCCTCTCGGGCCCGCGGTCGCCATCGCCGAGTCGTCGGAGGGACAGGGCGGCGCGCCGAATCCGCACGGAGCGGAGGTCGCGTGGCTCGTTCGTCGGATCACACCGCAGAGCGGTGTAGAACTCGTCGCCGAGACGATGTCGAAGGGCGGACGACTCGGCGACCAGATGGACGAGGCAACCGGACTGCGCCATCGCGACGAGGGCATCGGCACCACCCCGGTTCCTCACGATCGACGGATCGAGCGAGACGAGTTCTGCGCGGCGCCATCGTCGGAGCGTGAGGCCGAACAGTGGATGATCGATCGGCGGGATGTTGGACGGCTGGATGCGTGCCGTCCGCCGGATCGGCGGACGGACGGGCCGAAATCGGGCCAGCTCGTCCGGTCGACCGGTGGTCGACCGAGGTGGGGGCAGCCGCCGGCGCCGATGGGAAGCGTCGCGAACGCGGTCGGCGAGCTGATCGAGCCGAGTTCGCGCAGACGTCAATGGTCAGCTTTCGAGTGCATCGGTGAGCACCTGGACGAAGTCGTCGGCGGTTCGGCCGATCGTGCGGCTCTCGGTGGTGACGTGCGCTGCGTGGAGAAGTCGTCGCCGGGTGCTGGCGTCGAGCATCGACTCGATCGCCGTGGTCCACGAGTCGACACGGTGATCGGCGAGCAGCGCATCGACGTCGTGGGTCGCGGTGTCACGATACGCCGGAACGTCGCTCAGGATCGTCGGAAGCCCGAGACCGGTGTACTCGAGGAACTTCAGGTCGCTCTTCGACCGAGTGAACGGCGTGTCGACGAGCGGTGCGACGGCGAAGTCGAATCGATGTGCGATCGAGGACAGCCAGTCGACGAATGCGGGGTACTGCTTGGAGCCATCGGGAACCACGATGCGATCGAACCACTCGTCCGAACGGCGGGGTGCGCCGCCCACGACGTGCAGACGAAGCGGACGACCGGTGGCGTGTCGCACCCTCGCCAGCGGCTCGCGGAGGAGTTCCAGGTCGTGTTCGTGCGTCTCGGTTCCCATGTACAACACGTCGTGACCTGATCCCGGCTGACGGAGCGCGTCCGTGGCTCGATCGCCAGCGTGACACCAGAGTCGTTCGTCGAGTTGGTTGGGGAGGACGACGACGCGGTTCGCCCACGGTTCGACCACCTCGGCCAGCGGTTCAGTGGACACCGTGACGAGGTCGGCTTCGCCGACCAGGCGTCGCATCGTCGGCACGTACTGCGCGAACTTGCGCGGCAGGCCCTCGGGGTCGAGAAGGTCGTCGTCGAGGTCCACGACGAGGCGAGATCCGGTCCGCCGGCACCCGGCGATGACACCTCCGACGCGGTCGGGTTCCAACGCCGTTCGCTGGACCCACGTGACACTCGCCGTCCCTGCTCGGCTCGGGGTCGGGCGTTCATGCACGAGTCGAGGCACGACGAGTCGACGGACGTCTGGGTGGTCGAAGCGTCGCAGCGTGCGGACGTGGGCGCTTCCTGGTGAGGTCCCACGGTCGTCGGTGACCACGTGGACATCGACGACGGGTGTCGCGGGAGTCGTGCGGCGCCGTGCCTCCGCGTAGACCGACCGGTACCGGTCCGCCATCTGGTTGATGGACGAATGCGTTGCGACGGTCGAGTTCCGAGCGGCCTTCGTCCACTCCGCCCGGTCGTTGCTGATCTCGACGATGCGCCGCAGCGATCCGACCGGGTCGTCGGTGTCGATGATCCAGCCGCCCGGCTGCCGTCGGACCCTCTCGGCGAGAGCACCGCCGTGCTGGGAAACCAGGACGGGGAGGCCCATCGACCAGGACTCGGTGAGGGTGTGCGACCAGGTCTCGGGCCAGATCGACAGAAGAGCGCCGAACGCGGGACGAATCGGCTCGAGAACGCTGCGGAGGTTGGACCTCTCGTACCGACCGTGAAAGGTGCAGCGGAGGTCGTCGAACTCAGGATCGGCGATTCCCACGACGTGCACATCGAGGACCTTGTCGACGTCGGCGGTGAGAAGCTCCCGGAGAAAGTTCCCGCCCTTCGGTCCGGACAGATTGCCGATCACGGCGAGACGGATGGACGACGCATCTGGCGGGACAGCGACGGGGTCGGTGTCCACGAGCTCACGTCCGTGCGGGATGACATGAACTCCCCGAGCGACGAGGTCGGGAAAGTGCTCTTCCATGATCTCCCGAGCCGTGTCGGAGGTCGTCACGAATCGGTCGAACGAGTGGAAGAGATCACGGGTCATTCGGCGCCACTCGTGGACCCAGTCGTTCTTGAGCCTGGAAGTGAGCGGGACACCGGGCACGGGGAGCTGGCAGTCGCCGGGAGACGTGGTGCAGTGTCCCCCGCAGTAGGTTCCGGTCTCGTCGACGAGGTTGACGTTCGGACAGATCCAGTAGAAGTCGTGGAACGACAGCGCACAGGGGATCCCGAGCGCGTCGATGACGCGGGGGAGGTCTTCCTGCGAGTGCTTGAACAGGTGCCGGACGTGGACCAGCTCGATACCGAGTCCGATGATCGCTCGGGCGACGAAGTCGAGGTACGCGGGATCGGACCGACGGTTCGAACCGAGGGGGCCGGTCTCGATCTCGTCGACGACGATCGGGACGCCGTCGACGACGTGTTGGAGGCGGACGGTGCCCCCGTTGGAATCGAGGATCCAGGGGTCCCAGTCGGACTCGAGGCCCGTCATGAGATCGCGATTGGTCTGGGGAGTCCCCCCACGGCCCGACTGGGCGACCGACAGGATGCGTGGTCGGACGCGAGGTGACAGGTCGGCGTCGTCGGAGTGATCGCCGGCGAGTCGTCGGGCGGCGGCGTCGATCTCCCGAGCGTCTTGGCGGACCGTGTTCAACTCGCCGGTGAGAAACGAGCGCACTGCGGCGGTGTATCCCGGATGGCGGGCGTTGATCTTCGTGCGCGCCTCGGTGACGAGGTCGGCCTTCGACGACGGATCGAACGACGAGGCGTTCGAGTGGAAGACGAGCGCCGACTCCGTGACGACGTGGTTCCAACCCCGTTCGCCTGCCCGCATCGACCAGTCGTTCTCCTCGCCGTAGCCGCGCGGGAACAGCTCCTGATCGAAGGCACCGACCTCGTCGAGCGCTTCGCGTCGGAGGTACATGCAGAAGCCGTGTCCGGTCGGGGCCGAGGTCCATCGGCGCGACGAGCGCTGAAGATAGAGGCGAGCGTGCTCGGACTCGGCGAGGCCCGACGGCGGATTGGTGCCGGTCTCGGGCATCGAGAACGCCCCGGCATTGTCGGACACTGCTGACGCCGAGGCAATCCGGTCGTCGGAGTACGCAGCCGTCCGGAGCTCGACCAACCAGTTGGGGCCCACGCGGGCGTCGGAGTTCAGAATGACCACGTCGCCAGCGGTTTCGGAGAAGCCACGGTTGACGGTCCCGGTGAACCCGAGGTTGTGGTCGTTGTGCAGGAGTCGAACACGGGCGATCGATGACACGCTCTCGAGGACGTCGCTGACACGCGGATCGGTCGAGGCGTCGTCGATGACCAAGATGTCGGTGAGCGGCGACGTCCACTCGATGAGCGCCTTCAGCGTCGCCTCGACATCGACGGGAGCGTTGTAGACCGGCACGACGATCGTCACAGGCGGCGCACCGAGGAGCCGATCGACGATCGCGCACCAGTCTCGCTCGGGCCCCATCGACGCGAGCAGGCCGGTCGGTCGTCGTCCGAGATGAGCTCGATGGGGAGTGTCGGAGTCGGCTGCACGCTGCGCAACGGCAGGACGCTGTGTGGACGTCCGACGCTGCGCTCGACGAGCGATCCGAACGACTGGTCGAAGCGGCGCAGTGAGCGCGAGAACGGTGCGAACGCTCCGACGGCTCTTGAGGCGATCGAAGTTCTTCTCGGCCCGTTCCGCCCTGCGATGTGCCTGGCGCTTCTCGAATCCGGCACGCTCGGCGGAGTTGCGAAGTCGTGCCGTCTCGGCATCGATCTCCCGCGCCTGCTTCTCGAGCTCGGCGATCTTGGATCTGGCGTGGTGAAGGTCGTTCTCGACTCCGTCTCTGCGAGCCTCGGCGGCCGACCGGAGTTGCGACTCCTCCCGGAGTCGCGCCGCATGTTCGTTGAGCTTGGTTCGAGTCTGGGTGAGGTCGGCCGTGGCACGCTCGGCCCGGTTGCTCGCGGACTTGAGGTCCCGTTTCGCCTCGTCTCGTTCATGACGGAGCGCTGTGTCGCCGAGACGGCTCGCCTCGTTCGCCCGTTCGAGCTCGTCGATCCGTTCGATCGCGGCGTCCAACACCGTCCGGTCGAGGTCGCTCGTGGATCGAAGGATTCCGGTCCCGATGCGGACCAGCGGCGAGGAACTCCAGTCCCGGGCGATCGCACCGAGGGCCGGAAGGATCGAGTCGGGGCGGTCGGTCCTGCGGAGGATGTCGAAGATCGCCTGCGCGAGTTCGACGTCGGGCCCGTCGGCGGTCGTCGTGAGCGGACCGCTCGGTTTCCACGTGCGTCTGCGCGATCGAGCGAGCTCGAGTGCCGACTCCGTCGGCTCGAGTCCGGCCAGGTCGGCCAGGCTCCGAACGGCGTGCTCCGGTTCGTCAATGAGCTCACCGAGGAGGACGTGCTGCGCGTTGGGAAGCTCGCAGAGCCCGTCGACTGTGTACCGGACCCAGAGCGAGGCTGCTCGGGACGACGACATTCCGTTCCGATGCTTCAGAGACTGCACGACCTCGACCGGATCGCGAACGGCGACGAGGCTGACCCGAGGGCGCGCGATCTGTGACCAGAACCTCCCCGTCAACGAGAGCCGCGGATCCTTCGCCACCGACGCAGGAGCATTCGCGCCGTCGTCGATCAACGTCGAGACGAACCGTTCGCCGTCCTGACGCAGGTCGTCGAGTCCGGCGCTGTGCGGCCAGTCCGGTGTCAGGCCGAGCGGGGGGCGATCCCAGGCGCCGTCGAGGCGTTCGAGGACGCGATCGTTCACCAGCTTGAGGCTCCGGTGCTCGAAGAATCCGTGCGGGTTGTCCTCTGCGGGTTCGAGGAGGTCATCGCCGACGAAGGCGCCCATCGCATGGATGACCTCGGTGATGAAGGAGGTTCCCGACCGGTGCATGCCGGCGACGAAGAGCAGGCTCACGTGTTGGTTCCCCGGATGTGACCGCCAGGTCGGTCCACGTGGAGAGCCGCACGCCGTGCCATCGACATCACGCTACAGCTCGACGGCGACACGGCTCCGGATGTCGTGGCCACGCCCGGGTGACGCGAGGAGGTCGAGAATCTCGACCGCGCGATGGTCGAGCGTGTGGCGGCTCGCGACCAGCTTCCGGCCGCGATCCGAGAGCTCTCGGCGCGCGTCGGGGTCGCGAAGCAGTTCCTGCAGCAACTCGATGAGTTCGTCGCGCCGGCGGTACACCGGCACGGAGTCACCGAGGACCTCGTGCAGCCCGTCGACGTCGTCGGACACGACGAGGCCTCCCGACGCGAGAACGTCGTAGAGCCGGTTGGCGACGAATCCTGCCGCTCTCATCGAGCCGTGGTGATCGGCCACGACGATGTCGGCGGACCGGTATGCCCGACAGAGGAGGTGGTTCGGGAGATACTCGGAACGCCGCGACCTGCGCTCCGGTCGTCCGTCCCAGTTCAACCCGTAGAGATCCCAGGTCAGCGGGCTGCGAGCCAACCACATCGGCGCGCGCCGTGGTGGATAGCGGGAGCTCCCGACGGACAGGATCGGCGTCGTGAAGCGAGGGTCGTGACGGCCGGGACGAAACCGGTCGGCATCGGTGGCTTGCGGGAGCACGTGAACGGGGCGGCTCGTCCGAGTCGACAGCTCGTCTGCGAAACGATGGCTCGCGACGAGGACGACGTCGTGCTCGTCGAGTTCGCCCGGCTCGATGCGATCTGGGTGGCTGATGACCCACAGGACCTCGAGCCGATCACCTGTCCGCTCGACCGGCCGGCGAGCGAGTCCTCGCAGGTGGATGACGACGTCGCATCTGTGATCTCGTGTTCCTTCCCACTCGGACTTCACGATCTCGTGGGCACGACACCCGAGTCGGCGGAACGCCCGGACCAGTCCGCGGGCGAAGTGTGTGTCGCCCCACTGCTCGGCGACCTCGAGTCGGCGCACGCAGGTCGACACCCCGATCATCGGGGCCGATGTCTGGGCGATCGATGTCGAGGCGTCAAGCCCGAGCAGGTCGAACACGGCGGCAGGTGTCACCGACTCCGAGCGGAGCCGAGCTGCATCGTTCGTGAGCCCGCGGGCCCATCCGGCGTCGAGACGCGCGCCCATCAGGTCGTCGAGCACGAGGACCCGTTCAGCGGCGTCCAGCGCGCCGTCGGCGAGCCACTCCCGTTCGTCGCCCCGAACGATCGCGATCGGATGACGCGCAGCCCGGAACGCGGGGACGTCGCTCGGTGGGTCGACTGCGACCACGGTGTCGCCGGGTGTTCGATCGAGAACCGCACGGTGGATCGCGCCCGAGATCGATCGGACGAGGAGCCGTGCGAGCGGATCGGTCGGCGTGCGGGACCAGACACTCAGCGTTGCGTCGGTTCGATCCGGTCGGACACCCGAGAGTCGGGAGGCGCCAGGCAGCTTCATCTTCGCCCGCCGACCCGCCGCGCACGGCGAACGAGCGGAGCGAGCGGTGAGACGGCTCGGAGGGCAAACCGGACGACTCGGCGCGATCGCAGCCGCTCGAGATCGGCCGATACTCGGCGGAGTTCGCTCTCGGACTGTTCGAGGCGCGAGGCGAGGCTGGCTCGCTCGGACTCGAGTTCAGCGACTTCGAGCAGGGTCCTGTCGAGAGCGATCGAGAGGTCGGTCTCGTGGGCTGCGGCTCGGTCGGGGTCGCTCGAGACCGGCCCCGACGCCCGCCGCAGGCAGACGGCGACCCTCGTTGCCGACGGCCGCTGCCGGGAAACGAGCGTCCAGCCGCTCGATGCGGCCACCGTCCGGACGAGCTCGACAGAGGGTCCTCGTCCGGGTGGCGGTACGACGACCGACCGCGCGGTGACGTCGGGGTCGGGCAGATCGAGCACGAGTTCGGCGAACGGTCTCATCGCCGCAGCGAGGCCCGTGAAGACGTGGTCGAGATCGTGTCGGTCGAGGTCGTCGAGCAGCCCGTGGGCGACGAGTGCATCCGTGTGCACACCGCGGCCGACCAGTGCCACCGCCGCTCGGAGCGGTGAGGCGATCAACACGGTCGCCCCGCCGTGCATCCGGTCGGCGTCGGAGCGGTCGCAGGCCGAGTCCGGATCGTGCGTTCCGGACACGACGAGTTCGGTTGGCGCCTGCGCGTCGACCGACTCGAACGTGGCGAGTCGGTGCAGGTTCCTGCGATGCCGCAGCGCCCGTTCACCTGCAAAACGGGGGAGGACGATTCCGTGATCGAACGTCGGTCGCAACGTCGTGAGATCGGCGGGGCGGGACGGCGGAGCGCCGGGCGCAACCAGACTGACGAGACGGTCGAACTCCGGGGTCGAATCGAGGTGTTCGAGTCGTCGCTGCACGAGCTGTGAGTCGAAGACGTCGGATGCTGCGGCTCCGTCGAACTCCAGACCCAGGGCATCGGCGAGGCGACGGAGCTGGTCGAGGAATCGGCCCTCGTCGCCGTCGAAGACGATCAGCGTGATCGGCGTTGAGCGGGCGATCGACTCGATCCGAGCGAGATGGAGCTCCACGAGTCGTTCGGCGTGGTCCGGTTCCAGACCCCACTCGGCAGCGACCGATGCAGCGGCGTCGAAGGGCGGTCGTACGACCACGACGAGGTGGGCGTGGCGAATTCCGGCGCGTTGCCATGCCGGGAGGAGGAAGGTCAAGGCCGTGTCCTTGATCGCCCATCCCGTCCCGGACTCGATCCGGCGTCGGATCGCCCGTTCGATGCGATCGAGCTCGACCGCTCCTGCATCGAACACCACGGGCGGGCAGGTCGCGTCGGTGTCGAGTTGTTCGTCGAGACGTCGGTGGGCGCCGATGACGTCGAGCGATTCGAACGAGCCATACGGGTGCGTCTCCGTCGGTGGCTCGGGTTCGTGAATCTCGATCGAGGTCGCACGAGCGAGGACCGCTGCGGCCGCCGATGCACCTGAGCGGGGTGGACCGAAGATGAGGAGCGGGCTCGAACCGACGGCGGCGGAACCCGTCTCGCTCCCCATCCGCTCAGGCTAGACCGGCATCTCCGCGGGAACGTGGTGACCGTCGCCTCCGGGGCACGAACGGAACCCCCAACTACCCTCGTCGCCGTGCCGAGAGCGCTCGTCCACATCGGACTCGGAAAGACCGGCACGACCTCGATCCAGAGCGCCCTGGTCCGGCTGCGTGACGGACCAGGACTCGGTCCCGTCCGCTACCCGTCTCTCGCGAGGCGGACGGATCACGCGATGCTCTCCGTGCTCTACAAGCCGTACGACCGGCTCGCCCGGGGCATTCGCGCCAAGGTCGACGCCGTCCCGGGCGGATACGAAGCGACTCGGGCGGCGGTGCGCGATGAGTTCCAGCCGGCACTGTCATCGGGCGACGACCTGATCCTCTCGACCGAGTTCTTCGACAGCCTGTCCGGCGACGAGGTCGCCCGGTTCGTGGATGAGCTGACCAGAGCCGGGTACGACGAGATCGCCGTCCTGGTGTACCTGCGTGGGCCGGCACCCCTGTATCTGAGTCGAACCCAGCAACTCGTGAAGGCGTCAGGGAGCATCGTTCCCCCTGACCGATTCCGCTTCGGATACCGGAGTCGTGTGGAGGTGTGGGCCGATCGCGTGAACCGTCTGTTCGTTCGAGCGGTTGAACCGGGCGCCGATGATGTCGTCGAGGACGCTTTGTCCGTCGCGGAACGGTTCTTCGGCATCGCCCTCGCGCGGCCCGCGGTCGCCCGGGAGAACTCATCGCTGTCGAGCGAAGGGATGATCCTCCTGCAGCGGTATCGCCGCATCGTCCATGCCGACCGCGACGACCAGTTCCTGCCGGACTCGAATCGCCTTCTCGACGTGATCCGGGCCGTCGAGTCCGAGCACGGCAATCTGACTCAGGCGCGACTGGCGGGTTGGGCGTCCGATGCGGTCGCGGCGGTAAACGCAGAGGATCTCGCATGGCTCGCCGAGCAGCACGACCTCGATCTCCGGGGGGCGTCCGCCGAGGCGGTCGACCGACCGCGACCGGTCACCGCTGTGCTCGACGTGGCGGATGTCTTAGACGAGTGGAGCGCCGCCGGTCTGGAACTGCTCACCCACCGCGTCATGGCACTGTTGCTTCGCGATCCTTCGGCGTGAGGCGCCGGCATCCTCCGGAGATCTCAGTCGGCGACGGCTCGGATCCCCTGCTCGACGATCCGATGATCGATCGACCAAGCACGTTCTTGCGTCGAGAAGTCGGCAGCGGTTCCGAAACACACGGCGAGGTCGTGATCGAGTGCGTCGGCGAGGAGCGAGTCGTCACGCAGGTAGAAGTTGCTGGGTGCGAGCACGAGGTTGCGGGCTGCCCGATGCTGGAAGGCGGCCAGGTACATCTGGCTTCCGACACATCCGGCGAGGGTCGAGGAGCTCCGAGCGAGACGGATCTGCTCGATGACGTCGAGTGTCTCGGGGGCGATGATCTCGAAACCGTGTGACTCGAAGAGGCCTTCGATCTCGTCGGTGTTGACGAGCGGGCGATTCGCCACCGAGCGGCGGGACAGGAAGACTCGTCGCGTCGGCGTCACGGCTGGACCGTCGTCGATGCGGCTGGCCATGTGCTGCCAGGTCTCTCCCATGGGGTTCGACACCCAGCGGTGTGTTCGCATTGCGACGTCGGGGACGTAGAGGCGATCGACCTCGACCGTGTTCTGCAGAAACAAGAGCCGATCGGTCTCGACGCCTGCGAGTTCCAGAAGACGCGTTCCGAACCGAGGGAGGCCCGGCTCGTACACGAGCAGTCGCGCATCGGGATGAAGGTCGGCGACGCGACGCCAGGCCCAGACCCGGGCGAGTCCCTCCACGAGGAAGTGGCCGAAGTGTGGATGAAGCGACCCGAGGAAGAAGTGCGTTCCGTCCAGTCGTTCCGATGGTGCATCGAGATCGACCGACACGGGCAGGGTGCCGTTCCCTCCGATCGTCGACAGAGACGCCGGGAGACGTTCACCGTTGGCCGTGAGCAGCATTTGTCCCCACTCGTGGTGTTTCGGCATTCGCCGCCGGATGCGGCCGGGAAAGACCCGGGCATCTGCGAGGAGGGAGATCCCGACCGAGTCGACCGTCGGCGACTCGAGGATCCAGCTCTCCGGTTGCGCGATCCTCGCTGCCGAGAGCCGTTCTCGGGGTGCGTACCCGGCCACGATCCTGGGTGGTCGGTAGGGCGGGTACAGGGCGGTTGCCTCGAGCGTCCACCGGGTCCCCGGACGCAGCGACTCGAAGGAGGCTACGTCGCCGAGATGCGCGTCGGGCAGGTCGTACGGATCGGTCGGCACGGTGCTCGTGGGAGAACTGGATCGGTCTCGGACCGGCCGTCTTGGATGTCGTAGCGAGGTCGCAGGGAGACGGCGGACGGTGACCGGATCGTATCGGACGGGCCTCCGTCGCTCGGCGACGTCGAGCCGTACACTCGCGCCGTGACGAACCAGCACCCGCCTCTCAACGCGATCGGCGTTCGACATAACACCGACAAGGCGAATCAATGGTCCGGGCGCCGCGAGCCCGGCTCGCCGCCGGCTCGAGGCCACGACTACCTCGTCAAGTACGAGTCGTTCCTCCGGCACTTCGTCGACCGAGAGGGTGTCCGGATCCTCGAGCTCGGCGCCGGGCCCGAGTGGAACTGTGGTGCATCGGCCCGGATGTGGGAGGAGTACTTCCCTCAGGCCTCCGACATCTGCATCGCCGAGATCCGGCCCGACGCCGAGGCAATCGCGACGTCGAGGGTGCGGGTGGCCATCGGCGACCTCGGGCGGCCCGAGTTCCTCGCCGAGCTCGCAGCGACGACGTGGGACGTCATCATCGATGATGCGTCGCATCAGTGGCACCACCAGACGCAGTCGCTCTTGGAACTGCTCCCCGCCGTGAAACCCGGAGGGGTCTTCATCCTCGAGGACGTTCACACGTCGTTCGGTGACCTCCGCGCCAGGTACGGCGGTCCCGACGTCCGCGATGCGAACGGATTCGTCGGTCGTGACCGTCCCGACCCGATGCACATCCTCACCGAAGCCGCCTACCTCGTCGCCGGAGGCGGAGAGTCCCATCCTGCGCTCGACCTGTCGGTCACCGAGTCGTTCAGTCGTCGTGTCGCACGCCAGGTGCGGAGCATCACGTTCGTGAACCACGCCGCGGTCATCGTCACCGCCTCGGACGACGGTTCGTACCTGTCCTTCGACCGCGGCGTGTGAACGTCGTCAGGCGTCGGCCTCGAGCACCTCGCGTGTCGCGAGGTGGACCAGTCGCTTCGTCAATTCTCGGAACTGGATGTCCCGGAGACCGACTCGGTCGACGTACCCCGCCAGATCGTCGAGCACCTCGTCGGTGAACAGATTCGGTCGGCCGAGGTATCGCTGGGCGATCTCGGAGTTGTCGGCTTCCACGTCGCGGATCAAGCTGATGCGGTCGCGGGGCCGGAGGTAGTACCGGCCGAGATCGGGAAGTCGCGACTCGGTGTCCGCGGCATCGAGCGTGGCGAGTTGCTCGATCCAACGTCGCAGCTTGGTGCTGACCTCCGCCCCCTGGTGCGGATCGTTCACGAAGCGCTTGAACTCGACGAGCGCTCGCGGAGGTGTCACGTTGTGGGCGGCTGACGTGGTGAGGTCGTCGTCCCACGGGGCACCGACCCAGTCGAGGAACCGTCGTTCGATCGGTGTTTCGCGGAGCGACGACTCGAACACGTCGATCGAGAGCGCGTCGGCACCAAAGACCGATGCCCAATCCTCGACACGTGCTCGGTAGTCGAGCATGTTCTGTCGCTCGCCGACGAACGCCTCGATCTGCCGCGTGTATCCGGTTGCGAGGATCTGCTCGGCGTACAGCGATTCGACGAAGAGGTCTTGGCGGCGGAACATCACCAAGATCTTGACGTCGAAGCCGTCGCTGCACTCTCGAACCGCGGTCGCGTACCGGCGAACCCGCTCGCTGTACTCGTCGGGCTCGATCCCACGAGTCGACGGGGCGACGCCCTCGGGCGCGATGAGGTGCCGGTACATCGGCTCGGCGCTGATCAGGCATCGCTCGCCCGCACGAGACTTGCGTTTCACCGCCGAGAAGAAGCGCGTTGCGTCGTTCCGCGTTCCCGCTCCGGGTCGCTCGGCGATCGCGTGTGCGATGGCATGGTGCGCATAGTGGGGAGGGAACCCGCCGAGCTCTGCCGGCGGGTACCACGTGCCGCGATCGCGCAGCCGGTCCCGGTTCGCAGCGAGGAATCGCTGCACGGTGGTGGTCCCGGTCTTGTGCGTGCCGATGTGGAGGATGAGTTCAGGCATCGAAGATCAGTCTCCGGAATCGTCCGCGAATGACGAAGAGCACTTCGAGAGTGAGAATCCACGCATGCGTCGCGGTGTCATCGTTGCCCCGTGCGAACCGACGAGCCACCCGGTAATGGTGGCGCCGCCACCGTCGAGCGTTGAACATGCCGTACGAGGTGTAGTGATGGCGGTAGGTCTTCCACAGGCGGGTGAATGCACGCCACACCGACATCGCATCACGTCCCCGGTCGTCTTTGTGGTACACGCACAGTGGACTCTCGTCGTCGACTCGTTCGAAGCGACCGCCCAGTTCGGCGAAGCGGATGAAGAAGCCGAGATCCTGCAGGCGGGGGAGACGCTCGTCGAACGGCCCGGCATCGAGGAACGTCTGCCTCGTCCCCATCATCAGCCAGAGGTATCCGCCGAAGCTCGCGTCGAGAAGACTCATCATCGGATCGTCGGGTTGCTCCGGGGTCATGGCCCTCGGACGCTCCCAGCCGGTCCACCACCAGTCGTAGTTGGTGTAGACGAGCAGCCCCTCGAGCCCGTATTCGCCGCGCTCGTCCTCGATCCGCTGCAGGTGTTCGAGCTGGGCGCGCAGCATGCCCGGATACTTCTCGTCGTCGGCGTCCAACCACGTGAGGAAGTCTCCACGAGCTTCGCTGAGGAGACGGTTCCGGGTGACCGGTCGTCCCCGGTTCGAGCGGTTGCGCAGGAGTCGGATGGAGGGGATGTCGGCGGTCAGCCGTTCCACGATCGATGCGGTGCCATCGTCGGACCCGTCGTCGCACACGAGGATCTCGACGTCGCCATCGACCTCGTCGACGTGGATCGAGCGAATCGCCCGTTCGATCTCTTCGGCGGCGTTGTACGCCGGGATGCACACGGTGAGGCGGGTCACGACGAGGTCGCCGATCTCGCGACGTCCACGATGATCTCGTCCCACAGATCGATCACCTGGTCCGGGTGGAACGACCGAACCGAGCCGGGCCCGGCGGATGCGAGCCGCTGTCGCCGGGACTGGTCGGTCATCAAGGCGGACAACTCGTCGGCCAGTGCGGCGATCCTGTCCGCGCCCGAGTCGACCAACACGCCGTTCACGTCGTCGACGACGATCTCGTTCGTACCGTCGCAGTCGGCGAAACCCACGACGGGCAGCCCGTGGGCCATCGCCTCGGCCGTCACGAGTCCGAACCCTTCGTATCGTGACGGCATCGCGAGGATCTTCGCCTGCGAGTACACCGTCTCGATGTCCGGGCGCGACGACTCGATGGAAGCTCGCTCGAGCCCGAGTTCGGCGACGAGCTCGATGAGTTCGTGGTATAGGAGTCCGTCGCCGACGATCCGCAATGACCACGTGGGGTGCTGACGTTCCAGACGAGCCCACGCCCGCAGAAGGGTGGCGTGATCCTTCGCCGGCGACAGCCGACCGACGGAGAGCAGCGTGTTGTCGATCGGGCCGGTGGTGACGTCCGCGGGCGGGAGGGTCGCGGGAGCGATCGGATTCGGCACGACGTGGGTGCGAGATCGCGCCGCCGGCTCGAGCTGGTCCAAGAAGGACTCGAGCAAAACGGTATTGGCCGCCGACCGTCGCAGTGCCCGTCGGCGTGCCCAGATGTCGACGGGGTTCTGATCCCACCGGTCGGGGTCGCCGCCCAAGTCGCGCAGCGGCACGTTGTGGAGCGAGGACACGACCGGGATCGACAGCCCGGTCGCCGCCAACTCGAGGTACGGGAACGACGAGGGGAGAAAGCCGATCGCGACATCGGGACGCGCTGTCCGCAGCAGCCGTCGGAACGCGAGGATCTTCGGTGCGTACTGGGCGATCCAGACGCCGGTCGCGGCGAGCCGGTTTCGGCGAGTAAGTGACGTCAACCCGCCGAGTGATGATCCGGAGCGGCCCGACGAGTGCTTTCGCCGACCATCGAGTCGAGCGATGCCGTAGTCGAGTGGATAGAAGCTCGGGCCGTTGTGGGTCTGGTAGGTGAAGACGCTCACAGGGAAGCCGCGGCGGTGGAGCCCGTTGGCGACGTCGACCATCACCCGTTCCGCACCGCCCGACACCCCGTGGAGCGCCGTGACGGCGAGGGCGACGTGGGGTCGGCCTGCCGTCATGCCGCTCATGTGGACGCCTGTGGCCGGCGAGTTCGCTGGCCCTCAGTCATCGTTCGCCTCGTATGCGTCGACGATGTCCTCGGCGGGACCGTCGGCGACGAGCCGGCCGTGGTCGATCCAGAGTGCTCGCTGACAGGTCGATCGGATCTCGTTCAGGTTGTGGGTGACCATCAGAAGGGTTCCTGCGTTCTGCTGCATCTCGCGCACCCGCTCGAGGCTCTTGCGACGGAACTTGCGGTCGCCGACTGCCAACGCCTCGTCGATCAGCAGAATCGGAGGCGCCGTCATGGTGGCGATCGAGAAGGTCAGCCGCGCCTTCATGCCGGACGAGTAGGTCCTCATGGGTCGGTTGATCGCGTCCTCGAGTTCGGCGAAGGCGATGACCTCGTCCATCCGCTCCTCGATCTCCACTCGCGGGATTCCCATTGCGAGGCCTCCCAGCAGGACGTTGCGTCGTCCGGAGAGTTTCCCGTCCAGTGCGGCGTTGACGGCGAGGAGCTGTGCTCGGCCGCGGATTCGCACCCGACCGGTGATCATGGGTTGCACACCGGCGATGCACCGGAGCAGCGTCGACTTTCCCGAACCGTTTCGCCCGAGGACACCGACCGACTCCCCAACTCGGATCTGCGCGCTGACACCCTGGAGCGCCTGCACTTCGCTCGCTCGGCGTGAGCGAAATCCACGTCGGGCGAGCTCGGCGAGGCGGAGCTCGCGATCCTCGAAGACGCGGAACCGGACGTGGACGTCTTCGATGGAGATACTGATCGGTGGTCGGTCCGGGGTCATCGGTCGTCGCCGTAGCGGTCCTCGGCACCGCGGAACCAGATGAGTCCGACGACGAGCATCGCGACCGCCCAGATCGCACCCGTGACGGCGAGCGACCAGTCGACGCTCTGATCGCCCAGCACCAGCCCACGGTTGACCTCGATGAAGCAGTAGATCGGATTGAGCTCGAACAGGATCCGGAGCGAGTTGCCTTCGAGGTACGCGTTGACGTTGAAGAGGACGCCGGACGCGTAGAAGCCGAGTCGAAAGATGAACGGCAGCACCTGCTGGATGTCGAAGACCCTGCTCACCGCCCGCGCGACGCAGAGAGCGAGTCCTGCGTTGAAGGCCGTCTGCACCGCGAAGACGGGCGCAACCAAGAACCACGCCAGACTCGGCGACTCCCCGGAGCTGAGGGCGACGATGAACATGACCAGGAACGCAGGGGCCGCCGCGAGTGCCTCCGTCAACGTGGCGGTGACAGGCATCAGCGCACGGGGGAACGAGATGAGCTGCATCAACGGCCGGTACTTGGTCATCGACCGACCGCCGGCCATCGTGGCCTTCTGTGTGAACAGATACGTGAAGATGCCGACCGCGAGGTATCCGATGAAGTTGTCGACGCCCCGGTCGACCTCGAGGATCAGCCCGAAGAAGATGAAGAAGACGCCGACCTGAAGAAGCGGACTCAACAGGTGCCACAGGTTCCCGAGGATCGAGTTCACCTGGCGGCTCCGGAGTTCGGAGGCGGCGACGTACCAGGTCCACTCTCGGCGGTTCCAGACGCCGAGCAAGTACGGACCGAGACGGTCGGTGGTACGAGCGTCGCGCAGGCCCTCGAAGTCGTCGCCCGCGTGTAGGGTCTCGGTGGAGGTCTGAGTCATCGTCTCGTGGTGGCGGATCGGGGAGGGGTACTTCGCTGAGCCGCCCAGGAGGTTCCGGCGCACGCCGGAGCGGCGTTCGGAGGCTACCGCTCGATCTCGAATCGTCGGAGTCTCCGTCGGTCGTGACGCGTGAACACCGACACGTTCATCCGGTCGGCTTCACCGCGTGGAACGCGACGTGGCCGCAGAACTGCAGCATGCGGTTGTTGACCAGCGCCGTCTTCTTGAGTCGGCGCCGACCCCACTTGCGGATCTCGGTGTTGACCGGCGACTCTTCGCTGAAGAACCGCGACATCTCCTTCGGCTTGCCGCGCAGCTGGCGTTCGATGAGTGTCGGCCCGTCGATCCCCGGACGGAGCTCGAGCACCTGGAGCCCCGCGTCGTCGATGATCGTCCGTAAGCCGTACGGGGTGAAGTTCCAATAGCTCCGCGAGTGGTACGGCTCGAGGTGCGAGGTACTCCCGATGAACGGGGCACCCGGCTTCAGGATCCGCTCGACCTCGGCAAGGAGGACCTCGGGGTGTCGCACGTGCTCGAGGACCTGGTTGCTGTAGACGCAGTCGATCGACTCGGAGCTGAACGGAAGCTGGATCCCGTCGAAGTGCACCGAGTTCCGCACGACGTTCCCGCTGCTCGCGGCCTCGGGCGAGTCGGGGATGTCGACGCCGATCCACTTCGTGTGCGGGGCGGCCTGGCGGAAGACCTTGCGCGACCGCCCGGTGCCACACCCGAGGTCGAGCACGATCGCCCCAGCCGGTAGATCCGCAGAAATCGACGACGCGTAGTGACGTGAGTGCGTCTGTTCCGCTCGGTCGGTCGGGATCACATCCTGGAGGAGTTCCCATTGGCTGCTCATCGTCGGTCCTTCGCTCGGTGGGGGCGCATCACCGTCACCTCCTCCGTCCCATCATGGCGCGCGCCGTTGTGGCCGTGGCGTTCGTCAGGAATCCGGCGCTCCACACCACGGCGTTCGTTCCGGCGACGATCAACGGACGCTGGAGCCAGCGTTGGCCGGTGGTGGCGGCAGCCCCCACCGCTGCAACGACGACCAATGCGATGCGGGGAGCTCGCCAGACGGCCAGAGCGACGCCCACCGTTGCGACCGGAGCCGCGCTCGCGGCGATCACTTGCCGGGCCCGGAACGAGGCGGGGTGCATGCGGACCACCTCGGCCTTCCACCATCCGTATTGGAAGTACTGGTGGACGAGGCTTCGCCATGAGCCTCGAGGGCGGTACCCGACCCGGAGTTCGGGGTCGAACCACACCACGTGGCCTGCGGCGCGCAGCCGGATGTTGAGCTCGTAGTCCTGATTCCGGACCAGTCGCTCGTCGAAGAGTCCGACGGACTCGACCGCGTGCCGGTCGAACACTCCGAGATACACCGTGTCGGTCGGGCCCGCCTCCGTCCCGATGCGGTACGCAGCGCCACCGGTTCCCATCCACGACGACGTCGCCGACGCCACCGCCTCTTCGAACGGCGTGGTGGCCGTCGGGACCTGACTGCCGCCCACATTGGCCGCGCCGGTGCGTTGCAGCACCCGGACGGCTCTCTCGATGTACCCGGGCGACAACTGGCTGTGGCCGTCGACGCGAACCACGATCGGCGCGTCGCCGGCCATGATGGCCTGGTTGAGACCGGATGGTGTGCGCCCGCTCGGGTTCGGCACGACGACGAGGTCGTGGCGTGATGCGGCGAGGTCGGCGGCGAGGTCCTCGGTCGCGTCGGTCGACGGCCCGACGCCGAGGATGATCGTCATCCGACCCGGGTAGTTCTGCCGGTCGACCGATTCGACGGCATCGATGAGATGGTCGGCCTCATCGCGGATCGGCATCACCACGTCGACATCCGGCCACGCCGGCGACGTCCGGCGATCCGGGTCAGGCACGGCGTTGATCACACACGACGCGAGAGGACGACGAAGATCGTGCGCAGCAAGATCTGGACGTCGAGAACGAGCGACCAGTTGACGAGATACTGGATGTCGTATCCGAGCTTGTACTCGGCGTCGGTGTCGTAGCGGCCTTCGATCTGAGCGAGGCCGGTGATGCCCGGCGGCAGTTCGCTTCGCCGGACGTACCCCGGCACTCGTGCCTCGATCGACCTCACGAGCTCCGGCCGTTCCGGCCGCGGTCCGACGAGCGACATGTCGCCCCGGATGACGTTCCACAACTGCGGTAACTCGTCGGCGCGCGTGTTGCGCATCCATCCGAGTCCGCGGACGACCCGTTCATCGCCGACGGTGGCGAGCCGCGGCCGGCCGTCCTCCTCTGCGTTGCGGACCATCGTGCGGAACTTCACGCAGCGGAACACTCGCCCGTCTCGACCCACGCGATCCTGCCAGAACAGCGACGGGCCGCCGTCGACGATCCGTACGTACAGCGCGAGCACGCCGACGAGGGTGACCCACAACGGTGCCAACGCGAGCGTCAAGACGAGGTCGAAGATCCGCTTCAGGCGAACCTTGTGGGTGGGGATCGTGTGCGCGAGCAGTGGGACGAACGGCATCCCGCCGATTTCGCGGACCGTGCGAAGCCCGAGCAGTGTCTCCCGTGCGGTCACTCGTTGCAGGAATCCGACGCCAGAACCCTCGAGCGACGTGAGGGGCTCGGGGTACACCGATCCGAACGCGGCGACGTCGAGCAGCAACACGTCGGTGGCTCGATGTGACTCGACGGCGTCGACGAGGTGATCGGTGCGATGGACACGGGCAACGACGACGGCATGACGATCGGTGTGGGCGAGGTGGCGTGCAGCGAGTTCGATCGACTCGTCTTCGCCGGCGAGCACGACGCGTGGCGGGCCCTGCCGCCGGAGCGCAAGGCGGCGGGACAGCTGGCGGTTGGCGACCAGGAGGAAGGACGCCAGCGCGAGGAAGACCGCGAGGTTGAGTCGCGGCATCAGGTACCGCTCGAGCGCGACGAAGGCCACCGCCTGCGCGCCGACGCCGATCGACGTCGCGATGAACGCCTTCGGGAGCCAGGATCTGCGTCCGAGCCGGGGTTCGCGTTCGTAGAGGCCGGCAAAGTAGTTCGCGGCAACGTGGATGACCGTGGCGACCGAGAACCCGACGAAGTAATGCGACAGCGGGTAGGTGTCCCAGTCGAACCCGAACCCGAATCGGATGAAGCTGATCGCGACCATCAATCCGAACAGCGCAGCAGCGTCGAGGACCCCGAGCATCCGGAATCCGCGGTTCCAGAGGAACGTGAGAGGGCCATGGAAAGTGCCGACGATGCGTTCGACGGCGGGGGAGAACGGCTCGGCGCCGGTGACGTCGTCGCCCGACGGGGTCTCGGTGACGCGATCGCGGGTCGGTCCCTGTGCGGTCGCGACGTGTGTTGCGGTCGTCTCGGGTGTGTGGGCGAGCGCGTTCTCGCTCGTCTCGCGCACCACGGACATGCGCAGCAGGCTACCCCGGACGCCGCAGGCCCCTGGAGGTCACCCCTCGCCTGAAGCAGGTCCGGAGCGCACGTATCGTAACCTGATCGTCATCTTTCCGATTTCCGATCTCTTCACACGGACACCGGTCCCCGATGCTCAACCCGCCCTCGCAACGAGCCGATGACACCACCGTGTCGCTCCTCCCCTCGCGTCCCCCCAGCCCCCGAGTGATCCGTGTTCGACGCCCTGGGAGGTGGCTCGCTCTGGCAGCGGTCGCGGTGACCTCGGTCGTCGCCGTCGGTCGGTCGGAGCCGGTCTCGGCGAACGACCGGTTCGGTTGCATGGACACCAATGGGCTCATGAACCTGCAGGACGCCGACGACCTGCTCAACGGAGTGGTTCGGCTGCGGGGCGGCGTCACGGTCAACCTCGGGAGCAATCCCAACTGGGCGCAGACCGGCCTGCCGACGGGAACGGCACGGTCGCTCTACAGCCTCAAGTGGGTCGAGGAGCTCATTCGAGAGTGGCGGCGGTCCGGCGACGACCGATACGTCACGAAGGCGGTGCAGATCGTCAACGACTTCGCTGCGGACAACCCGGTCGGCGGGGGTCCCGACCCCGTCGACGTCTGGTTCCCGATGCACGCCGGTCAGCGTGCGACGTCGATTGCATGCGTGCTCGACGCGTCCGGTGACGCCGGCGTGGCCCAGGCGCTCTCAGCGCACGGGAGTTGGCTGTCGGGAGTCGTCGGAGGCCTCGACGCATGGAATCAGGCGATCGATCCGAATCTGGGACTCCTCGCGGCCGGATGCGACCGCAACGTCGGCTCGTGGCGGTCACAAGCGGTCGGTGAGATGGGCGGTCTGGTCAACGCGATCATCGATGGCGAGGGCGCCCTCAACGAACAGGCGCCGGGCTACGGACGGTTCGTGTGGGAGCGGTGGGGTGCGGTCGACGACAAGATGCGCGACTGTGGTGTCACGCCGCCGGCGAACATCGAGCAGCGCCGTGACCTCCTCCTCGAGTGGCTCGCATGGGCGTCGGCTCCCGATGGTCGCGTGGCACCGATCGGCGACTCCTTCTCCACCAACGTGCCGCGTGCGCCAGCGGGTTCACCGACCGAGTACACCACCACGCAAGGCGCTCAGGGTTCACCGCACACCGACGAACTCGTCCGCGTGTTCGACGCCGGTTGGGTCTTCGGGCGGACCTCGTGGACGGACTTCGCCAGCAGCTCGTACTGGACGTTGCGATTCGGTCCCGGGCGTGACCTGCACGGCCACGAGGATCACCAGTCGGTCACGTTCTGGGCCGACGGGCGCGAGATCCTCGTCGACTCCGGACACGAGGGGTACAACGACTCGAGCTTCCGGGACCACCTCATGAGCCCGCGGGCGCACAACGTGATGACGCTTCCCGACATCGAGAATCGGCTGCGCCGACCGACCATCCTCACCCGAACCGGCGAGGGAAGCGGGTGGACGTTCCACGAGGTCTCCGACGATACGTACGGGCACCAGGGCGGAATCGTGAGCGCGCCCCGGACCCGTGGTCTGCTGATGCTGCCGGGTCTCGACGCGATGGTCGTGCAGGATCGAGCGGTCCGAGTGAACTCGGGACTGTTCGAGCAGCTGTGGCACCTCGTTCCGGGCGCCACCATCCTCTCGACGAACCAGACCGGCGTCACCGCCCGACACCCGTCCGGTGACGTCGACATCCACATTCGGCAGGTTCCGCTTCCCGGGCAGTCGCTCCCGAGTCCGGCGACGAGCGTCGTGCAGGGACAGACGAATCCATACTTCGGGTGGTTCGCCGACTCGCCCGACGTGCGCACACCGATTCCCGTCGTGTCGTTGCGACGTTCGGGGACCAGCACCCGCATGGTCACCGTCGTCGCCGTGACCCCCGTCGGTGGATCGATCTCGGCAGCGCCGGTCTCCACGACGAACGGGTGGCAGATCGATCTCGACCTCGACGGCGAGAGCGTGGACGTCGGCATCGGAGTCGACGGCGAGATGCTCGTGGGCACCGTGCCGCCGCCCGCCGACATCGAGCCGGTGCGTCCGGGCCGAGTGCTCGACACCCGCGACAACGGAGTGACGATCGACTCGGTGTCCGAGGCGGTCGGCAGCTTCAGTCCGGGTCGGACGGTCGAGATCCAGGTCGTGGGTCGTGTGGGGGTCCCTGACGGTGCGTCGGCGGCGATGATCAATCTCACCGCGATCGCTCCAGGTGGACCAGGGTTCGCCACGCTCTTTCCGTGCGACGAGGGTCGTCCCAACGCGTCGACGATCAACTTCGTGGCCGGCCAGAACGTCGCCAATGCGTCGGTGGTCGCACTGAGCGGCCGAGGCACCGTGTGCCTGTACACGTCGGAGTGGGCGCACTTCGCGCTCGATACCACTGGGTACCTCCCCGGCGTGTCGGCGGTCGAGCCGATCACTCCGGCACGAGTCCTCGATACCAGGTCGGGTGGCTCCACGGTCGACGGCCGTTCGGAGGGAATCGGATTCCGGCGGGCCGGGAACGTCGTCGAGGTTCAGGTCGCGGGCCGGGCGGGTGTGCCGTCGAACGCGTCGTCAGCGATGCTGAACCTGACGGCGATCCAGCCGTCGGGACCGGGTTTCGCCACGCTGTACACCTGCGATGGCGATCGACCGAATGCGTCGACCGTCAACTTCATCCCAGGACGCAACATCGCGAATGCGTCGATGGTGGGTCTCAGCGACGATGGAACGGTGTGCCTGTACACGTCGGAGCGTTCCCATTTCGCCATCGATGCCACCGGGTATGTCCCCGACGGTTCGTCGGTCGACGACGTGACCCCGGGCCGCGTGCTCGATACCCGACCGGGACAGTCGACCGTCGACAGGCGGTCCGAGGGCCGCGGCACCGTTCGGGGCGGTCAGACCATCACCATCCAGATCGCCGGTCGGGCGGGGGTTCCGTCGAACGCCACGATCGCGATGCTGAACCTGACGGCGATCCAGCCGTCCGGGAACGGCTTCGCGACGTTGTTCGCCTGTGACACGGGTCAGCCGACAGCGTCGACTGTCAACTACGTCCCCGGTGGCACGGTGGCCAACGCATCAGCGGTCGGCCTGAGTGCTGACGGATCGGTCTGTCTCTACTCCTCGAGCCCCGTCGACTTCGCCCTCGACGCGACGGGCTATCTGACCGAGTAGTCGCAGCACCACCGGGTCACGAGGGCCGACGTGCCCGGATCTGGCCTGGGCAGAAGCGGACAGTTCAGGCGGCGAGGGAAGCGCCAGCGACGAGCCGCACGCGTCGCGAGGAGGAAGCGGAGCGGACGACGAGGGAGCCACCAGTTACGGGTGACGGAGCGGGGGGCCGACGCCGGTTCCTTCGATCGACCACGATGGGCGCATCGTGACGAGTCCCTCGGTCTCGGGGGTGTTTCCAGCGACCACGTCGAAGCTCTGGGCGTTCTGGATGTGGTCGTAGATGTGCTTGCGGCCGTACCCGGTCACCTCGGTGTGCACGACGTACGGACCCGGCACGAGAGGCAGGTTCGAGAACCGGACGTCGACCCAACCGGATCCCTCGACGTACTCGGCGACCTGGTCGACGTCGCGCGTCGACGGCGCCGTCACCTCCACGCCGACGAGGCTCGACAGCCGGATCGCGAACACCGGGTTCGGGACCCGCTCGGTGGTCGTGAAGTTCATCCGGACCACGAGATCGCCGCCCGACCGAACGGCCGCCGCCGGCTGACCGTCGACCAGCAGCTCGACGCGCTCGACCGTGATCTCGCCACTCCCGCGTCGGATCCCGCCGCTGCCGTCGCCTGCGGCTTCGCCGCCGAGCATCTTCTCGTTGTACTCGTCGATCACCTCGGCTGGCTGCCCGTCGGCCATGACCTTCCCGTGATCGAGCCAGATTGCCCGGTCGCAGAAGTGTCGGACCGAACCGGAGTCGTGCGTGACCAGCACGAGCGTGCGACCCTCGTCGCGGTACTCGACGAACTTCTCCATGCACTTCTGCTGGAACGTGATGTCGCCGACGGCGAGCACCTCGTCGATGAGCAGGAGCTCGGGGTCGACGTTGATCGCCACGGCGAAGCCGAGACGGACGTACATACCGGACGAGTACGTCTTGACCGGCGCGTCGATGAACTCGTGCAGGCCAGAGAAGTCGACGATGTCGTCGAAGCGCTGCTCGATCTCGCGCCGTGGCATCCCGAGGATCGAGGCGTTGAGGAACACGTTGTCGCGCCCCGTGAGCTCGGGGTGGAAGCCGGCGCCCAGCTCGAGCAGCGCCGCCATCCGCTTGGTGACGAGGACCTCGCCCTCGTTGGGGGTGAGGATCTTCGCCATGCACTTGAGGAGCGTCGACTTGCCGGATCCGTTGTGGCCGATGATGCCGACCGCCTCGCCGACCTCGACGTCGAAGCTCACGTCGTCGAGCGCCGTGAACTCGCGAGAGCGGTTCCGGCCCCCGCCGGCGAGGAAGCCCTTGATCGACGAGGCCTTGTCGGTGTGGATCCGGAACGTCTTGCGCACGTTGCGGACCGAGAGCGCAGGGTCGAGACCCGACGGTCGGGGTGCGGCGAGGTCGACCATCAGAGCTCCTCCGCGAAGCGCGGTGACAGTCGACCGAAGATCCAGGCGCCGACCGAGAAGCTGATCGCGGCGACGCCGGTGAGGTGCATCCACCGCCAGATCGACGGGAAGTGGCCGCCGTAGAGCATCTGCTGGCTCGCACGGATGAACGACCCGGTCGGGTGCCAGTCGCTGAGCGTGTCGAGGATGCGCACGTCGATCGTCTCCGGGACCCAGATGATCGGCGTCGCGTAGAACAGCACCTGGGCGACGATGCCCCAGAGGTGGGTCACGTCGTGGAAGAACACGTTGGCCGCCGACACGGCGAGCGCCACGCCGATCGTGAAGAGGGTGAGCAGCGCGATGAGCGGGAGCATCGGGAGCAACCACGGCAGCACCATCTGTCCGGCGACGAGCAGCGCCACGGCGAGCACACCGAGCTCGATGAGGAACGTCATCAGCTGTGCGCCGACGACGGAGAGAGCCAGGTGTTCGTGGGGGAACGCGACCTTGGTGATGAGGCTCGAGTTGCTCGAGACCGAGGCGAGCGACGCGGTCACCGAGATCGAGAAGAACTGGAACGGCAGCAGCCCGCACAAGAAGTACAGCGGGAAGCTCTGGAGACCGGACGGGTTGCCCACCGGGGGTTCCTGTCGGAACGCCACGAGGAACACGAACGAGAACACCAGCATCTGGATGACCGGGTTCAGCAGTGTCCACGCCCACCCCAGCACCGATCGCCGGTACCGGGTCCGGAGCTCCTTCAGCGTGAGGAGGTAGAGCAGATTGCGGTGCGCGACCGCGTTCCGGAGCGACATGGAGCACCGAACGCTACCGACGCCCCGGAAGAGCGTCGGCGATGCGCGGGTCCCGTAACGTGCGCCACGTGTCGGAGGTCGAGCGGATCGAGGACGAGCTCGATCGACTGCAGCAGGAGTCGCAGGCGCGGGCGGCTGAGTTGCGGGGGATCGGCGCCGAACTCCCGCAGGCGCTGAGTCGGCGACGCATGGTGGCCGAGATGGCGCGCAGCGTGCGCGACGCACCCGACCGGTCGGCGGTCGTCCGGCGGACGATCGCCAAGATCCTCCGAACTCCGGCCGACCTCGTACGTCGTCTGCGCTCGTGACCGCTCAACTGGTCGACGGACGCGGTCCGTCCGTTCGCGTCTTCGTCTCGCCACGTGGCAACGCGTTCATGGCCGACGTCGCGAGCTGGCTCGCGGAGGCCGCCGACCTCGTCGGGCGCCCCGCGACGTTGATCGCCGACGGCCGGATCCCGACCGATCTCGACGACCCGGAGTGCGCGATCAACCTCGTGGTCGCACCGCACGAGTTCTGGTGGCTCGGCGACGCCGACGACCGCACGATCCAGCGCAACGCCGAGGTGTCGATCCCGGTCTGCACCGAGCAGCCGGGGACGCGCTGGTTCGAGATGACCTCGCTCCTGGCACGGCCGAGCCGGGTCGTGCTCGACATCAACCTCGACGGCACCGACGCGTTGCGCGCAGACGGACACGACGCCCACCACCTCCGTCTCGGCGCGGTTCCGTCGATGGATCGTCGAGCGGCGAATCCGGTCGACGCAAGCCGACCGGTCGACCTGCTGTTCCTCGGCGGCCGGACCCGCCACCGCACCGAACGCCTCGCCGAACTGGCGCCCACCTTGTGGAGGTACACCGCCGACCTCCGGCTCTTCTCGTCCGCAGCGCCGGTCTCACCGGGCGCGGGAGGAACGGTCTTCGGCACCGACAAGTACGACCTCCTCGCTCGGTCGCGGATCCTGCTCAACCTCCATCGCGACGAGTCCGACAGCTCGCACGCCTACTTCGAGTGGGCGCGGATGGTCGAGGCGATGGCGAACGGCGTGTGCGTCGTGTCGGAGCCCTCGACCGGGACCGATCCGTTGATCGACGGAACCCACGTCATCTTCACGGCCGACTTGGTCGAGACCGTCTCCGGTCTGCTCAACGATCCCGACAGATGCGAGCGAGCCGGTTCGGCGGCTGCCGACTTCGTGCTCCGGGAGCAACCGCTGGCGACGACGCTCGAACCGATCCTCGACCGGCTCGCAGACGCCGAGTGTTCCGTCGAGCCCCGGGGTCGACGGAACATCGTCTCGCCAGGGCGGCGGGTGCCGGCGTATCGGTCGCTGTTGACGCGGGCGCAGCAGATTCCGCTTCTGCCGGCGCTGCGTCCGCACACCGAACTGCGTCGGCGGGTGAAGTCGGCGCTCGACGACGAAGTCCGATTGCAGCGCCGGATCGAGGCGACGCGTGCCCGGCTCCATCACGGCGACGCAGGACACGTCACGGTCGATGCGACGGCCGCCGGAGCGTCACCGGGGGCACCCATTCCGCGCATCAGCGTCGTGGTCACGCTGTTCGACTACGCCGACGTCGTCGCCGAGGCCCTCGCCTCCGTGCTCGCCTCCACCGAGGCCGACGCGTCGACCCCGCTCGATCGATCGACCTACGAGATCGTCGTGGTCGACGATCACTCGCGCGACCAGGGCGCCGACGTCGTGCGGCGGTTCATCGACGACCACCCCGATGCGCGCATCACACTCCTGTCGCGAGCCGCCAACGCCGGCCTCGCCGCCGCTCGCAACCTCGGCGTCGAGCGGTCGTCCGGTGAGTACGTGATGATCCTCGACGCCGACAACCTCGTGTATCCACCCGCCCTCGCTCGTCTCGCCGCGGCGCTCGACGACGATCTGGACGCCTCGTTCGCGTACGCGATCCTCGAGGAGTTCGGCGTGAGCACCGGGCTGCAGAGCGACCTCGGCTGGCACGTCCCGTGGCTGTGCTCGGCGAACCACATCGACGCGCAGGCCATGATCCGTCGCTCGGTCCTCGACGCGATGGGTGGGTACCGAGACGACCTGCGGATCTTCGGCTGGGAGGACTGGGACCTGTGGCTGCGTCTCGCCGACGCAGGACATCGTGCGGTCCACGTGACCCAGATCCTCGGCCGGTACCGGACGCAGGGCGCCTCGATGATCTCCACCAGCAACCGGTTCCAGGACGTGATGCTCGATCACCTCGAGTCGACGCTGCCCGGCCTCCCCTGGCCCACCCGACTCTGACGGCTCCACGCTCGCAGGTGACCGCGTTCGGTCGTCGCGGTGTTCGTATCATCTGGCGCATGTCGTCGGAGGTGGAGCAGCTGCGCGCCGAAGTCGAGCGGCTCCGCGCGCTCGTCGGCCCGGGCGAGCAGTCGTACGCCGATCTCCGCCAGGACCTCCTCGCCGCTCGTGATCACGCTCGCGGTGCCGACGCGGCCGCCGGCGTGTTGCGCGGACAGAACGCCGAACTCCACGTCGCGCTCGCCCGGGCCCGCCAGGACCAGGACCACTTCCAGCGGCTCGTCGTCGGTCGCAGTCGCTCGATGGTCGGCCGGGTCAGCCGCTCGATCCGATCCCGGTTCTTCTGATCGGCTCGGGACCGGATCCGTGTCCGCACCACGCCCGCCCGCTCCGACGGGTCGCGTCGCCCCGCTCGTCTCGGTCGTCACCGCAGTCCACGACCCCGAGCCGGCTCATCTGCGTGAATGCCTCGCGTCGGTCGCCGATCAGACCTGGTCGCATCGCGTCGAGCACGTCCTCGTCGACGACGGCTCGACGTCGACCGAGATCGTCGAGCTCCTCGACGAGGTCGCTGCGGCCGATCGCACCACCGTCATCCGTCGACCCGAGTCGGGAGGCATCGTCGCCGCCACGAACGATGGGCTGACCGCAGCGACCGGGGAGTGGATCGCGTTCCTCGACCACGACGATCTCCTCGAGCCCGACGCGATCGAGGCGATCGTCACGGCGGCCGACGCCGCCGAGGCCGACGTCGCCTACTCCGATCACGATTTCCTCCGCTCCGACGGGCGCTTCGTCGATCCCTGCTACAAGCCCGACTGGTCACCCGAGCGGCTGCGCAACCAGAACTACGTGACCCACCTCGTCGTCGCTCGGCGTGATGCGATCGAGCGGGTCGGCGGCCTGCGGACCGGTACCGACGGGGCGCAGGACCACGACCTGATCCTCCGTCTGGGCGAGGTGTCGTCGTCGATCGTCCACGTGCCCCGCGTGCTGTACCACTGGCGGCAGGCGCCGACGAGCGTGGCCGGCGGTTCCGACGCCAAGCCGTGGGCGTTCGACGCAGGCGTCCGGGTCGTGCGCGACCACTGCGAACGCATCGGCCTCGGTGCGACGGTCGAACGGACCGACCACGAGGGCGTGTACCGCGTGGCGCATCGGCACGCCGTCGCCGCCCGAGGCGACAGCGGCGAGTCGATGCCGCTCGTCAGCGTCGTGGTCCCCACGCGGGGCACCAGCGGTCGCGTGTGGGGTGCGACCCGCTGCTTCGTCGTCGAGGCGATCCGCAGCATCGTCGAGATGTCGACCTACACCCATCTCGAGTTCGTCGTCGTCGCCGACGACGTCACGCCCGATCCCGTGCTCGCCGCACTCGCTGACGTGGCCGGCGAACGTCTCCGCATCGTCGAGACGTCCGGTCCGTTCAACTTCTCGGCGAAGATGAATCGGGGCGCCGCCGAGGCCTCGGGTGAGTTCCTGTTGCTCCTCAACGACGACACCGAGCTCGTCGATCCCGGCAGCATCGACGAGCTCATCGGTCTCGTCACCGGCCCGGCCGAGGGGCCCGACGGGGCGGCGGGCGCGGTTGCGATGGCGGGCGCTCGGCTGTGGTTCGCCGACGGAACGCTGCAGCACGGCGGGCACGTCTATCACCACGACCTGATGCACGCCTGCCTGGGGTGGGGCGGCGAGGTGCCCGGTCCGTGGCCCCTTCGTCCGCTCGCCGTGGCGCGCGAGTGCAGCGGGGTCACCGCGGCGGCGGCGCTCGTCCGGCGAGACGTCTTCGATCGTGTCGGCGGGTTTCCCGCCGACCTGCCTCTCAACTACAACGACGTCGACCTGTCGCTGAAGATCCGCGCCGATGGCCACCGGATCGTCTGGACGCCGAACGCCACGTGGTTCCACTTCGAGAGCCGCACGCGCGAGAGCCGGCTCCTCGACGAGGAGTACGCCTTCATCAACACCCGTTGGCACCACGAGATCAACAACGACCCGTACTACAACCCGAATCTCGCGCCCGACCGGTCCGACTGGCTGGAGCGGCCGCTGCGCTCGGGTGCGCCGGCGCTCGTCACCCGGCCGAACGTGGTCGCGCGCATCGCGCAGCGCGTCCGGAACCGAACGTCGTGACGAGGGTGGCCGTCGTGGTGGTGACGCACGGTGACGCCGGCGGGCTGCTCGCCCGCTGCCTCGGGGCGGTGCGGGCGGAGGCGCCCGATTCCGAGGTGGTCGTGGTCGACAACGGGTCGGGTGACGCCGACGGATCCGGTCGCGTCGCAGCGGTGGTCGAGTCGGCCGGTGGTCGCCGCGTGGCGGTCGACAATCGCGGGTACGGCGCGGCGGCCAACGCCGGCGTGGCGCACATCGACACGTTGATCGCCAGTGGCGAGGCTGCGGCGGGTCCGGTCGGTGTCGTCGTCCTCCTCAACGACGACGTCGTCGTGGAACCGGGGTGCGTGCGTCGGCTCGCCGTCGCCCTCGACGCAGACGGTGTGGGCGCTGCTCAGCCGATGCTCGTGACGCTCGACGTCGAGCCGGCCGAGGTCAACAGCCTCGGCGTCGCGATCGATCGATTCGGCGCGGGGAGCGATGTCGGCGCCGGCGACGATCCCGATCTCGTCCCGATGGAGGTCGGCGACCTCGAGGTCTTCACCGGGGGAGCGGTCGCGTTCCGATCCGGCTACCTCGCCGATCTCGGAGGGTTCGACGAGCGGTTCTTCCTCTACTACGAGGACGTCGATCTCGCTCGACGTGGGATCGAACGAGGCTGGTCGTACCGAGTCGTCGCCGCCGCGCGAGCCGGACATGCCCGAAGTGCGTCCACGGCGTCGCTCGGTGATCGGCGCCGCGAGCTCATCGAACGGAACAGGTTGTGGTGCGTCGCCCGACACGGGACGCGACGCGAGGTCGTGCGCGCCATCGGGCTCTCGGTCCGGCGGCTGCGACACGCCCCGCGGCGCGTGCACGCTCGCGCGTTGCTCGCCGGTCTCGGCGGAGTTCCGAGTCGCCGCCGCGAGCGTCGTCGCGTCGCTCGCTCGGCGACGGGGGTCCGAGCGTGATCCGCCGCCCGTCGCTCATCCTCCTCGCACTCGTCGCGGTCTTCGTCGGCGTGTGGATCCTCGGCATGCCGGCGTCATCCGGACCTGACGAACCCGGCCACCAGATCCGCGGCGCGGCACTCGTGCGCGGCCAGCTCGACGGCCAGACCGGCGACTTCGGTGCTGCATCGAGGGCATACGAACTGCCGGCACACGTCGGCTTCCCCGACCCCGGCTGCTATGCGTTCGATCCGCTCCGGCCGGCGGCGTGCATCGCCGGCCTCGAACCAGAATCGGGCGACCAACTCCGACCGACCCGGTCGAACGACTATCCGATCTGGGGGCATGTGCTCCCCGGGCTCGGCTCGTTCGCGCCGGCGGGTGCGTCGGGGTGGCTCGCCCGTGCGTTCGACGCGCTCATCCCGATCGTCCTCGTGACCGCGTCGCTCGTCGTCGCCGCCCGGCGCGGCCGCCTGCCGTTCGCCGCCACGTTGCTCGCCATCACGCCGGCCGCGTGGTTCTCGTTCGCCATCGTGAACCCGTCCGGTGTGGTGATCGCCGGCGGCATCGGTCTGTGGAGCGCTCTGCTCGTGCCGACCGAACGGCGACGCGGTGCGCGCGAGAGCGTGGCCACACGCGACGGCCTGCCGTTGCCGACCCGGCGGGCGCGGGTGACCTGGCTGACACGTCTCGAGCGGTGGCTGCTGGCCGTGTCGTGGACGGCGATGGTGCTGCCTCGACGCGACGGACTCGTGTACGCCGCGTTGGTCCTGTCGATCGGACTCCTCGCTGCCGAGCACGAGCCGCGTCAGCTGTGGACCTCGATGCGGCGCGGCCCCCAGGTCCTCGTCGTCGTGTCGACCCTCGCCACGCTGGCGTGGGCCAGCCGCAGCACGGTCACGTCGACCCAGCTGCTCTTCCTCGCTCCGCTGGCGCCCGTGGCCGCCGTTCTCGTCCGCGGCATCTGGAGACGGCTCGGCCACACGGCGAGGCCTCGTCCGGCGCGCACCGCGTACGTGGCCGGTCTCGTGATCGTCGCGGGAGTCGGGTCGTTCGTGGCGATGGGCCTGCGGGGCAACGGGTTCGATCGCGCGGTCCTTCGCGCCACGGTGAGCCAGACCGGGCTCGATCTGCGCGAGGTCGTCGGCGTCCTCGGGTGGCTCGACACCCCCGTCCCGGAGACGTTCGTGTCGCTGTGGTTCGTCGGTGTGGGTCTCGTCGCCGGTGCGGCGCTCACCACCGGCTGGACCCAGCGAGCACTCGCAGCGGGGACGACGGCCGCGATCGGGATCCTCGTGTCGTGGACCCTCACGATGCTGCAGAACGACGACAGCGGGTTGTACTGGCAGGGCCGCTACTACCTCCCGCTGATGGCCGGCGTCCCGATCCTGCTGGGTGCGGCGGTCCGCCGTCGCCGCCGTCGCTCGACCAGTTCTCCGCCCAACCGTTCGACCGACCCGGTGGCGATCGTGGTGTCGACGATCGCCGTCGCGGTGTCGGTCGTGGCCCTCGCCGCCTCGATGCGACGCTTCGGTGTCGGGACCTCCGGCTCGTACCTGCCGACCGACTGGGACACCTACGACAGCCCGCTCCCGCCCGTCGTGCTGTTGGTCGTCGGCCTCATCGCGGCACTCGGGATCGCCGAGTGGGGACGCCGGTTCGCGTTCGTCGAGGGTCGGGCCCCCGGCCCCGTCGATCGACCCGAGCGTCGGTCGACCGACGCGCCGCGAGGCGGATTCGATCCGTCGACGGGCGTGAACGTCGTCGGGTACCACGACGCCACAAGCGGCCTCGGCCACATCGCTCGCGAGGTGAGCGCGTCGTTGTCCGCTGCGGGGATCCCGGTTCGCGCCGTCTCGGTCGACGCTCCCGAGAGCCCCCGACGCTCGTCCGGCACTGGTGACTCACCCGGGTCGAGTGCGACCGCGTCGGACGACGCTGACGCACCGCTCTACGACACCACGGTCGCCGTCATCACTGCGGCTCAGCTCCCGGGTGTCCTCGATGCCCGACCCGAGGTCGCCGACCTCGACGGACCGCTGGTCGGGTACTGGTTCTGGGAGCTCGAGGACGTTCCCGACGAACACCGGTGGGCGATCGACCTCGTCGACGAGATCTGGACGCCGACCCGATTCGTTCACGACGCGTACTCGTCGGCCGTCGAGAGCACGCGCACCGTCGTGCCGGTTCGGCACCTGCCGACGCGCATCGCCGAGCCGGTCGCCGAGCAACGGTCCGCCATGGCGGCCGCGTGGCGCTCGTCGTTGTGTTCGACACCCGACACGGTGCTCTTCGTCGTGTCCTTCGACCTCCTCAGCGACATCGAGAGGAAGAACCCGCTCGGAGCGATCGAGGCCTTCCATCGGGCGTTCGGCGACCCGGCGGAGGGGTCCGCCGCGGTCAAGCTGCTCGTCAAGACCCTCAACGGCGACCGTCGGCCCGACGACCTCGCTCGCATCGAGCGTGCCGCTGCGCCCGACGATCGGATCGAGGTCCTCGATCGGCACGTGTCGGACGACGGTCTCGTCGCGCTCATCGCAGCAGCCGACGCCTACGTGTCGCTGCACCGCGGTGAGGGCCTCGGTCTCCATCTCGCCACCGCCCTCTGGGTCGGCACGCCCGTCATCGCCACCGACTGGTCGGGAACCGGCGACATCGTCGACGCCGACTCAGCGGAGCTGATCGGGTACCGACTCGTCCCGGTCGGCGACGGAAGTCCGGCCTACCCGCCCTCGGCTCACTGGGCCGATCCCGACATCGACGCGGCGGCGTCGGCGATGCGCCGCCTTGCTCTCGACCCCGACGCCCGCCGCCGACGCGCGCAGGCCGGCCGCGCTCGGATCAACGCCCAGGATTCGAGGGTGGAGGTCGGTCGGCGGATGGTCGAGGCGCTCGGCCTCGACCTCTGACGGCCCGCTGGTACCGTGGCCGACGTGGGTCTGCGGTCACGTCTGTCGTGGATGGTGTCCGGCCCGGGGCGGCTCGCCGAACTCGAATCGCAGGTGGCGGCGCTCCGTGATCGTCTCGACGTGCTCGACGCCGAGCAGGCGACACGACTCGATGCGTTGCGCACCCAGGTGAACGCCGCCCTCGACGACGTCACGGCCCGGGCCGACGCCGCCGACGGCCGATGACCGCGCCGCCGGTCACGGCTGTCGTCGCCGTGCCGCCGGGCCGTGTCGCCGCCGCCGACGCACTGACCGACGCCCTCGCACAGCTCCATCCCGGGTGGGCGGTGCGGTGCGTCTGGGCGGGCGATCCGACGCTCCGGCCGGCTGCGTCGTTCGTGTGGACCGACGCACCGATCGCCGAACTCGATCTGGTCTGCGCCCGTCCCGATGCTCGACCCTGGCTGGCGGCCGTCGCCGCGATGCGGACCGACGACGTCGATCTCTCGACGCCGGTCGTCTTCCTCGTCGCCGGCGCCGTGGCGCTCGACGGCTCGATCGACGACCTCGTGGCGGACACCGGGCGATGGACGTTCGTCCCCCGGCGACTCGGACTCGAAGCGGTCGGAGCGACGCCCACCCATCCCGACCTCGAGGCAATGTCGCTCGCCGGTGATCGGTGGGACTGCATCGCCTCGTTCGGCGGCGGCGGTGGAAACGTCGACGGTGACGGTCACGACGCCGACAGGGCCCTCGGGATCGTCGCGTCGGCGCTGAGCGGATCGCTGCGCGGGGAGGACGTTCCCGTCGGCCGCATGTTCGATGCGGTCGACGCAGCGGGACGCGCCGATCTCTGTCGGGCTCCGGCGATCGGGGTCTCGGCGTGGCGATGGCCCGACGACTCGTCGACGTCTCCACGTCTCCTCATCGCACCCGGTCACGATGCCGCCCGGCCATGGCTCCTCGATCCCGAACTCGCCGGGCCGCCGCGGGTCTCGCTGGCCGACCGAGGCCGACGGGAGCTGGTCGAGCGCCTGGCCGAGCAGTTCGCGGGGTCGTCCGAGTCGCTCCGGTTGCCCGGCGGCGTGCCGATCGACGAGACGATCCGTCGCACCGTGTGTCTGGGGATCAGCGCCGAAGGCCGAGAGGCCATTCCCGACGCACCGTGGACTCGCCCAGCTGAGTTCCGGCGCTGGCTCGACGAGCACTACTGGGGTCAGCTGTGGAATGACCGGCCCGACGTCGCCGCCGCCTTCCCTCATCCGACCGGCATCGACGCCGACCGTTTCGCCACCTGGGCGGCGACGGCCGCTGTCACCGGAGACGCGCCGTTCGGCATCGACCCGGCGGGCGTCCGGCGTGGGCTCGGTCCGGTCGTCGCGCGCGGTCACCGTCGCGACGGGGTCAACCTGGTCGGCTACTTCCGGCATCAGTCGGGTGTCGCGCACATCGCTCGACGCGTGGCCGACATCCTCGGGCGCCATGGCGTGCCGTTCTCCACGGTCGCGTGGGAACGCACGCTGAGCCCACCGATCGATCCTCCACCCGCGGTCGACCAGGCCCTCGACTTCGAGGCGTCGGTCTGCTTCGTCAACGGTGACCAGTACGCAGCGCTCCGGCGCGATCTCCCCGAGGTGGTCGCACCGGGACGACGTGCCGTCGCCGTGAGTTTCTGGGAGCTCGACACGCTGGCCGGCGGTCCACCGGTCGACCCGACGGGGATCGACCAGATCTGGGCGGCGACGTCGTTCATGACCGCACCGTTCTCGGAGCTCTCGGTTCCGGTGCATCACGTCCACGTCCCGTTCGCCGCGCCAGCACCGTCGGCGCGCACCCGTGCCGAGTTCGGTCCTTTCGCCGAGGCCGACGGTCGGTTCGTGTTCGGTGTCGTCCTCGATCATCTGTCGATCACGGCCCGGAAGAACCCGCTCGGAGCGATCGAGGCGTTTCGACGAGCGTTCGAACCCGACGGGGCGCCGCTGCTGCTGGTGAAGACGATCAACGGTCATCGAGCGTGGGCGGATCACGAGCAGCTGCGAGTGGCGGCGGCCGGTCGCGACGACATCGTGATCTGGGACGAGGTGCTGCCGTTCGCCGACCATCTCGCCCTCATCCGCTCGTTCGACGCCCTGGTGTCCCTGCATCGCAGTGAAGGGCTCGGTCTCCACCTGGCCGAGGCGATGTCGATGGAGCGGCCGGTCATCGCCACCCGCTATTCGGGCAACCTCGACTTCATGGACGACGAGTCGGCGGTCCTCGTCGATGCCGACCTCGTGCCGGTCAGCGACGGAGGATGGGCGTATCCGGCGTCGGCACGGTGGGCCGATCCCGATCTCGATCAGGCGGCGGACGCGATGCGCCACCTCGCCCAAGACCCTGCTGCCGCCCGAGATCTCGGCCGACGGGCAGCGGCGAAGATCGCGTCGATGCCCGACGAACCGGCCTTCGTCGAGCGCCTCGTCGACCTCCTCGACCTCGACCGCTGACCCGGACACACGGTGTCAGACACCGTTTGTCTGGAAGCGGCGCGTACCCTCGGGCCGTGCGCGCCGGAACGATCGTCGCCTCGAACTACGTCGAGATGGCCAAGGTCCTCGGTACGTCGTTCGTGGAACAGCATCCCGACGACCGTTTCGTCATCCTGGTCGTCGACGACGATCCGATCGGCGACCTGCCCGACGGCGTCGACGCATGGCGGCTCGCCGACCTCGACCTGTCGGCGGCCGACATCGACATGATGCGGACGATCTACGACGTCATGGAGTTCTCCACGGCGGTCAAGCCGTCGTTCCTCCGCGGACTGCTCCACACCGCGTCGTCGCCCGCCGAACCGGCGGTGTACCTCGACCCCGACATCTACGTGTACTCGCCGTTCGACGACGTCGTCGCGCCCGCCGCCGAGCGTGGCATCGTCCTCACCCCGCATTGTCTCCGCCCGATCGCCCGCGATCTCGCCGACCCCACCGAGTTCACGATCATGTCGTCGGGCATCTTCAACCTCGGGTTCATCGCTGTCGGTCCGCCGGCTCATGCGTTCCTCGACTGGTGGCAGGAGCGGTTGCGGTACGACGCGATCGTCGACCTCGCCGGCAACCTCTTCACCGACCAGCGATGGGTCGACTGGGTTCCCGGGCTCTTCGACTACCACCGGTGCGACGACCCGGGCATGAACATCGCGTGGTGGAACATCCACGAGCGGGCGGTCGAGCCGGCTGCCGGTGAGAACGACGTTCCGACCATCGAGGGGCGGCCGGTTCGCTTCATCCACTTCAGCGGGTACGACCCGCTCACGCCGTGGGTGTTCTCCAAGCACCAGACCACTCCCCGGACCGCACACGCCGAGGGCGTCCCGATCCGACGGTTGGCCGAGCAGTACGGGGAACGGCTCACGGCGACCAGCCACGTCGCACGCCGATCCGACCCGTACCCGTGGTCGACGGGCGCGCACGGACTCCGTCTCGATCGGTTCGTGCGGCGCGGTGTCCGTCGAGCGGTCCTCGCCGAGCACCGGGTCGGCGTTGCCCCCGCCGACATGGACACGCCGTTCGCGTTCGGTCCGTCGTCGAGCCGATTCCTCGGGTGGCTCGAGGCGATCGCCGGCGGGACCGAACGCTGGCCCGTGTCGCGGATCGAGAGGTCGGTGTGGACCGAGCGCCACGACCTGCAAGCGGCGTTTCGCGACATCGACGGCGACGACGCCGTTCACTTCCGCCGGTGGGTTCGCACGATGCCCGATGCACGCGAGGCGCTGGGAGCGTTCACGCCACCGGTCGCCGACGACGTCGCTCTGCCCGGCGACATGACCGTCGAGTCGTTGCCCCGCACGCCCTATCGGGCCGCACGTCGACTCGCCGGCCGGAGTGTTCGGGCGCTGGCGAGCCGGCTGCCCGAGTGAGGCCCCGAGCGTGAGGCCGTCGCGAGCGAGGTCCGTCGCATGAGCGCCTACGACGTCGACTTCGACGGCGAACTGTCGCACGGTCATCTCGTCGACCTGTTGACCGAGCACGTCGAGCCCGGACTGGTGGTCGACCTCGGGTGTGGCTACGCGCCTCACGCCGAACCGCTGATCGCTGCGGGCTTCGACTACGTGGGCCTCGACGCCGACGAGGCGTCGCTGGCCTCGCTGCGAGAGCGGGGGATCGCGGGATCGCGGTTCGATCTGTCCGACGTCGACGGCCTGCCCGCCGCGCTCGACGCTGCCGTGCAGGAGGTGTCCGACGCCGAGCGACGCGTCGCCGCGGTTCTCGCGCTCGACGTGCTGGAGCATCTCGTCGAGCCGCAGTTGGTGCTCGATCGGTTGGCCGGGTGGATGGGCGGGCGGTCGGTCGAGACGCTCGGCGTCAGCATCCCGAACGTGTCGTTCCGAGACGTCGCGGCGAAGCTCGTGGCCGCCCGATGGGATCTCGCCGAGAGTGGGCTGCTCGACCGGACCCACCTCCGGTTCTTCACCGAGTCGTCGATGCTCGAACTGCTGACTCGGACCGGATTCGACGAGGCGCACCGGCACGACGTCGTCACCGAGTACTCCGACCAGGAGTGGCCCCACGATCATCCGCTGATCCGGCCCACCACGGCGGTCGGGGCCGTCGTGCGTCGAGCTCGCGAACTCGCCGACCGTCACGGCACCACGCATCAGTTCGTCCGCCTCTTCCACCTCGACGCCGAACGCTCCCGCCGACCGGCGATCTCGTTCCACGACCCCACGCCGGTACCCCAGAGTGTGGATGTCGATCGCAGCGGTCCCCGGCTGTCGGTGATCGTGGTCGGCTTCGCCGACGTGGCCGGCCTGCCGGAGTCGGACGACGTCGAGCGCATCGACGTCGCGGACCCGGAGGCGGCGCTCGCCGCGTTGACCGATGTCGATGGGGTGCGAGGCCGCAGCGTCGTCGTGATCGACCACGACGCGGTCCTCGACGAGCGGTGGGTCGAGCAGTTCGCGTCGACCGCCGATGCGCTCGGGGGACCGATCATCCGATGCGCGGCACGAGCCGACACACCTGCCGACGAGCGGTGGAGTCCAGCGTTCGATCTGGGCGAGCATCTCCGCCGACCCGCCACGCCGGGGGGTGCGGTGGCCGTTCCCGTCGCGGCGTTCCAGGCCTTGCCCGAGCTCGATGCGTCGGCGCTGGTGACGGCTGGACTCGGTGTCGGGCCCGCACTGCTCGTCACGCTTGCGCCCGTCATCGGAGTGCACGACACGGGCGTTCCCGCAGTGACGGTCCCCGAGGGGTCGAGTTGGGACCCGTCCCCCGACGATCGCGACGCCGTCATCGCCGCTCTCGGCGACGTCCGCGCCAAACTCGATCGCACCGGTGTGGCGTTCGGCCCCGGCGCCGCGTCGTCACTGGTCCAGCGGCACGCAGACCACGAGACCTTGGCGCGCGAGGTGCGGGAACTCCGTCGTCAGGTCGAGGAGCTCAACGCCGAGCTGGCGACACCGGGAGCACGCCTCGGGCGTCGGCTCGGGTCGCTCGCCCGCCGCCGATCGTGAACGCGCGAGGTCGGGTGCGGATGGAGCGCCCGGGCCTCACGCGAACGCGTCGAGGATCGATCGGGCGGTGGTCGCCTCGTCGGACTGCGACTCCATCCGGGAGCGCCCGGCCCCGGCGAGCTCGGCGCGGGCGGCGGAGTCACCGACGAGCCGACGAAGGTGGTCGGCGGCCTCGTCGAGATCCGGATCGGCCCAGCGGGCGCCGGCCGGGTAGATCCCGCCGCCCTCGCCCGCGTCGATCGTCACGAGCTCGTGCCCGACCAGCGCGGCCGACGACGAGTCCATGAAGTCGACGTTGCCCGAGTACCCGGTGGCGATCACGGGCGTCCCCAGCCACATCGCCTCCGCGAGATGGAGCCCGAGCCCTTCGCTCCGGTGCAACGACAGCAGCAGGTCGAGTCCGGCGATGAACGCTGCCTGGTCCGGGCCCGACAGGTGGCGATCCCACACGACGACGTCGGGGCGATCGGCGGCCGCGGCGACGAGCCGATCGTGGGCGTCGGCGGCGACGTGTCCGTTCATCGTCTTCACGACGAGCAGAGGCCCCTCGTCCGCCGTGAACGCTCGGCGGAAGGCCTCGATGGCGCCCAGTGGGTTCTTCCGGTCGAGAACGCTGAAGTGATCGAAGGTGACGCCGACCACCGGGCGATCGCCGGCGCCGGAGAGGGGCGCGAACTCGGAGCGCTCACGCCCACTCGCCGCCGGCTCCGGAACGGGGATCGGCACCAAGCGCACGGGGACGCCCGCCTCGGCGAAGGCATCGTGGGTGAAGCGGGTCGCCGTCCACACCTCGTCGACGAGCTCGCATCCGGCGCGCATGTCATCGGTGATCCGGTCGAGCTCCCAGAAGCAGTATCCGGCGAGTCGCTCCGACGTCGCGCGGAGTTCCGGATGATGTCGATCGAGGAGCCCGAGCTGATCGGCGGCGACGACGGCGAGTGACGAGGTGAAGTCGATGCGCTGGTCGAGTGCGAACGACTCGCTGACGGGCGGACTCGACGTGGCGCCGAACGCGATGGCCGACATGGGCGCGTCGGCCGCACGGAGGATCTCGACGATCCGACGGGAGACCGAACCGATGCCGAGTTGGCGCTGGAGGTAGCCGACGACGTTGACGCCGTCGGTGCGCAGCGACTCGGCGATCGGCCAGGCGTCGGCGGCCGCCCGGCTCTGCGCGTCCTCCTGCAGCTGATTGAGCCGACGGCGGAGGCCGGCGACGTCTTCATCGCGTGCAGCAGACGACTCGACAAGAGCATCGAGCCGTCGTTGCATCTCGCGGATCTCGCGGGACAGCGAGTCGAGCGTGGCCGAGACGTTCGCCTCGCCGCGCAACAGCCAGCGAGCGGCCGATCGGAGCCCGGTCACGTCACGACTCGAAACAGCACATTTCGACCCGGCACCAGACGTGCTGGTTCGGCTCGATCACGAGATCGGTCGGTCCTGCTTGTCCTTCTTCGCGGCCTTCTGAGCCTTCTTCCAGTCGCGGACCTTGCCGAGGCTCACCTCATCGTGGATGTCGGCGACCGATCGCGGGACGTCGTCGCCGAACTTGCCGGCCGCCTTCTCCCATCCGTCGGGCGCCACGCCCTGGGTCTTGGCGAGCAGCGCCACGAAGATCTTCGACTTCTCGTCGCCGTAGCCGGGCAGGGCCCTCAGCCGACCGAGGAGCTCCTTCCCGTCGCCGACGCCTGCCCACAGGTTCGACGCCTCGCCGTCCCAGTCCTCGACGAGTGCGGTGCACACCTGATGGATGCGCTCACCCATGGACTTCGGGAAGCGATGGATGGCCGGCTTCTCCCGGCACACGTCGACGAACGCCTCGACGTCCATCGCCGCGATCTTGGCCGGGTCGAGGTGGCCGAGGCGCTCACGCAACGTCTGGGGGCCGGCGAACGCCCATTCCATCGGCACCTGCTGATCGAGCAGCATGCCGAGCAGCAGCGCATTGCCGTCGGAGTTGAGGAGGCCGTCGGCCTCGGTGTCACCGGTGATGTACAGCGTTCCGGTCATGCTCCGAATGTACCGGCGTCCGCGGTCCCGCTCGCCGGTCGACGCGCACCGGGATCAGTCGAGGAGCCGACAGCACGAGCAGCCCGACGCCGGTGATCAGCGCTCCGAGGAGGAACAGCAGATGCACGGTGCCACCTGCCACCGGCAGCTCGTCGTCGCCATCGCCATCGCCATCGCCCGAGCCGTCGGGTGGCGGGAGGCCGGCGTCGCCGGCGATCCACGCCGGTGTGAACACGTCGATCTGGCAGCCGGCCTGTGTCTCCTGGATCGTGTCGTCGATCACGAACGGCGGACACAGCGACAGGTCGACGCGGTGGCCGGGTGGGACCCCGACGAGGTCGATCGAGTACGTCCCGGACGGCAGCCCGTCGCAGGAGAAGGTGAAGTCGTTCTCGGTCTCGACGCTCGGCGCGCCGACGAGCTCACACCGCCCGTCGAGATCGGCACCCACCGGCCCACCGGTCAGCGCGAGCGCGTCCGACGTCAGCCATGAGGCCGTGTCCCCGGCGACGGCGACCCAGTTGATCGATCCGACGGCCTGGGGCGACTCCTGGAGAGAGCACGTCCAGAGAGGTTCGTCGGCCGTGACCACGATGGCGGTGTCGTCGAAGGTGTCCCGCGACGTGATCACCGGGAAGCAGAAGAGGTCGACCGACTCGTCTCCCACCTCCCCGACGATCTCGATGTCGTAGGCGCCGATCCCTCCGGCGCACCAGCGGATGACGAAGCCACCACCGACGTCATCGATGCAGTCCGCCGTGGTCGAACCGTCCGGCGTGGTGGCGACCCCGAGAGATCGGTCGTCGGTCGTGGACCACTCGAGTCGGACACCGGGCTCGGCAACGGTCACCGAGCAGAGCCACTTGCTGAATCCACCGCCGATCGGGATCGCCGTGTGCTCGGCGGACGCCGCCACGATGTCGGTGCAGTCCCACAGTTCGACGTGACCGGCCGGCACGCCGATCACGTCGAGGGCGTAGGTTCCGTCGTCGAGATCGTCGCACCGGATCGATCGCCGCTGGTCGCCGGGATCGGGGCCGTCAGCGGCGCAGGACGAGGACACGTCGGTCCCGCCCGTCGTCAGCTGCACGACGAGCGCGTCACGCACTGCCGGTGGCGCATCGATCAGGACGTCGATGTACGTCTCGGCGTCGACCTGGCGTGGAGCCGGTGACCCACCGGTGGCTCCGGCCGGTGCGACCGCCGCGAGCCCGACGACCACGATGAACGCGATCGCCGCGAGTGCGGATCGCCTGAGCCCCCGAGCGTCCATCGCCGGACAGTAGCCCCATCGCGTGACCTGCCAGGCACGTCACGCAACACGTCAGATGTAGTGGTGCACCGGGTCGACCTCGTCGGGGTCGATGCCGTATCGGGACATCGCGTCGACGACGACCGACGCGTCGATCTTCCCCTCGGCGACCAGGTTCGACAGCGTTGCCACGACGACGTGGCCCGCGTCGATCTCGAAGAACCGACGCAGCGCCTCGCGTGTGTCGGAGCGTCCCATGCCGTCGGTGCCGAGCGTGGTGAACGTCCGGTGGTCGACGAACTGACGGATCTGGTCGGGCACGATCGACATGAAATCGGTGACGGCCGTGATCGGTCCCGACGATTCGGCGAGTCGGCGTGCGACGATCGGCACACGAGGTTCACCCGACGGGTGCAGCCGGTTGTGCCGCTCAGCGGAGAGCCCGTCCTCGCGTAGCGCCTTGTACGAGGTGACCGACCAGAGTTCGGCTGCCACGTCGTAGTGCTCGGCGAGCTCGGCGGCCGCCTGGCGGGCTGCGCCCTGCGCCGACCCCGAGAACAGGATCGTGGCCGCCTTCTCGCCACCTGCGCCGACACCCTCGGGTGCGTCCGCGAAGCGGTACATGCCCTCGACGATCTGCTCGTTGAGGCCCTCGACCGCCGGGAGCTCGGGCATCTCGTAGTTCTCGTTGTAGAGCGTCACGTAGTAGAAGACGTCGGTCTCGTCGGCCGGGCCGCCGCCGTACATCCGGTGGACACCCGCCTGCACGATGGCGGCGACCTCGTACGCGTACGCGGGGTCGTACGCCTGCACGGGCGGAACCGTGGAGGCGAGCACGAGGCTGTGTCCGTCCTGGTGCTGGAGCCCCTCACCGAGAAGAGTCGTGCGTCCGGCCGTGGCCGCCATGAGGAACCCGCGAGCGCGGATGTCGGCGGCCTGCCAGATGAGGTCGCCGATCCGCTGGAAGCCGAACATCGAGTAGAAGGTGTAGAAGGGCACCATCGGCACCCCGCGGGTGGCGTACGACGTGCCGGCGGCGATGAAGCTCGCCATCGAGCCGGCCTCGGTGATGCCCTCCTCGAGGATCTGGCCCTGCGCGGACTCGGAGTACGACAGCAGCAGGTCGTGGTCGACCGGCTCGTACTTCTGGCCCTGCGACGCGTAGATCCCGATCTCGCGGAAGAGCGCGTCCATGCCGAACGTGCGCGCCTCGTCGGGGATGATCGGCACGACCCGCGGTCCGATGTGCTCGTCTCGACACAGCCCGCGTAACAGTCGGGTGAAGCCCATGGTGGTGGAGACCTCTTGGCCTCCCGACCCCGCACGCAGCTCGGCGAACGGCTGGTCGCCCGGCAGTTCGATGGGCCGGCGGGCGACCGTGGTGCGCTTGGGGATCGAGCCGTCGAGCGCCTTGCGCCGCTCCATCATGTACTGGTACTCGATCGAGTCCTCGGCGGGGCGGAAGTACGGCGCCTGGTCGCCGTCGATCGCCGACTCGGGGATCTCGTCGTGCATGTACAGGCGATCGCGAAGGTCGACGATCTGCTGCTTCGTCATCTTCTTGATCTGGTGCGTGGCGTTGCGACCTTCGAAGCCTTCGCCGAGGGTCCACCCCTTGACGGTCTTCGCCAGGATCACCGTCGGGCGCCCCGAGCCGAGGTTCTCGGTGGCCGCCTTGTACGCCGCGTAGAGCTTGCGGTAGTCGTGGCCGCCGCGAGGGAGGTTGCGCAGCTCGTCGTCGTCGAGGTGCGACACCATCTGACGCAGCCGCTCGTCGGGGCCGAAGAAGTTGTCGCGGATGTACTCACCCGACTCGACCGCGTACCGCTGGAACTCGCCGTCGACGGTGGTGTTCATCTTGTTGAGGAGGGCGCCGTCCTTGTCCTGGGCGAGGAGTTCGTCCCACTTCGAGCCCCAGATGACCTTGATGACGTTCCAGCCGGCGCCGCGGAACACGGCCTCGAGCTCCTGGATGACCTTGCCGTTGCCACGCACCGGACCGTCGAGGCGCTGCAGGTTGCAGTTGATGACGAACACCAGGTTGTCGAGCTGCTCGCGGGCCGCGAGCGAAATGGCGCCGAGCGTCTCGGGCTCATCGCACTCGCCGTCGCCGAGGAACGCCCACACGCGGCTGTCGGTGGTGTCGTCGATCTGGCGGTTCTTGAGGTACCGGTTGAAGCGGGCGTGGTAGAGCGCCGTGATCGGGCCGAGGCCCATCGACACCGTGGGGAACTCCCAGAAGTCGGGCATCAAGCGGGGGTGCGGGTACGAGCTGAGGCCGCGGCCGCCGCGACCGATCTCGCGCCGGAAGTGGTCGAGATCGTCGTCGGTCATGCGACCTTCCAGGTACGCGCGGGCGTACACGCCCGGTGCGGCGTGTCCCTGGAAGTAGACGTGGTCGCCGGGGGTTCCGTCGTCCTTGCCGCGGAAGAAGTGGTTGAAGCCGATCTCGTACAGCGCGGCCGACGAGGCGAACGTCGAGAGGTGACCACCGATGCCGTCGGCGACCTTGTTGGCGTTGACGACCATCATCGCCGCGTTCCACCGGACGAACGCGCGGATGCGCCGCTCGATGTGCTCGTCGCCCGGGAACCACGGCTCCTCCTCGCGGGGGATCGTGTTGACGTACGGAGTGGACACCGTGGCGGGGAACGACACCTGGGTCTCGTTCGCCCGCTCCATCAGCCGTGACAGCAGGTACCGCGCCCGGGTCTTGCCGTAGGCGTCGACCACCGCGTCGAGCGAGTCGAGCCACTCCTGGGTCTCCGTCGGGTCGATGTCGGGCAGCTGATGGACGTGACCGTCGAAGATCATGGCCCGCAGTCTCGCAGCATTTCGAGAGCGAGCGCCGCGGCGGGCAGGCAGGCGTACGGGGCACAGTCGTTGCCGTCGGTTGATTGCCGCATCGGCTGACGGCCTTGGGGATGCATGACGTCTTGCCCGTGGTTGGGACGCAATAAAAACTCGGCATGC
>JBCDAK010000009.1:0-46723 GCA_039185545.1 Actinomycetota bacterium
CGCGCAAGATGCTGGCGATCCTCGACGAACAGCCGTCGATCGCGGCACCCGTCGACGGGCCCGACCCCTCGACGCTCGATGCCACGATGTCCTTCGACGACGTGACGTTCGCCTACCGCCCGGGTGACCCACCTGCGCTCGACGGACTGGAACTGACGGTGGACCGTGGCGAGACGGTCGCCGTCGTCGGTCGGTCGGGAGCGGGGAAGTCGACGCTCGTCAATCTCCTGCTGCGCTTCTACGACCCGCAATCCGGCATCGTCCGACTCGGCGGCCGCGACGTGCGAGATACTCCGATCGCCACCGTCCGCTCGATGACCGCCGTCGTGTCGCAGGAGGCGTTGGCATTCCACGGCACGATCCGAGCGAACCTGCTGCTGGCTCGTCCCGACGCGACCGACCAGCAGCTCGACGCCGCCCTGACCGCGGCACGTCTCGACGGCTTCGTGTCGGCGCAACCCGACGGTCTCGACACGGTGATCGGTGAACGCGGCGCCCGCCTGTCGGGTGGCGAGCGGCAGCGTCTCGCGATCGCTCGAGCGCTGCTGCAAGACGCTCCGATCCTGATCCTCGACGAGGCGACCGCCAGCGTCGACGTCGCCAACGAGACGGCGATCCAGGCGGCGCTCGACGAACTGACCGCCGACCGCACGGTGCTCGTGATCGCACATCGGCTGTCGACCGTCGTCGACGCCGATCGCGTCGTCGTCCTCGACGGCGGTCGCGTCGTCGAGGCCGGAACACACGCAGAGCTGGCCGCCGCCGACGGCCCCTACCGCCGGCTCGTTGCGGCGCAGGGGGTCTCATCGTGACCACGACCGAGAGGCCCGAGACCGAGACCGACGAGAACGTCGAGACGGCGGACCAATCGTCGTCGCCCGACCCGTCCGCTGCGTCGGTCAACGCCGTCGCAGCGGTCACGCGCACGTTGCGCGCAGTGCGGCCCTTGGCCGGCCTGCTGCGGCCGTATCGCGGGCTGTTCGTCGGCGCCGTGGTCACCGACGTGGGGAGCCGCGTCCTGCAGGTCGCAGCAGCGGCAGCCGGCGCCTACCTGATCGGGCGAGCGGCGTCGGGCGCGACCACCGACGAGCTGTGGCCGCTGATCTGGGTCATCCTCGGGCTGTCGCTGCCGGCCGCGCTCCTCGCCGGACTGCACAACCTCTGGACCCACCAGATGTCGTATCGGATGCTCGCCGAGCGGCGGCTCACGACGTTCCGCAAGGTGCGCGAACTCGCGCCCGGCTACTTCCACCGCGCCCGGTCGGGGGACGTGGCGTCGAGCGCGATGAGTGACATGGAGGTGTTGGAGCTGTTCACCTCGCACATCGTCCCGCCCGCACTCGTCGCCGTCCTCGTCCCGGGCGCTGCGCTGGTCGGTCTCGGACTGATGCACCCGCTGCTGCCGGTGGTCCTGCTGCCGGTGCTCATCGCGGTCGCGACCGTCCCCGGTTGGCTGCTGGCGCAGGCCAACGAGGATGCCGAGCGCATCCGCGGTGGGGTCGGTCAGCTGTCCTCCGATGTCGTCGATGCGCTCCAGGGCGTGCGCGAGATCGCCGCCCTCGGAGCCGAAGCCGAGATGCTGCGCCGCCTCGACGAGCGACAAGACCAGCTCGCAGCCTCGAACGCCCGGCACGGCCGGCGGGCGGGACGTGAGCAGGCGGCGACCGACGGGTTGCTCGCGATCGGCGTCCTCGTGACGGTGCTCGTGGCTGGTGCTTTGGTGGAATCCGGACGACTCGAACCGGCGCTCTACCCGGCCGCCGTCGTCATCGCTGCGGCATCGTTCGGGCCCGTCATCGCGGTGTCCCGGCTCGCGCAGGAGCTCGGCAACATCGCTGCCGCGTTCGAGCGGATCGGCCGACTGCTCGACCAAGAACCCGACGTGACCGACCCGGTGCGTCCGGCGCCGGCCCCGGCCGGCATCGGTGCCGTCCGCTTCGAGGACGTCACCTTCACCTACCCCGGCGCACCGTCACCGGCGCTGCGAGGGGCCTCGTTCGAGGTTCCGCCTGGAGGGCGGGTCGTGCTCGTCGGCCACTCGGGCGCCGGGAAGTCCACCTGCGCCGCGCTCCTCCAGCGCCACTTCGACCCCGACCGCGGTCGCATCACGATCGACGGCGTCGACCTCCGGGACCTGCCGCCCGCCGCCGTCCGCGATCTCCTTGCCGTCGTGCCGCAGGACACGCACCTGTTCCGCCGCTCGGTGCACGACAACGTGCGCTTGGCCGACCCCGATGCCGACGACGACGACGTCGACCGAGCGCTCGACGTCGCACACGCCCGGCGATTCGTCCGGGCGCTCCCCGACGGCGGCGACACGAGGCTCGGCGAGCTCGGCACCGGGCTGTCCGGAGGGCAGCGGCAGCGCATCGCCATCGCGCGGGCGATGCTCGCCGACCGCCCACTTGCTCTCCAGGACGAGGCCGTGTCGAATCTCGACACCGAGACCGAGCGAGCGATCAACCATGCGCTGGCGACCACCGCCGAGGGCCGCACGACGCTGCTGATCGCCCATCGGCCGTCGACCATCCGCACCGCGGATCACGTCGTCGTGCTCGAGCACGGCGAGGTCGCCGCCGTCGGCACCTACGATGACCTGCTCGCCGTCCCCGACGGGCCGTTGCGGCGGCTGCTCGATCACCCGAGCGGCTGAATCCGTCGTCGAGCGCGTGGTCGAGCACATGCTCGAGTCGCTGATCCGGCAACCTCACACATCCGGAGAGCAGTTCCGACTCTGCAACGTTCGTCGACGCGTCGTGTTCAGCGTCAAGCCCTTCGGCGCAACACGCTGACGTGGTACCGGGCGCGGAGCTGGATCCCGCCGTCGCCCACCACCGCGAACGAGGCGAGGTGATCGACGAAGCGCGACCTCGCCTCAGCGCCGACTCCGGCTCCGTCGAACGCCTCGAACAGCTGCGCCCACCCGCCTGCCCAGCGTTCGAGCTGATCGGCGGCGTCGGCCACCGAGGCGAACGGGATGAGCAACTCGTCGTCGTGCCTGGCGGCCACGTCGAAGGAGGTCCCGGCGCACAGTGACTCGATCTCGGTCGTCCAGGGCGACATGTCGAGCATCGGTGGCCGTTCGGGGAACAGCTCGATCAACGACTGGGACGGAATGAAGACCCCGGCCGGGTCCCACCCTGCGACGCCGATCACACCGCCGGAGGCGAGCAATCGCCCGAGACCCGAGAGCGTCGCCGATGGGTCCGGGGAGAAGATGACGCCGAACGACGACGTGATCACGTCGAACGGGTCGCTGGAGACCTGGTCGTCGAGTTGGTCGAAATCGCCGATCACGAACCGGACGTCGACACCTGTGTCGTCGGCCCGTCGCCGGGCGATCTCGACGAGTTCGTCGGTGAGGTCGATGCCGACGACGGAGGCGCCCCGCCGGGCGGCTTCGATGGCGACCGCGCCGGTGCCGGTGGCCACGTCGAGCACGCGTCGCCCGTCGAGGGGTTCGCCGACGACCTCGGCCACCCGGTCGAGGACGGCCACTGACGCGCGTGCGATCCAGTCGCCGACGATCTCGTACGAACCACGCCGCCAGAGCGCGCGCCGCGGATCGACGTCGTCGGGATCGGTGTCGGTCACCGGCCGAGACGGGTGCCGGTCACCAGTCGAGGTCGCAGGCCATGTCCCACTCGGGCAGCGGGTCGGCGTACCGCTCCCACGCATCGGGACCCGCCGCGAACTCGTCACCGGTGAGGACACAGCGGTCGAGGCGCTCCCGGATCGCTGCCTCGTCGAGGTCGATGCCGATGAACACGAGCTCGGTCTGACGGTCGCCCACGACGGGGTCCCAGCGGGTCATCAGGTCGGCCCGCTCCTCGTCGGACTCGAACTCCCACTCGTCCTCGGGGGTGGCGGCGAACCAGGGGGCCAGCGGCTCGATCATCACCGACAGGCCGGCCTGGCTCCACAGCGCCTGGACGTCGGGCCGCGTGGCGAGCCACAGGAACCCCTTGCTCCGCAGCACACCGGGCCACTCGTGCTCGAGTTCGTCGGCGAGGCGCTGCGGGTGGAACGGCCAGCGGTGGCGGTACACGAACGACGAGATGCCGTACTCCTCGGTCTCGGGCGTGGGCTCGCCGTTGAGCGCGGTGACCCACCCGGGCGCAGTGGCGGCCTCGTCTTCGTCGAACAAACCGGTGTCGAGCACGGAGTCGAGCGGAACGTCACCACGTTCGGCCACGACGATCTGGGCGCGAGGGTTCAGGTTGCGGACGACGGCCACGACGCGCTCGAGGTGCTCGGCGCTGACGAGATCGGGCTTCGACACGACGAGCACGTCGGCGAACTCGACCTGATCGACGAGCAGATCACTGACCGATCGGTCGTCTTCGTCGTCGCGGCCCACACCGAGGTCGGCGAGTTCCTCGAGGACGTCGAACCGATCGAGGAACGTCGCGGCGTCGACGACGCTGACCATCGTGTCGAGTTTGGCGAGCGACGAGAGGCTCTTGCCGTCGATGTCCTCGAACAGGAACGTCGCCGCCACCGGCATCGGCTCACTGATGCCGGTCGACTCGATCAGCAGGTAGTCGAAGCGGTCCTCGCGGGCGAGTCGGGCGACCTCGAGCAGCAGGTCTTCGCGCAGCGTGCAGCAGATGCACCCGTTCGACATCTCGACGAGCTTCTCTTCGGTGCGGTCGAGAGCAGCACCGTCGGCGACCAGCGACGCATCGATGTTGACCTCGCTCATGTCGTTGACGATCACGGCGACGCGACGGCCCTCGCGGTTGGCGAGCACACGGTTGAGCAGGGTGGTCTTCCCGGCCCCGAGAAACCCCGAGAGCACGGTCACCGGCAAGCGATCAGACATCCGATCAGCCTACCTCGACCTGAGAATCATTCTCTCCGGTCGGTGACGTGGTGATGATTGTCGTGGTCGTGGTCGTGATCTCGCGGCTCACCGTGCTCGTCGACGGTGATCACCACCAGATCGGTGGGGTTCTGGCGCTCGGGGCCGAAGAGCGGCGTCAGATCGAGGCGGCGTCCCACCACCTGGACGAGGACGAGCTCGCATCGATCACGGTCGGCGAGCTGCAGGATTCCCTTGGCGCGGGCGATCGTGCGGCCGGCGAAGCGAGTCGGCAGGTCGGCGACGAGGGCGTCGATCTCGGAACGCGTCATCGGCCGGTCGATCGGAACCGCGTGCGTCTCGTGGAGGTCGAAGAGGGTCGGCCCGGGCACGCCACTCGCGTCGCGGGCCCGATGGCCGCCGAGAGCGATGAACCGTCCCAACGTGCCGGGTTCACGGCGACCCTGGCTGCCGTCGACGACCGGCGTCCCGGGTGCGAGTCGTCGGAGTCGAGAGAGCGCCCGATCGACCGTCGCCTCGTCGACCAGATCGGCCTTCGTCAGGACGAGCAGGTCGGCCGCCTCGATCTGTGCCTCCTGGTGGAGGCGGATCCATCGTGGAGCGGTGTCGTCGACGAGTTGGTCGACCGCCACCACGATGACGACGCCGTCGAGGAGGAATCCTGCCGAACGGCCCCAGGGGATCACGTTCCTGGGTTCGGCGATGCCCGAGAGTTCGATGACGAGGTGGTCGGGTGGCTCGGGACGCGCCCGGATCGAGTCGAGCGCGGCGCCCATGTCGTCGACCGACGTGCAACAGACGCACCCGTCGGTGAGCTCGATCGACGCACCGTCGCATCCCTTGATCAGCGACGCGTCGATGTTGATCGCACCGGCATCGTTCACGACCACGGCGATCGGACGGTCGGCGATCGTGAGGACCTCGTTGATGGCGGTGGTCTTCCCCGCGCCCAGGTAGCCGCCGACGAACGTGATCGGCACTCGTCGCCCGTCCCACGGGAGGAACTCGGGCTCCTGGTACGGCCGATCTGCCGCCACCGGATCCACGACGTTCAGCATATGGTCTGGGTCCTCGCGTGGAACAGGAGTGATTCTCGATCGGTGGTACCGTCGCGTGCGTGACCGACGTCGACGACAGCGGCGCCGGTGCGACCGCCGCCGCGCTGATCGGCATCGTGACGGTGTCCGATCGGGCGAGCAGGGGTGAGTACGAAGATCGTGGCGGGCCGGCGATCCGCGAGTACCTCGAGCGGGTGCTCACGTCCGAGTGGTCCGACGAGTCGGTGGTCATCGCCGACGAGCAGCCCGACGTCGAGCGAGCCATCCGTGACCAGGCGGCCGCGGGGTGCTGTCTCATCCTGACGACGGGCGGCACGGGTCCCGCACCTCGCGACGTGACCCCCGAGGCCACCGAAGCCGTGTGCACGAAGATGCTGCCAGGGTTCGGCGAGACGATGCGGACCACCTCCCTGCAGGTCGTTCCCACCGCGATCCTGTCCCGCCAGACCGCAGGTGTGTGCGATGGCGCCCTCGTCATCAACCTGCCCGGACAGCCCAAGGCGATCGCCGAGTGTCTCGACGCCGTGTTCGCGGCGGTTCCTTACTGCGTCGACCTCATCGGTGGGCCGTACCTCACCACCGACCCCGCGCACATCGATGCCTTCCGTCCCCGACGTTGACGCCTCCGCCGACGTGTTGGTCGCCGCTCGCAAGCGGCTCTGCGACGTCCTGGTGTGGCCCGACCCGTCCGACGGGCTGGTCGCGATGGTCCGCGACGGGTTCTTCGAGCGCTGGATCCCCGAGGTCGTCGAGATGCAGATGGAGCAGGACCCGGTCCATCGCCACAAGGACGTCCTCACCCACACGATCGCCGTCACCGCGTCCGCGCCGCCGCAGCTCCGCCTGCGGTGTGCGGCGCTGATGCACGACATCGGCAAGCCGGCGACGCACCGCATCGGTCCGAAGGGTGTCACCTTCCGTCACCACGAGGCCGTCGGCGCTCGGATCACCCGTCGACGGCTCGTCGAGATGGGCTTCGACGACGACTTCGTCCACGACGTGGCACGGCTCGTCGAGTTGAGCGGTCGCTTCAAGGGGTTCGGATCAGGATGGACCGACAGCGCCGTGCGGCGATACGTCGTCGACGCCGGTGCTCTGCTGGGTGATCTCAACCTGCTGGTGCGGCACGACTGCACCACGCGCAACGCGTCGAAGGCGGCACGTCTGCAGCGGCTGGTCGACGAGCTCGAAGTTCGGATCCGAGAGCTCGCAGCGGCTGACGCGGAGGCGCGTCGCCGGCCGGTTCTGAGCGGTGACGAGATCATGGAGTTGCTCGACATCCCACCCGGTCCCGCCGTGGGGGAGGCCGTTCGTCTCCTGCTCGATCACGATCCGCCCCTCGACGCGTCGAGCGCCGAGCGGGTGCTGCGAGACTGGTGGCTGGGACGTGGTCACCGTCACGAGAACGGGCTCGACGGAGTCTGTTAATTTTCCCTCGTATCGAACGTCAGGTTCACTGACGAAAGGAACGGGAATGTCAGACGGGGACCTCAACGGCCGCAGCGACGACGCGGTCGACCAACACGACGTCTCGGCGAACGAGCCGGGATTGTGGACGATCATCTCGCCGGTCAATCGCGAGATCTACACCGGGATGGCGGTGTCGATGCTGAGCCTCATCGCCTGGCTCGGCTCGATCATGCTGTTCCTGCCCATCGCTCGGGAGATCACGGCGGACGATCCCGACTCGGGACGTATCTGGACGCTCCTCGGCATCAGCGTGGGGTTCGTCGTGTTCTCGTTCGTCTGCCGGGTGATGTCGTTCCGGATCTCCCATCTCGGGGCGTTCCGTCTCGAACAGATCCTCCGGACCGAGCTCACCGATCGACTCGCACGGGTCCCCCTCGGCTACGTGGTCAACTCGGGATCGGGTGCGCTCAAGAAGGTCGTGCTCGACGACGTCCGAGCGCTGCACGCCTTCGTCGCCGACAGCACCCCGCTCTTCGCCAAGTCGTTCTCGGCGCCGGTCCTCGGGATCATCCTGATGTTCGTCCTCGACTGGCGGCTGGCGCTGCTGTCACTCGTGCTCTTCCCGATCGGCATGATCGGGATGTTCCTCGCCTTCCGCGACTACGACGTCGCCCGCCGCGAAGTCGACAACGCCAACGAGCGGATCAACAGCGTCATCAACGAGTACGTGCAGGGCATGCACGTGGTGCGGACCTTCGACGACGGCTCCGGTTCCTTCGAGCGGTACCGCTCGGCGCTGAACGACGCGACGTCCTCGTTGCGGACCTGGACCGAGAAGTCGCAGTCCGGCGCCTTCATCGCCCGCACCTTGTTCGCCGCGCTGCCGACGGTGCTCGTGCTGTTGGCGGTCGGGATCCCGATGGTCCGCAACGACTCGGTCGAGTTGCCCATCCTCATGATGTTCCTTCTGCTCGCGCCCACGGTCACCGAGTCGATCGTTCCGATCGTGTGGCTGCAGCAGCTCATCACCAACGCCGCGGCATCGGTGAAGCGCATCGGACAACTCCGTGCGGTCGAACTGATGCCCGAGGTCGACGAGGGCACGCCGCCCGCCGACGCATCGGTGGAGCTGAAGAACGTCTCGTTCCGCTACGACGGGCGTGACGACAATGCGCTCAGCGACGTGAGCATCTTCATCCCGCAGGGGACGGTGACGGCGCTGGTCGGTCCGTCGGGTGCCGGCAAGAGCACGGTCGCGCAGCTCGTCCCGAGATTCTGGGACGTCGCGGAGGGACAGATCCTCGTCGGCGGCGTCGACGTCCGCGAGATGACCGCCGACCAGCTGATGCGGTCGGTCGCGTTCGTGTTCCAGTCGCCGTTCCTCCTCAGCGACACGATTCGCAACAACATCCGCCTCGGACGACCCGACGCCTCGGACGACGACATCGAGGCGGCGGCTCGCGCTGCCGAAGCCCACGACTTCATCATGACCGAGCTGCCCGACGGCTACGACACCGTCGTGAGTGAACGCGGATCGAGCCTGTCGGGCGGACAGCGCCAGCGCGTCACCATCGCCCGGGCGATCCTGCAGGACAGCCCGATCATCGTTCTCGACGAGGCGACAGCCTTCGCCGACCCCGACAACGAGGCCAAGATCCACCGAGCGCTCGCCGAGTTGGCGAAGGGCAAGACGTTGATCGTGGTCGCGCACCGGCTGTCGACCATCAGCGACGCCCACCAGATCGTCGTGCTCGACTCCGGCAGGGTCAGCGAGAGCGGCACCCACGAGGAACTGGTCGCCTCGGGAGGCCGCTACGCCCGACTCTGGGCGCACTTCAACGAAGCGCAGGGCTGGGGCCTGCGAACACGAGACGCTGCGACGACGGCGAGGGGCACGTCATGATCACCACGTTCCAGAACATGATCGCGGCCTGCGGATCCAAGGCCCACCTGATGCGTCTCTCGCTGATGTACGCGGTCCTGTCGTCGGTCGCACAGGGCCTGGCGTATGCGTTCGTGTACCCGCTGTTCTCGGCACTCGTCGACGGGTCCGACGACGCGTGGGGCTACTTCATCGCGATCGCTGCGCTCATCCTGCTCGACGCGCTCTTCCGTCTGGGTGAGTCGCGCACGAGCTGGCGGGTCTACATCGAGGTCTCCGACGAGACGCGACAGAACCTCGGCGAGCAACTCAAGCGGATGCCGCTCGAGCAGCTCGCCCGACGCCAGACCGGTGATCTCAACACGGTCCTCACCGGCAACGTCAACGACGTCGTGTCGATCGCCGGCGGACTGTTCGCCGTGGTGATCAACACCATCGTGGCGCCCGTCGTCACGATCGTCGCCACGTTCTTCATCGACTGGCGGCTGGCTCTGGCGATGCTGGTCCTGTTCCCGATGGCGATCCCGTTCTACCGCGTCATGCGAGCGCACGGTGCACGTGAGAACCGGATCTCGGTCGAGGCCCACGCCGACACGGCGTCACATCTCGTCGAGTACACGCAGGGTCTCGCCGTCCTGCGGGCGACGCGCCAGGTCGGCCCCGAGTCGGAGCGGTTGCAGGCATCGCTCGCTCGTCTCCGCGAAGCGCAGACCAAGGGACTCGAGTTGGGCACGATGCCGGCGATCCTCATGTCGGCGATCGTCCAGCTCGGGATCCTCGCGATCACCGCGCTGGCGGTCTCGTTCGCACTCGACGACGTCACAGCGGTCCCGGCGGTGCTCGCCATCATCGTCATCGCCGTGAGGTTCAGTGAGCCGTTGGCGATCTTCGCCAACCTCTCCCAGATGTTCGACTTCATGGAGGCGGCGCTCGACCGCATCAGTGAGCTCATGGCGGTCGAGCCGCTGCCCACCGCCGATGGCGGCGGCGATCCCGACGGTGCGCGTGTCGTGTTCGACGAGGTCACGTTCGCCTACGACCAGGGTGACGAAGACGTCCTCCGGGGCGTGTCGCTCGAGGTCCCCGAGCGCAGCCTCACGGCACTCGTCGGCACGTCCGGGAGCGGCAAGACCACCGTGACGCGACTGCTGACCCGCTTTGCCGATCCGCAGGGCGGCTCGATCACGATCGGTGGCATCGACATCCGCACGATGAGCCAGCAGCAGCTGATGCAGCAGTTCTCGGTGGTCTTCCAGGACGTGTACCTGTTCGACGACTCGGTTCGCGAGAACATCCGCATCGCCAAGGCCGACGCCACCGACGACGAGATCGAGGCGGCTGCGCGGGCGGCGAACTGTCACGACTTCATCTCCGCGCTTCCCAGCGGATACGACACCGGTGTCGGCGAGATCGGTGGGGCGCTGTCGGGTGGCGAGCGCCAGCGGATCTCCATCGCGCGGGCGATCCTGAAGGACGCACCGATCGTGATCCTCGACGAGCCCACGTCGGCGCTCGACACCGAGAGCGAGGTCGCGGTCCAACGAGCGATCGACACGCTCGTCCGTGACAAGACGGTGATCGTGATCGCCCACCGACTGTCGACCATCGTTGCCGCCGACAACATCATCGTGCTCGAAGCCGGTCAGATCGTCGAGCAGGGCGACCACGATGTGCTGCTCGCTCGAGACGGCCGATACGCCGAGATGTGGAACGCTCAGCGAGCCGAGCGTCACTGGCAGATCTCCGGGGTCTGACACCGACGTGTCGTCGGCCGGATGCCTGGTCAGTTCGGCGCGTCGGCGTCGCCGTGCGTGTGGGCGCGGTGCCCGTCGCGATCGAAGATCATGATCACTTCGGCGGGATCGTCGATCGCCGAGATCGCGTGGGGCGTCATCGTGGAGAACTGGGCCGCCTCGCCCTGCTCGACCACGATGTCGCGGTCGCCGAGTGCGAGTCGCACGCGACCCTCGAGGACGAAGAACCAGTCGTGGCCGGGGTGGACCCGCTGATCGGGCGGTTGTGAGGTCGGCTCGATCCGCTGCTTGAGCGCGATCGTGGATCCGGTCGGGCGACTCAGCAGCCAGGTCGTGCGATCGGGGGAGTGACTCGGCCGGGGACGGATGACCACGTCCTCGTCGCCCCCGAGGTCGAGCAGCGCCTCGAGGTCGATCTGGAGCGCCGAGGCCAACGGGAGGAGGACGTCGAGGCTGATGGTGCGCTTGCCGGTCTCGATCCGGCTGATCGTCGACGCGCTGAGATGGGTGCGCGCCGCGAGATCGTCGAGCGACAGACCCATCGACGAGCGAAGGCTTCGGAGCCGCGTGCGGACCACGTGCTCGATGTCGTCGAGACCGGTCGTCATCGGATCGCCGCGAGAGCGATCCTCTTGCGGATCTCGCAAGCCGCTTCCCGGAACATGGGATCCACCGTAGCGTCGCCGTCATGAGCAGTTCGCAACTTCCTCCCATCCAGCGCCACTGCGACGTCGTCGTCGTCGGCGGTTCGGCGGCCGGGCTGGCGGCAGCGCTCCAGATCGCACGCCAGCGGCGGTCCGTGATCGTCGTCGATGCCGGCGAGCCCCGGAACGCACCGGCCACCGAGATGCACTCGTTCCTCGGTCGAGACGGCACGCCACCCTCCGAGCTCATCGACGCAGGGCGCGAGGAGGTTCGTCGATACGGCGGCGAGGTCCTCTCGGGTCGCGTGGTCCGCGTGGTGAGCGACGCCGCCGGTTTCCGCGCCGACCTCACCGGCGGCCACTCGATCGTCGCCCGGCGAGTGGTCGTCGCAACCGGTCTCGTCGATCGTCTCCCCGACATCGAGGGTCTGGCCGAGCACTGGGGCCGTGAGGTCCTCCACTGCCCCTTCTGCCACGGCTATGAGGTGCGCGACCGGCGGATCGTCCAGATCGTCACCCACCCGATGGGGTTGCACCCGTCCCCACTCTTCCGTCAGCTCTCGAACCAGCTCACGATCGTGGTTCACGACCCGACGGATGTCGACGAGGCGCAGCTCGGCCTCCTCGAGGCCGGCGGGGTCGACGTCGTCCGGGACGGCCGGGTCGCTCGGATCGTCACCGATGCGCAGGGCGGCCTCGCTGGTGTGGAACTCGCCGACGGACACGTCATCGACGCCGAGGCCGTCGTGGTGCTACCTCGATTCCTGATCTCCGCGCAGCCGTTCGACGACCTGGGCCTGGCGACCGTGCCGCACCAGACCGGGCTCGGCGACGTGATCGAGACCGACGAGTTCGGGGCGACGTCGGTACCCGGGGTGTGGGCGGCGGGCAACGTCACCGACCCGAGCCAGCAGGTGCTGCAGGCTGCAGCTGATGGCAGCCGCGTCGGCGGGATGGTGGCGATCAGCCTCGCCCAGGACGACCTCGCCACCGGCGGTCGTCCCTCGTCGAACGAGACCGACTGGGATCGTCGGTACGGCGGCGACCGGGTGTGGAGCGGGAACCCCAACGGCGCTCTCGTCGTCGAGGTCGAGGGCATGACTCCGGGGTCGGTCCTCGATGTCGGCGCCGGCGAAGGTGGCGATGCGATCTGGCTCGCGGAACGCGACTGGTCGGTGACCGCCGCCGACATCTCCACGGCCGGTCTCGCCCGAGTCGCCGGCGAGGCCGAACGCCGTGGGCTCGACATCCGCTGCTGCCACGCCGATGCGAACTCGGTGGCTCCCTTCGAGGATGAGCGCTTCGACCTCGTGTCGGCGCACTATGCGTCCATCCCCCGCACGGCCGATGCCAGGGCGATCGATCATCTGGTGGGCGCCGTCGCCTCCGGCGGCACCCTCCTCGTGGTCGGGCACGACCCCGAACCCATGCGCCGTCCGATCGATCCGCAGACCACGAGCCGGGTCTTCGATCCCGATGCCTACGTGCGGGTCGACGACATCGAACACGCGCTGCGCGACGACGCCGGCTGGACGATCGACGTGTTCGAGACGCGCCCTCGACCGCCCGGGTCCGCCAGCGCAGCGCACCACGTCGACGACGTCGTTCTCCGCGCGCGGCGCCACCCGGTGTGAAATCCCGGGGATTCCGGAGACCGGTGTAAGGAACGTGGGGGGTCGCTCGTCAGCCCAGGTGTCCGACGAACGAGGAGAGAACCATGAACGAGTGCACCTGCCCCACCCCCTGCGCCTGCGAGCCGACCACCGGCGGATGCTGCTGCGGAACCGACTGCACCTGCGGCGCATCGTGCAGCTGCCAGCCCGCCTGCGGCTGCCCTCGCTCCTGAGCGGACCGTAGGCTGAACGAGTGACCCACTCCGTCGCCCGCCACGAACGTCGCGCACCACGCGACGTCGTGGCCGATGCGCTCCGCGACGAACGCTCGAATCTCGAGGCGTTCGTCGCCGCTCGCGTGCGGCGTGACGAGGCCGACGACATCATCCAGCTCGCCGCGCTCCGCGCGATGGAACGAGCCGACGCGCTCGACGACCCGGCGCGGGTCGTGGCGTGGCTGTACCGGATCCATCGCAACCTCATCATCGACACGTACCGCCAGCGTGCCCGCGAGCGGCGCTACGTCGAGACGGTCGACGAGGTGCCCGACGGGGCCGCGGCGCCGGCCGACGACCCATGCGACTGCAGCGTCGCGCAGGCGAAACGGCTCACGCCGAACTACGCCGCCATCCTGTCGCTGGTCGACTCCGACGGACTTCGCCTCAGCGAGGCCGCGCATCGGCTCCAGGTCACGGTCAACAACGCCACCGTGCGATTGCACCGCGCCCGCAAGGCGCTCCGCCAGGCGATGCTGGAGCACTGCGGGGTCAGAGACTCCGACGACTGCGCCGACTGTCGCTGCGTCTACGACGCCTGCTGCGCCGCCTGATTCCAGGTCGGGCGACCACCCGTCGCCAGCCGGATCAACCGCTCGTCACGTCACCCGTCTGCGTCGAGCAGCGTCGCGACGTTCGCCGTCAGCCACGAGCTGGCGGCGGCGAGTTGGAGCCAGTCGCCCGCCGAGGAGATCCCGTACACGAAGACGCTCGTGATCCAACAGAGGCTGGCCACGGTCTGTCCGAGCCACCCGATGCTGCGAGCCGTCGCCAACCGCCCCCGCGCGACGTGCGGCGCGTCGGCGACCGACGTGTCGCCGCTCAACACACACACTCCTCGCCACAGCAGCTGAGATCGTCGAGGTACATCCCCCACATCCGGTAGACCTCGAGTTGTTCGGCCGGCTGGCCGAGGGAGGTCGCGATCGCCTTCGCCACCACCGCGAAGCGCTGTCGGTACTTGTAGATGAAGCAGAACGACTGGTTGCCGTGGCGGACGGCGGGCCCGGTGAGGAACAGTCGTGGGGTGATCGTCGACTCGTCGTCGTCGTCGAGCAGAGGGAACCCGTCCTGGCGTCGTTCGAACAGATGGGCGACCATCTGGTGACTTCCCTCGAAGCCGCCGGCGAACAGCGGCGGGACCGACGTCTCGAACTGCTCGCCGTCGGTGGAGGTGACCGTGTAGCCGCCGTCGGTCTTCCGAACCGCGGCGATCGGTGTGTTCGGATGGAGCTCGACACGGGCGAGGAACTGCGCATCGCTCATCCGTTCGAGCGAATACGTCGAGAGAGCGACGCTCGGGTCGCTCGTCTCGCTCACCCAGGGGCACCCGCTGTCGAAGAGGCGCACCCGAGAGCCACGTGACGCGAGGTGGTAGGCAGCATCGATGCCACTCTCGTAGCCGCCGATGATGATCCGCTCGTCGCCGGCGAGGTCGCTGTAGCTCTCGACGGTCGCGGTGTGCCGACAGTGCTCGGCTCCGGCGACGCCATCGAGACGCGGGTACTGGAACTCTCCAGCTGCCCAGACGAGGTGCTTCGCTCGCACGATCCCTTCGGCGAGCGTGAGATGGAACTCGCGGTCGACCTTGGCGACGTCGAGGACGTCGGTGTTCTGGCAGATCTGGAGCTCGAAGAACTGGGCGACCAATCGGAGGTAGGAGGCGTACTGCGCGCCGGTCGGATGTTCCGTCTTGAGCGTGACGGCCGGCGACGTTCCGAGCGCGATCGCGTTCAGATCGAGCATGCCGATGGAGTTGGTCGGGAAGGACGGCGTGATGAAGCGGGTCTCGGCGGGCCACGACGAGAAGGACGCCCCGACCGTGTCGCGATCGAGGATCATCACGTCGTCGACGCCGGCGTGCTTGAGTGTCACCGCGAGTCCGACGCCCGCGGCGCCGGCTCCGATGATCACCACGTCGTGCAGCGGGGACATCGGCATCGAGTCGGTCATGAGGGCTCCTGGGCGGTCGCTGTGGGTTCGGCGACGATTCTCACAGGCGTGAGAATCATTCTCGCCGAGGATACGGGGCCGACCGAGCAGCGCCACGCCGCGGCTCAGGACCGCGATCCGGGAATCCTCCCCGATGAGAGCGATTCTCGATACGTTGGCGCGATGGACCGATCGATGGTTGTCCGCGGTGGCGAGATCCTCGATGAGACCGGACGACGACGAGCCGAAGTGCGCATCTCCGGCGACACCATCGTCGAGGTCGCGACGTCGCTCGAGCCGGCGTCCGGCGACGAGGTCGTCGACGCCCGGGGATGTGTCGTCGTCCCGGGTCTCGTCGATCTGCAAGCGCATCTCCGCGAGCCGGGGAGCGGGCACGTCGACACGATCGAGACCGGCACGGCGGCGGCGGCACAGGGTGGATTCACGGCGGTGGTGTCGATGCCGAACACGACCCCGTGCATCGACGAGCCCGATCTCGTTCGCGAGGTGAACGAGATCGCCCGGCGGGCCGGACACTGCGATGTCATGTCGTCGGCCGCCATGAGCGTCAACCGAGCCGGCGATCGCCCGACCGACATCGAGGCGCTCTACGACGCGGGTGCTCGGCTCTTCACCGACGACGGGACGGCGGTCATGGACTCCGCGGTCGTCCGTCACGTGATGGAGCGGGTGGCCGAGCTGCCGGGTGCCTACGTCGGACAGCACGCGGAGGACGAGTCGCTCATCGCGGGTGGACACATCAACGAGGGTCCGGTCTCGCGCGAACTCGGCGTGCGGGGTCGACCCGCTGCCGCCGAGGTGATCGTGGTCGAGCGCGACCTTCGACTCGCGGAGGTCACCGGCGCTCGCTACCACGTCCTGCACGCGTCGTGTGCGGCCACGCTCGACGTCGTCGCGCTGGCTCGTGCGAGGGGCGTCGACGTCACCGTCGAGGTCACGCCGCAGCACCTGGCGTTCACCGAGGACTCGGTGCGCAGCGGCAATCCGTTGTTCAAGATGAACCCGCCGCTGCGGTCGGCCGACGACCGCGATGCGCTCCGGACGGCGCTCGCCTCCGGCGCGATCGATGCCATCGCCACCGACCACGCCCCTCACCCCGACCATCGCAAGGACGTGCCGCTCGTCGAGGCGGCGCCCGGAATGACCGGGCTCGAGACCTCGCTGTCCGCCGCGATCACCGAGTTGGTCGAGCCCGGGTTGGCGTCTCTCGACACGGTCATCGCCGCCCTCGCCTGGAAGCCAGCACGAATCGCTGGCCTCGATCGGTGGGGGCACGGCGGGCCCCTCGTGGTCGGGTCACCGGCCAATGTCGCGATCATCGATCCGGCGGCCGAGTGGAGGGTGCGAACCGACGAGCTCGCCACACGGTCGTCGAACAACCCCTTCCGCGAGCGCACCCTGCGGGGACGCGTGCTCGAGACCTTCCTGCGCGGCGAGCGTACGTGGTCGGTCGAACGATCCGCCGTCCCGGCGTAGGTGGCGGACCGCCCTCGCCGGGGCGTCAGGGAAGAGCGGGAGGATCGAACTCCGCTTCGATGTCGCCACGGAGGTCGGGCGAGGCGAGACAGTCGACCAGCGTGAGGGCCATCGTGAGCGCACCGTCGATCACCGCTCGGTCACCCTCCTCGCCTCCCGCGAAGACCTCGAATTCGGGCGTGTGGATCGGCGTGCCCTCGGGCGCGACCTTGATCATCGGGTGGATCGACGGCACGGCGTAGCTGACGTTGCCCATGTCGGTCGACCCGACCACCATGGCGCCTTCGTCCTCGGGCAGCGGATGCCGCCCGATCTCGGTCGCGTTCTGCACGTATCGGTCGAGGAGCGGATGGTTGTCGATCATGTCGTAGAACGGCGGATCGACCCAGTGCGAGTGCATCTCGCACCCCGAAGCATCGGCTCCACCCTGCAGACATGCGAGGACGCGTTCCTTCAGCGCGTCGAGCCCCGACATGTCGCCACTCCGGACGTACCACTCGGCGGCCGCCCGTGACGGCACGATGTTGGGCTTCACGCCCGCCTCGGTGAAGATGCCGTGGATGCGCTCGTCGGGGCGGATGTGCTGGCGGAGCGCCGCCACCGCGTTGTACCCGAGCACGGCGGCATCGAGCGCATTGCGGCCCTTGTGCGGTGATGCCGCTGCGTGCGCTGCCCGGCCGTCGTACGTGACGTCGAGCTGCTGGATGGCGATCGTGTGCATCGTGCGCAGGTCGCGGTCGGCGGGGTGGACCATCATCGCCAGGTCGATGTCGTCGAACGCTCCGCGGCGAATCATGAACTCCTTGCCGCCGCCGCCCTCTTCGGCCGGAGTGCCGAGAATCGCAACCCTCCCGCCGAGCGCTTCGGCGACCTTGGCCACCGCGATCCCCGCACCGAGACCGGCTGACCCGATGATGTTGTGACCGCATGCGTGGCCGATGTCCGGCAGTGCGTCGTACTCGCACAGCACCGCGACGGTCGGTCCGTCGGACGTACCGACACGGGCGTCGAACGCGGTCGACATGTCGTAGGCGCCGCGCTCGACGTCGATCCGATTGTCCTCGAGCACGCCCGTGAGTACGTCGTGGGCGTGGTGTTCCTGGAAGTTGAGTTCCGGGTTGGCGTGGATCGAATGCGACAGCTCGAGCAGTGCGGGCGTGAGACGCTCGATCTCCTCGCGGACGACGGTCCTTGCTTCGGCGAGATCCACACTCCGAAGCTACCCGGCCGGGCGGGGGGCCGTCGGTGCCCTGCTGGTGGAGGTCGCCCGACGGTGAACGGCGACGACGATGTGGTGAGGGGATGTGGTGAGGGAGGGTGGGCACGGGGGCCAGGACCTCGCCCGACTGAGAATGAGCATCATTTGCCCATGACGACGATCGAGGCCCCGGGCGCCAGCGCCGCCGAGTCCGACAAGGTGCCGGTGACGGTGCTCACCGGCTTCCTGGGTTCGGGCAAGACCACGCTCCTCAATCGCATCCTCACGGAACAGCACGGCAAACGAATCGCCGTCATCGAGAACGAGTACGGCGAAGTCGGCATCGACGACGCGCTCGTCCTCGACTCCGAGGAGGAGATCTTCGAGATGAACAACGGCTGCATCTGCTGCACCGTGCGCGGCGACTTGATCCGCATCCTCGGCAATCTGATGAGGCGTCGCGACAAGTTCGACCAGATCATCATCGAGACCACCGGGCTCGCCGACCCCGCATCGGTTGCGCAGACCTTCTTCATGGACGACGAGATGGCCGAGCAACTCCGACTCGACGCCATCGTCACGGTCGTCGACGCCCATCACCTGATTCCGCACCTCGACGACGACAAGCCCGAGGGAACCGAGAACGAGGCGGTCGAACAGCTCGCGTTCGCTGACCGGGTCGTGCTCAACAAGGTCGACCTCTCCGACGAGGAGGGGCTCGTCGAGGTCGAGCGCCGGATCCGCGAGATCAACGCGCTGAACCCCATCGTGCGGACGAGCTACGGCAACGTCGACCTCGATGCCATCCTCGACGTCGGCGCCTTCGATCTCGAGCGTGTGCTGGCCGATGAGCCGGAGTTCCTCGATCCCGATGCCGAGCACCAGCACGACCTCACCGTCTCCTCCGTGGGGATCGAAGCCGATGGTGATCTCGACATGAACCAGCTCAGCGCCTGGCTCAGCACGCTGCTGCGCGACAAGGGCGTCGACATCTTCCGCTCCAAGGGCATCCTCGCCATCGAGGGCATGGACGAGCGCTACGTGTTCCAAGGCGTCCACATGCTGCTCGACGGGAGCCCCGATCGTGCGTGGCGTCCCGAGGAGTCGCGTACCAACAAGATGGTGTTCATCGGCCGGAACCTCGACCGTGAGGAGCTCGAGGCGGGCTTCCGTCGCTGCCTCGTCTCGACGTGAGCGCACGCCTGGGGCACGTCGACTGGCAGCTCCAGCTCGGCGACTACCTCTCGGCGCTGGCGGTGTCGCCGGACGGCGACCTGCTGGTCGCGGGCTCGCTCGCCGGCGACGTCGTGCTCGTCGAGACCGAGGGCGGCGCCGTCGTGGCCAAGCTGCACGACCATGCGCTCGGTGCGCTGGCGATCGACTGGTCACCCGATGGCGAACGGTTGGTCGTGGGTGGTCAGGATGCGGTCGCCCGGGTCTACGACCGCCAGGGAGCCGAGCTCGGAGCGGTGACCACCGACGGCTGGGCCGATCGGCTCGCCTGGTCGCCGACCGACGACCTGCTCGCCGTTGCGGGTGGCCGGCAGCTCGTGTTGACCGACCGCAACGGTGGTGTCGTCCGCCGCCACGACGATGTTGCGTCCACGATCACCGACGTCGTGTGGGCGACCAATGGGCGGCGCGTCGGCGCTGCGGCGTACGGAGGCATCGCCTGGTACGACCCCGACGACGACGATACGTTGCCGCGCCGATTCCACCGCTGGAAGGGCTCTCTCCTCGCGGTCGCTCTCTCGCCCGACGGGAAGTGGGCTTGCGCGGGCGCACAGGACGCCAGCATCCACATCTGGAAGCTCTGGTCGGGCGACGAACTCGCGATGTCCGGGTACTTCTCGAAGATCGAACACCTGGCGTTCAGCGCCGACAGTCGATGGCTCGCGTGCAGCTGTCTCGAGCTCCTGACCTGGTGGGACTTTTTCGGCAAGGGACCCCGCGACACCGCACCCGCCTCCGGCGAATTCCACACGAAGGCCATCGCGTCCCTGGCGTGGCAGCCGGACGGCGAGCTGCTGGTCACCGGAGGAGCCGACGGGCGGGTCGTGCTGTGGGACGCCCCGTCGCGCCAGGCTCAGACGGTGCGGCCGCTCGACGCTGACCAGTCCGTCGCCGGTGTCTCAGGCGTGGTGTGGCATCCCGACGGTGCCCGGTTGTTCGTCGGGCGCGACGACGGAACGGTCGAGCATCGATCGATCGAGGACTGAACGACCCGAGTTCGCGTCGCTTCGGAACACCCCACGGGCGATCGCGGCGGCGAGGTCGTCGAGCGAGCGAACCGAGACCGCCGCATCGACCCGGCTCGCGTAGCCCGCCATCTCGGCGTTGCCGAACGACCACGCGCCCTCCGGTTCCGGCGAGCACCACACCGTCCTCCGGCACCGATCGGTCAGGTCCGCGACGTGGTCGAAGCCCGGGTCACGACCGCTGCTGCGGCCGTCTCCGAGCACGAGGACCGTCGTCGAGGGACGCAGAAGTCGGGCGTATCGATGCCAGAGCGTCTGCAGGGCCACGCCGTAGTCCGATGGGCGAGCCGGATCGAGAGGTCCTCCCGGTGCGTCGTCGAGGAGCGCGCCGAGGGCCGACGCGAGGTCGGCGTGTCGGATCACGTCGGTCACGTCGACGCACTGGTCGACGAAGGCCAGGACCTGGACGCGACCGGGCCGACGCCGCAGCGCGTGCGCGAGGTGGAGCATGAGTCGTACGGTCGGTCGCATCGAGACCGACGTGTCGACGAGCACCAGCAGGTCGGGCCGGTTGGTGGCGGGGGATCGGTGCCGGATCGAGATCGGCACGCCGCCGAACGTGGCGCTGCTGCGAAGTGTGCGGCGAAGATCGAGCCGGCCGGTCGGAGCCAGGTGCGTGCGCCACGACGGTGCTCCCGTGAGTTGCGGCCACAGCGCCCGGACAGCCGTGTCGAGCGCTCGCTGCTCGTCACGGTCGAACGGATTCGCGAGGAGGGAGTTGGGTCGTCCGCTGGGCGATGGCGACGGTGCCGCCGGAGCGAGGAGTGTGAGGCGATCGCGATGTGCGTCGTCGATCATCCGGCGCATCGCGGCGATGTCGTCGACCGCGTCGTCGTCGGCCAATTCGATGAGCACGGCGTCGGCCGCCTCCCCGTCCGCGTCCCGCTCGGCGACACTCGACAGCTCGGTCGAGTCGACGCGGCCGACCGAGTCGTCGGAGTCGAAGCGCGAGACGACCTCGGCGTCGTCCGCTCCCGCGGCCTCGGTGTGCCCGCGGCGTCGCTCGGAGTCGTCACCCTGTGTCGAGACGCCGATCTGCTCCTCCGGGTCGTCGACGTAGGCCTCGGGCGACGTCGCCGCCCGCATGTCGACCAGCGGCCCGTCGGGGAGATCGTCGTCGACCTCCTCGAGGGCCACGTCGCTGGCCGGAGCGTCGACGGTGAGTGGTGTGTCGTCGAACCACTGCTCGAACAGTTCGTCGAAACGCTCCTCGTCGGACCCGTGCAGCACGAGAGCGAAGCGCAGCGCCCGTTTCGTCGCCTCCCGATCGGCGAGGTCGACGTACGCGAGCGAGCGTGCCGCCAGCACCGTGCGGTCGGATCCGACGCCGATGCCGTCCCGGCGCAGCAGAGAGGCGAGGCCGACGACGGCGTCGATCACGACTCGGGTGACTCGCTCGCCGCTGCGAGAACCGACCGGACCGTGGCGTCGTCGCGGCCGTGCTTCAACAGGGTCGGCAGCGTGCGCCGGATCGTGTCGTCGTCGAGTTCGTCGGCCTCGAGCACCACGAGCGCCCGGGCCCACTCGATCGCCTCGGCCACGCCGGGAGGCTGGTGGAGCGCTGCACCCCGAAGTCGCTCCAGGGCGTCGACGAGCCGGCGTCCCAGCTCGTCGGCGAGTCCCGGCGCCGCCGCCGCGAGGATCGCCCGCTCCTGCTCCGGATCGGGATAGCCGATCCCGATCCGGAGGCACCGGCGCTTGAGCGCGTCGGCGAGCTCGCGTGTCTCATTCGACGTGAGGACCACCCAGGGTCGGACCTCGGCCCGGATGGTGCCGAGTTCGGGCACCGTCACCTGCGCCTCGTCGAGCACTTCGAGGAGCAGTGCGTCGAACGCCTCGTCGGCGCGATCGACCTCGTCGACGAGCAGGACGACGGGCTCCGGCGAGCGGATGGCGGTGAGCAACGGCCGTTCGAGCAGGAACGACTCGTCGAAGAGTGCGGTCAGCCGCTCGGGTGCGTTGCCGTTCGATGCCTCCTGCGCCAGGAGCTGTGTCGCGAGCAGCTGGCGGCCGTAGTCCCACTCGTACAGGGCGCGAGCATCATCGATGCCCTCGTGGCACTGCAGTCGGACGAGCCGCCGGCCTGAGCACTCGGCGAGCGACCGAGCCAGCGCGGTCTTTCCGACGCCTGGGGGCCCTTCGGCGAGCAGCGGCCGTTCGAGAGCCGTGGCGAGGTGCACGGCGCTCGCGACCTCGTCGTCGGCGAGGTAGCCGACCCCGGCCAGTTGATCGGCGACGTCGTCGGGATCGGTGAACGGCGCGCCGGCCGTGCTCAGCTGCGGCTCCCGACCAGGGAGTCGCGCACCATGTGCTGCATCGAGTCGGGGGTGAGCATCCGCGGGTTGGTGAGCGAGCACACGTCGGTGAGCGCGTGTTCGGCGATGCGGACGACGTCGTCGTCGCTCGACGTGACCGCCGGGAAGTCGTGATGGCCGACCCGTGACTTGCTGTACTCGGGCAGGTCGGTGAAGTTCTGCGGGATCCCGACGTCGTCCGCCAGCCGCGACGCAGCCTCGAGGGCAGCGTCGGCGGCCTGCACCTCGGTCAGGGAGCGAGTGTCGATCCCCATGGCCTGGGCCATGCGGGCGAACTTGGGGTAGTTGGCCGACACGTTGTTCTCCCACACGCGTGTGAGGGCGATGCCGTTGCCCATGCCGTGGTGCGTGTCGAAGCTGGCGGACACGGCGTGCGAGATCGAGTGCACGGCGTCGAGGCCCGCGGAGTTGAACGCCTGGCCGGCGATGTACTGGGCGTACATCATCTGCTCGCGTGCGACGGCGTCGAGCCCGTTGCCGACCACCGTGGGCAGGTACTGGAACGTGAGCTCGATGGCCTGCAGCGCCAGCCCCGCCGACGGGATCATGTCGAGCGTCGAGACGTACGCACCCGACGCGTGCGCCAACACGTCGAAGCCGCAGTAGGCCGTGAGGTCGGCCGGCATCGACATGAAGAGCACCGGGTCGTCGATGGCCATCGACGGCGCGAACTGGTGGGCGAAGCTCGCGAACTTGTGGTTGCTCGGGCCGGTGGTGGTGTCGGTGATGACGAACGCGAAGCTCGTCTCCGATCCGGTCCCCGCGGTGGTGGACACCGCGATGTGCGGCGGGAGCACCGGGTTGTCGAGTTCGAGCGGGCCCTTGAAGTCGTTGATGCTGCGGCCGTCGTGGGCGGCGACCACCCGGGTCGCCTTGGTGCAGTCGTGGCTCGAACCGCCGCCGAGGGAGATGAAGCTGTCGCACGACTCGTTGGAGTACGTGGCGTGGGCCGCCATGACGTTGCGGTCCTTGGGGTTGGACTCGACTCCGTCGAACACGACGACGTCGACCCCTGCGCTCTCGACGATGCCCTTCACCTCGTCGACGAGGCCCGTGCCGCGGAGGCCGGTGGTCATGAGCAGTGTCTTCTGGAAGCCGAGCTGTGCGGCCGACACGCCGATCATCTCGTGAGCACCTGGACCCAGCAGCGCATGCGGAGTCGGGTGGTAGTTCTTGATCGGAAACGCGTGAAGTCGTGCGACGTCCATGGCTCGGTGACCCCCCCAGGTCAGTCGGTGCTGGTGTTCGGCTGAGTGCGGCGACCGTACCGCTTGTTGAATCGCTCGACCCGACCGGCGGTGTCGACGATGGTCATCGTTCCGGTGAAGAACGGATGCGTGTAGCTCGAGATGTCGAGCAGCACGTGCGGATAGTCGTTGCCATCGTCCCAGGTGGTGGTCTTCTGCGTCTCGACGGTCGAGCCGCACAGCCAACGCTGGCCGCCCTGCGAGTCCTCGAACACGACCTGGCGGTACTCGGGGTGGATTCCTGGCTTCATCAGCGCTCTTCCTTGAATTCGACGTGTTTGCGCACGACGGGGTCGTACTTCATGAGGGTCAGCCGCTCACGCGTGTTGATCTTGTTCTTCTTGGTGACGTACGTGTATCCGGTGCCGGCCGTGCTCCGGAGCTTGATGATCGGCCGCCGGTCCTTGCTCGCCTTCGCCATGGGTGATCGTCTTCCTCTCGGCTCCCGCTCAGACCTTCTGGCCCTTGCGGCGGAGTTCGGCCACGACCGACTCGATCCCCCGACGATCGACCGTCTTGATGGCGCGGGTCGAGAGGGTCAGGCGCACGTAGCGACGCTCGCTGGGGAGCCAGAACCTCTTGGACTGGATGTTGGGATCGAATCGCCGGTTGGTGCGGCGGTGGGAGTGGGAGACCGACTTTCCGAACGACGGTTCGGTCCCGAAGAGCTGGCATCGACGCGACATGGCGCCGGAGCGTAGCAAGAGCAAGAATCATTCCCGTAGTGTGGGAATTCATGGTCGTTCCGGTCACGGTCATCGCCAGCACGCGACCAGCCGAACGGCTGCTGCGTCACGTCGACCGTGACCGAGTCACGGTGGTCGGCCGCCGATCCACCGCCCACCACCCCGACGCCCGGCACGTCGTGGCGAGCGGACGGTTCGTCGTCTCCGAGCCCGAGGTCTACTTCCGCAGTCCGGGGTGCCCGTGCTGCGCAGTCCGCGAGGATCTCGTCGACGCACTCGTTCGGGCGACGCGGCGCGCAGAACTCCCCGAACGGATCGTCGTGTTCGTCGACCTCGACGACGAGGATCTGCTCATCGCGATCTCCACGATCCTCTCGTCGTTCGAGATCACTCGTCGCTGCGCACTCGATCACGTCGTCCTCGACGTCGATGCGGTCGAATTGTCGACGCGCGTCGCGATCGGGCTGCCCGTGGTCGACGATCGGCTCCTCTCGGCGATCTCCGTCGCGGACCGCATCGTGGTCGACCAGCAGGAGCACGTCACCGACGAGGCGCGTGGAGCCGTCAGCGCTGCACTCCTGTCCCGGTCGGGCTTCGGGAGCATCGTCGACCGCGACACTCCGGTGGTCGGCGACGCGGCCAGCACCGAGGCGTGGCACGGGGCGCCCGATGCTCGATCGATCGTGGGTGATCACGACCAGCCGTCGACCATCGTGCTCCGGGTCGACGAGCCGCTCGATCCCGATGCGATCGACGAGTGGCTCGACGCACTCGTGACCGGCCACGCCAGTCGGTTGCTGCGAGTCCAGGCGGCGCTCAGCGTCGCCGGGCACGAGGATCGGACCTGCTGCTACGGCGTCCGCTCCTTCGCCACGAGTCACTCCGAGATCGAGCACGTCGACCGGCGCTCGACCGAGAGTGTCGTCGTCATCTGTGGGATCGGGCTCGACGCTGACGAACTGTGGACGAGCTTTCGGGCCACGGTCGCCACGTGACGCTTCTCTCGTCCATCCATCCGGTCGAGCGCTTCCTCCTCACCGACGCGGTGCGATCAGTGGCCTGGTCGGGCGCCGATCGTCTCATCGCCCTCGGTGCCGACGGCCGTGCCCGCATCGACTCCGCCGCTGAGCTGACCGCTCCGATCGGGCCGGATCCGATCGGCTGCTGCTGGGTCGCCGTCGATCGCGTCGCGGTGGTCGACGGTGCGATCGGCGTGGTGCTGGCGGGTGGTGGATCCGTCGACGTGGTGCCGGTCGACGGTGCGCTCGGGGTCAGCCCCATGGCGCTCGTGCCCGACCACGGCGGTGGCGACGGTGGCAGCACCCGCGAGCGGTACTGCGCAGCGTTCGGCAGCGCCGGCCTCACGGTGATCCACCCCGACCAGGACAGCCGGCGGCGTCCGACCACGATCCAGACCGGCCCGATCCGGCTGGCGCGGCACGCCGGTGGCGCGATCTGGCTGACCGGCGGAGCCGATGGCCTGTCGGTCGTCGACGTCGCCCTGGCGTGCGTCGATCAGCGGGTCGAGTTGCCGGGGGTCGTGTCCCTCGCGGTCGCCCAGCGGGTCGGTCGTGTCGTCGCCGCCGACTCCCGTGGCGTGGTCCACGTGCTCGAGCTGTCCGACCTGGCCGACGGGTACGGCGTCGACGGGTACCCCGACGCCGTGCGCCTGGTCGACATCGCGCCCGACGGTGAGTTGTTCGCCGCCTGCACCGATGACGAGGTCACGTGGTGGACCGTGAGCGAGACGGGCGAGGTCGCTGATCAGCCCCAGTGCAGCGTCGGCCACGACGCACCGATCACCTCGTGTGCGATCGGATCTCGAGGATTCCTCGCCACGGGCGACCATCAGGGCGTCGTGCGGCTCTGGTCGTCCCGTCTCCGCGATCTCCCCGTCGGCGTCCTCCAACTCGAGGGCGAGATCACCGTGCTGTCGTGGAGTCCGACGGGTGATCGACTCGCCGTCGGCAGCACGGCCGGCGAGGTGGTCGTCGCCGAGCTCGAAGCCGGAGAGATGGTGTGACGGAGGTGGCGCCGGTCGCTCGACGCAGCGACGTCGAGGTCGCGGTCGTCGGTGCGGGGCCCAACGCGCTCGCCGTCGTCGCGCATCTCGTCGCATCGAAGCCCTCACTGCGCGAACGGATCGCAGTCCTCGATCCGAGTGGCGAGTGGCTGCGCACGTGGCGGACCCACTTCGCCCGTCTCGAGATCGACGTGCTGCGCTCGCCGATCGTCCATCATCCCGACGTCGATCCGGGCGCTCTCGCCCGGTACGTCACGGAGGAGCGGCTGACCCGCTCGGGTCTGCCGTACGACCCGCCACTCACGACCAACTTCGAGTCGTTCTGCTCCGGGGTGATCGATCGGCTCGGGCTCCACGATCTGCCCTCCGCGGCACGAGTCTGCGGGATCGGTCGCGGCGACCCGATCACGCTCACGACCGACCGAGGCGAGATCCGGACGCGACACGTCGTGTGGACCGGCAACACCGCGCGACCGGTCGTGCCCGACGCCTTCGACGGCGTCGTCGCCGACGACGGAGTGGTTGACCACGGGCACCGGGTCGACCTCCGGACGATCCCGGCCCTCGCCGGGGCACACGTGGTGGTCGTGGGTGGCGGCCTCACCGCCGGGCATCTCGCAGTCGCCGCGGCAGCCCGGGACGCCACCGTCACGTTGGTCACTCGGCGCGACATCGTCGAACGCGACTTCGACGTCGAGCCCGGCTGGCTCGGACCGCGCCACCTCGCCGACTTCTCCGACCTCGAGGATCCCCAGGACCGACTCGACGCCGCGCTCGCCGGCCGTGGTGGCGGCAGCATGCCCGGGTGGATGCGAGCTCGCCTGCGCAGCGAGATCGACGCCGGTCGGCTCACACACGTGGTCGCCCCGATCGACCGGGCGGTCCGCCGTGGCGATCGGATCGATCTCGAACTCGACGGCCGAACGGTCACGGCAGACCGGTGTTGGCTCGCCACCGGTACCCGACCCGACGTCCGGCTCGACCCCGCCCTCGCCGCAGTGGTCGATCACCACCTCGACGGCATCCCCGTGACCGATCACGATCTGCGGGTCGGTGGCATCGGTCTGTTCGTGAGTGGGCGCCTCGCCATGCTCGAGCTCGGCCCGGCGGCCGGCAACCTCTGGGGCGCCCGCACGGCGGCGCGGCGCATCGGTCGAGCCCTCACGGGGATCGACCTCGACGCCGACGCCGCCGCCGCGATCGTCCCGCCGATCCCGGCTCCTCGCCCGAACCACCTCACGACGCGAAACGGAGTCCAACCGTGACCGACCGACTCCGCGTTCCGCTGTGAGCGACGACCTCATCGACTGACTCGGCCGGGTCACCGATCGGCTCGTGCACGAGATCGACGGCGCGGTCATGATCGCGTTCGCCTCGTCCGGCGTCGAGGCCCGGGTCGATCCCTCGACGTCGGCCGGTCGCGGAGACGAGTCCGGGATCCCCGCCACGTAGATTCGGCCCGTGCTCGACCTGTTGCAGGGATTGCGGATCGTCGACCTGACCACGATCATCCTCGGACCGTTCGGGACGCAGATCCTCGGCGACCTCGGAGCCGACGTGATCAAGGTCGAGACGCCGAGTGGCGACCTGTTCCGTGCCCCGCGGCCCGGCCGCTCCGACGACCTCGGTGCCGGCTTCATGGCGTTCAACCGCAACAAGCGGTCGGTGGTGATCGATCTGAAGTCCGCCGAGGGTCGCGTCGCGCTCGACCGCCTCCTCGCCGAATCCGACGCACTCGTCCACAACATGCGTCCGGCTGCCGCCGACCGGCTCGGGCTCGGGCTCGACGCCGTTCGTGAGCGCCATCCCCATCTCGTGTACGTGCGGGCGCCGGGCTACGACCAGGACGGCCCGTCCGCCGATCGGCCCGCGTACGACGACGTGATCCAGGCGGCATCCGGGTTCGCCGCCATGATCGGTGAGGGAACGGACGGTCCACCTCGATACGTGCCCAGCGTCGTCTGCGACAAGATCGGGGGTCTGCACCTCGCCATCGCAGTTCTCGGTGGGCTGGTCTCGCGGGAGCGCACCGGGGAGGGACGCCGTCTCGAGGCGCCGATGTTCGAGTCGATCGTCTCGTTCCTCCTCCCCGAGCATCTCGCCGGCCACGGGTTCGACCCGCCGCTCGGCCCGTTCGGCTACGAGCGGGCCCGGTCACCGCACCGTCGACCGTTCGAGACGGCCGACGGGTGGATCGGTGTTCTTCCGTACGACGGTCGGCACTGGGCGCGGGTGCTCGCCGAGGTCGGTCGCGACGATCTCGCCGACGCGGAGTGGGTGCAGGATCCGATCCGGCGGAGCGAGCGGGTCGGCGAGCTCTACGGCGTCCTCGCCGATGCGATGCCCCGCCGGACGACCGCCGAGTGGTCGGCGACGTTCGACCGGCTCGACGTGCCGAGCTCCCCGGTCGTCGACCCCGAGGACGTGCTCAGCGACGAGCAACTCGACGCCGTCGGGCTGTTCCCGCTCGTCGAGCACCCGACCGACGGGACCGTGCGGATGATCCGCTCTCCGTTCCGTGACCGAGATCCCGGCGCTGCGTCGATTCCCGATCGTCCGGCCCCCCACCTCGGCGCGGACACCGACGAGATCCTCGCCGACTGACGCTCGCGTCGCTCGACCGGCGGGTCAGCCCCGGTCGGTCGGCGCCGAGGACGCGATGGTCGACACGGCGGCCCGCGCCCGTCGTCGCAGGCCGGCCGACGAGGCGCCGCTTCGGCTGAGAGCCATGAGGCCCTGCATGACGAGAGCGAGGGTCGCCGTGGCCTCCTCGGGATCGACGCCCCGGGCGAGTCGCCCGAGTTCGGCCGCCCGTCGCACCTCGCGCCGCAGGCCGTCTTCGATCACGTCGAAGCCGCGCTGGCGGGCCTCGACCAACGGCGGATCGGCGTCACCCGCCTCGATCCCGCTCGTGGTGAGCAGACAGCCCCAGAGTCGGCCGCCGTCTCCGGACTGGGTGACGGAGCGCTCGAGGAAGGTCGTCAGGTTGTCGATCGGATCGCCGGCACCGCTCAGGAAGCGATCGACGCGACCTCGAACGACGCGATCGACATAGTGGTCGATGACGGCCGCACCGAGGCCCTCCTTGCTGCCGAACCGGCGGTAGATCGACGGCGCTTTGATGTCGAGGCCGGCTTCGAGGTCGCGAATCGAGGTCTGGGCCCACCCGTTCCGCCAGAGCATCGACATCGCCCGATCGAGGATCTCGTCGTCGTCGAACTTCGGGGGGCGCGCCATCGCTTGAAAAGATAGCACTCGTTACCTAATCTCTCGGCCATGTCCGATCTCGACACCACTCCGCTCAGCAAGCAGTACGCCACCGTCAACGGAAAGCAGATGGCGTATCACGAACAGGGCGAGGGTCGGTCCGTGGTGTTCCTCCACGGAAACCCGACCTCGTCGTACCTCTGGCGCAACATCATCCCGCACGTGTCCGGTGCCGCTCGCTGCATCGCCCCCGATCTCATCGGCCAAGGCGACTCCGACAAGCTCGACGACACGGGGCCCGACTCGTACCGCTTCGTCGAACATCGCGAGTACCTCGACGGCTTGCTCGATCAGCTCGATCTGGGCGACGACGTCGTTCTCGTCATCCACGACTGGGGGTCGGCGCTCGGCTTCGACTGGGCCAATCGCCATCGCGATCGCGTCGCCGGGATCGCGTTCATGGAGGCGATCGTGCGTCCCGTCGGCTGGGATGCGTGGCCCGAGGCGGCGACCGAGATCTTCCAGGGCTTCCGGTCACCGGCCGGCGAGGACATGGTCATCGACAAGAACCTCTTCATCGAGGCGGTCCTGCCGGGGTCGATCCTCCGCCCGCTCTCGCAGGAGGAGCACGACGAGTACCGGCGCCCGTTCGTCGAGCCGCAGCACCGACGTCCGACGCTGACGTGGCCGCGCCAGATCCCGATCGAAGGGGAGCCCGCCGACGTCGTCGAGATCGTCCAGGCGTACGCCGACTGGCTCGAGGTGTCCGAGCTCCCCAAGCTGTTCGTCAACGCCGAACCGGGCGCCATCCTCACCGGACCGCAGCGCGACTGGGTGCGCACCTGGCCGAACCTCACCGAGGTGACCGTGAAGGGCTCACACTTCATCCAGGAGGACAGCCCGCACGAGATCGGCGCAGCGATCGCGAGCTGGTTGCCGGCGGCGTCCGCGCAGTGAACGCGTCGACGCCGGCTCGTCGGCTCGTCGAGGCGTTCGGCGACTGTGATGCGATGGCTGCGATGTACTCCGACGACGTCGTCTGGCGACTCAACCACTCGCTCGCTCCCAACGTGAAGGGGCCGCACGTCGGCAAGGACGCCGTGACCTCGTTCAACCGGGCCGTCTTCGGCAGGTTCTACGAGGGCGACTCGGTCGGCGTTGACGTCCACGACGAGGTCGGCGACGACGAGTCATCGGTGGTGCGATTCGACTTCCACGCCACGAGTACTCGCGGGCACGCGTACGACGTCGAGTACGTGCTGTTCGCCACCGCCCGCGACGGGCGCATCCACTCGGTCGTCGAGTTGCTCGACACGCTCGCCTCCGCCGAGCAGCACCAGGGCCATCGCCTCGGGGTTCCGCCCGGAGCATCATGAGGCGCGTCCCGTCGGAGCTCGACGACTTCGAGTTCGATCTCCGCGGCTTCCTGGTCCTGCGCGATGCACTGGAACTCGCCGACGTGGCGACACTCAACGCGGCGTTCGATCGATTCCCCGACCTCGAGGTGGGGGAGTGGTACGGCGGCTCGCAGCGACGGGACGACCACCGGAACACCGGCCTCGAACTTCACAACGTCTTCGACTGCGGCGACTCGACGTTCGACCTGCTCATCGACCACCCGGCCTGGATCGAGTACGCGCGGCTCTACGCCGGGGAAGAGGGCACCTACGTCGCCGGGGTCACGATCGACGAGAACATCGCGTCGATCCGGCGCGCCGGGGGGAACCATCCGGTCCACTCCGGTGGACACGACACGCCGGCGCGCACGCAGTACCGCTTCCAGAACGGCCGCTTCCGGTGTCGAGGTGCACATGGCGGCGGGTGATGCACTGGTCTTCGTCGACTGCCTCAGGCACGGCGGGGCGAGCCGGACGGCGAGCGAGGGTGAGCGCCGGATGATGATCATCCGCTACGGACCGACGTGGGCGAAGTCCCGCTACGGGTACGGCTGGTCGGAGGACCTCCTCGCCCGCCTGAGCCCGGCCCGCCGCTCCGTGCTCGAGCCGGTCCCGCCCATCCGGCCCGGCGAGCCTCGGATCCCGGTCGAGGCGCCGCTCCTCGCTGCCGAGTCCGACGACTGACGTCAGTCGACCGAGCGTCCCGATCCGACCGTCAGCATCGACGTGCCGACGACCTGTCGCGGTCGGCGGGTCCGATCCGGCGCTCGCTCCGCAGCTCAGCATCCGGCCGTCGTCGCGGAGAGACCGCAGTGACTGCGCCCATGTTCCCCGACCGACGTCGTTGACGATCGCGTCGGCCCTCGCCCGCCCCCATCGTCCGGGACACGTCGCGCTTGAGCTCCGGTGACCGATCGACTACGTTCACCTAACAAGCGTTCGGTTGGTGAAAGCACCACGGAGTGAGTGAGAGCGATGGAGGGCGACGAGGAGGTGGTCGGCGTGAGCACAGCGACGAAGACACGGCCGCCGACCGTCGCGACGCGGTCGACGAACCGGGTCAGCGACCTGCTCGATGCGGCGGCGGTGCACTTCGCGACGCAGGGGTATCACCGCACCACGATCCGCGACGTCACGTCGGCCGTCGGAATGAAGGCGGGGTCGTCCTACTACCACTTCGCCTCCAAGGCCGAGATGCTCCTCGCCGTGTACGAGGAGGGGGTGCGACGCGTGCAGTCGTCGGTCGACGACGCGCTCCGCGACCAGCACGACGACGCTCCCTGGGATCGCCTCGAGGCAGCGCTGCGCGGGCACATCACCGCCGTGCTCGATCCGAGCGCCTACGCCCGCACGATCGTGGCGGTACTGCCCGACGAGGTCCCCGAACTCCGCGACGAGATCGCCACACTGCGCGACGGCTACGAGACCCAGTGGCGCGAACTCGTCGACGCACTCGACGCGCCGGTCGACGCGCAGCTGCTCCGCGTGTTCCTGCTCAGCGCCGCGAATTCCACCCAGACCTGGTTCCGCCGCGGCCGATCGTCCCCCTCCGAGATCGCCCGTTTCATCGTCGATGTCCTTCGCCATCCGATGGACCCGACCGACCCGACCGACGCGGCCAGCCGCTGACGTCACCCATCGAGGAGCGCCATGACCAACCCGATCCCGCCGCTGGCCGCGGACGACCCCATCGATCTGCTCACGCCCGAGGCGTGTTCGCTCGCCCCGCAGTACTTCGACCGGATCCGCGAACTCGATCCCGTCGCGTGGAGCGAGCGGCACAAGTCCTGGATCATCACGGGCCATCACGAACTCGACGAGGCGTTCCGTGATCGGCGCCTGTCGACCGAGCGGATGGGGGCATTCCGGTCGCGTCTCCCCGAGCGTCGTGCGGCGGCGCTGTCGGCGGCGATCGACCTGCTCGAGGGGTGGATGCTGTTCCACGAGCCGCCGACGCACACCCGACTGCGCGCCCCGCTGAAGCGGTCGTTCACCCCGAAGGCGGTCGGCAGCATGACCGAGCTCGTCGCCAAACTCGTCGACGATCAGCTCGACGTCATGGCCGCCGACGCGGCGGAGAACGGCGGCATCACCGATGCCGTCGAGAGCTTCGCCCATCCTCTGCCGGCTGCAGTGATCGCGGAGCTGTTCGGCGTTCCGGTCGACGAACGCGGCTGGCTCCCGGGGTGGTCCGACAAGTTCGGTCTGGTGGTGTTCGGCGCGGTGGGTCGCGACGACTACGAGGAGGCAGCCCGCGAGGCCGGCGAGGAGTTGGGCAGCGCGATCGGCGACCTGATGGATCGGTATCGCAGCGAACCCGAAGAAAACCTGCTGTCGCTCCTCCTCCAACGAGAAGACCAGGACGACGGCCTCACCACGGCCGAGATCCTGGGCGCGTGCTCACTGCTGCTGTTCGCCGGCCACGACACCACCTCCTCACTGACCGGATCGGCGATCCTGTCGCTCCTCGCGCACCCCGAGCAGGCCGAGCTGCTCCGCGACGGAGGTGTCGCGGTCGAGCCGGCCGTCGAGGAGCTGCTCCGCATGGACGCCCCGGCCAAGGCGATGATCCGGACCGTCGCGGAGACCCACGAGCGGGGCGGCCACGAGCTGGTCGAAGGTGACTCGGTCTTCATGGGCATCATCGGTGCCAATCGCGATCCCGAGGTGTTCGACGATCCTGCGGTCCTCCAGCTCGACCGTTCGCCGAACCCGCACCTCACGTTCGGGTACGGCCACCACTTCTGCCTCGGAGCGGCGCTCGCCCGGCTCGAGATCCGTTCGGCGATCCCGGCCATGTTGCGCCGATTCCCCGACATGGAAGTGGTCGGAGAGACGACCTGGAAGGCGTCGATCAGCGACCGCTCGGCGGCCTCGATGCCACTGCGTCTGGCCTGACCGCCGTTCTCGTGAGGATCGACGACACGTCGCGTCGTCGATCCTCATCTGTTCGATCAGCCGTCGTACATCGGATTGAGCGACGACGGGTCGGTCCCGGCGAGCTCGTCCATGTCGGATCGGGTGAACTCGCGCTTCTCGACGAGGACGAGCCAGTTTCCGGTGTTGTCGCGGATCAGCGCCTCGACCCCGTACGGCCGGTGCTCGGGTGGATTGATCACCTCGACGCCCTGGGCTTCGAGGTCGGCCACGGTCGCGACGCAGTCGTCGACGTGGAGGCCCACGGCGAACGTGCCTCCGTCGTTCATCGCCCGCTCGACTGCTGCGGCGTACTCGGGCGACAGCGGTGGGCCAGGCGTGGAGAGATGGACGTCGAGTTCGGGCTGCGACGGGTGGCCCACCGTGCACCAGCGGACGTCCTCTCCCAGACGCACGTCGTCGCGTGGCTCGAAGCCCAGCTTGTCGACGTAGAAGTCCCTCGACTCGTCGATGTCGCGGACCCAGACGGTGGTGAGGCTGACGTTCGAGATCATGGCGGCGACGCTAGGTGGGGCTCGCCGCGGCCGACTTCTCCTCGCTTGCGAACCGATCCGACCGACGCTCGGCGAGACCCCACATGAACACGAAGCAGCCGGGGATCCTCGGCGCTCCGTCGATCGCCCACCGTCGCTGATAGGCGCCGGGGGTCTCCCCGACGATCTCTCGGAACCGGGTCGTGAACGACCCGAGGCTCGAGTACCCGACCGCCATGCACACCTCGGTGACGGTCACGTTCGAGGACCGCAGCAGGTCCTGTGCCCGCTCGATCCGACGGTGCGACAGGTACGCCGCCGGCGTCACGCCGTACAGCGACCGGAAGAGGCGGTGGAAATGGAACTTCGACAGGTGTGCGACCGACGCGGCTTCGTCCAGATCGACACCCGCGGCGAAGTTGCGGTCGAGGTGGTCACGTGCGCGTCGGAGGTGGACGACGACGTCACCCGGCGCTCGGACCTCGGCCATCGGGTCGAACGGTACGGGACTCGTGGCCGACCGGCCAGAAGATCTCGAAACATCACATGGATGTGATGTGTTCACATCGTTGCGTTGTTCGGTCGTCAACCGATGTCGTCGGCACGTCTCAGGCGCGGCGTACCTCGAGCGGGGTCCGACCGGTCCAGCGTTTGAACGCGCGCTGGAATGCGCTCTGCTCGGAGAAGCCCGTGAGGAACGCGATGTCGACCAGCGAGTGATCGGTGGTGGTGAGCAGCGCGGTGGCGACGGTTCGGCGTACCTCGACGAGGAGATCCTGGAATCGCAGATCGTCGTCCGCCAGACGCCGTTGCAACGTGCGCTCGCTCATCCCGACGCGGCTCGCGACCACTCGCATGGGTGGCACGCCGTCGGCCAGTCCGTTCGCGATGACGTGGCGGACCCGAGCGTGCAGTCCGCGTTCGGCCTCGGCGGAGCGCAGCTCCTCCTCGAGTTGATCGAGGAGGTACTCCGACAGAGCGTCGTCGCCGAGACGGGTGGTCGAGTCGAGCGATGCCTGGTCGAGGCGGAAGGCGTCGACGGCCTGACCGTGTCGGACCGGGCAGCCGAAGAACTCCTCGGCAGCGTCGAGCGGACCCGTGGAGCGGTGCGCGAACGACACCGACGTCGGTGTGAGAACCGAGTCGGGCGCCGTCACCTCGCGGCAGACCGACACGAGAGCTGCGATCGCGCCTTCGTTCGCGACGCACACACCGAGCCGGTGGGCCGGACGGCCGCCGACGACGAACACCGCATCCCCGTCACCCTCGGATCGCAACTCGTAGTGCACGGCATCGCCCATCAACGCGACGTATCGCTCGGCACGTTGCAGAGCTGCCCGGAGCGTGGTCGCCGTCTTGAACGCGAGGCCGAGCACCCCGTACTGATCGATGCTGAACGACTGCGCGTACCGGTACGGCAGGCCGGGGTCCCCGTCGCCGACGATGGTCTCGACGACCTCGTAGAACGACTCGGCGTCGATGAGGCTCGGCGGGCCCGGTGTGGGGTCGAGTCCGAGTCGTGCGAGCAACTCGGCCGAGTCGTCCCGACCGGCCGCGAGAACCATCGCCCGCGCCGGGACGGACGACATCACGGCCATGGCGGGCGACCGTAGCCGTGGCGGCGCCGGTCAATGACGTGGCGTCGGGAGCCAAGACCCGTCTGCCGGTCGGTCCGTACGTTCGATCGTGTCCCACCAACACGACACGAAACGGAGAACGGACATGAACCAGATCCCCACCATCCAGGCTGACCAGAACGACGCTGACGATCGTTCGGACGTGCGCAAGGTGCTCGTCGTCGGAGCCAGCGGCGGCTCGGGGCGAGCGGCGGTCGCCGCGCTGACGGCCGCAGGTCATCACGTGACGGCCTTTTCCCGCCACGCCGACCGCCTCGCCGACGAGTTCGGCGACATCGCCACGATCAACGGCGACGTGATGGACCGCGACGACGTCGACCAGGCTGTCGCAGGTCACGACGCGGTCGTCGTCACCCTCGGGATCACCGAGAACCCCATCCGAGTGCAGCTGCTCGGACCGAAGCGCACGCCGCTCGACGTCCGCTCGACCGGTACCCGCAACGTCATCGACGCGATGAACGCGCACGGCGTCGGTCGGCTCGTCGTCCAGTCGTCGTACGGGATCGGTCCGACCCGTGGGTCGCTCGGACTCACCGACCGGCTGTTCTTCGCCCTGCTCGTGAAGAAGCAGATGGCCGACACCGAGACCCAGGAGCGCATCGTGAGGTCGAGCGGGCTCGACTGGACGCTGGTCCAGCCGGTTCACCTGAACGACGACGCGGACGGACCCGACGCCTTCCGGTCGACGACGGGCGAGACGCGGGAGATGAAGGTCTCCCGCACGGTCGTCGGCCGCACCGTGAGCCAGGTCGTCACCGACCCGACCCTCAGCTACGAGACCCTGTCGGTCTCGGGGTGAATGCGGCCATGGACCCGAAGCAGATCCTGCTGACCACCAGCGTGGTCGCCACCGGTCTGATGGCCGGCCTCTTCTACGGCTGGTCGGTGTCGGTGATCCCCGGCACCCGCCGCCTCGCCAGTACCGACTACGTGGCGCTGATGCAGCACATCAACCGCGAGATCCTCACGCCACGTTTCCTCGTGCCGTTCGTCGGCATCCCGCTCCTTCTCGGAGCTGCGGCAGTCACGCAGTTCCGGGCGGGCGACCAACGGCGGGGGACTCTCATCGCGGCCGCGGCGGGCACCTACCTGGTCGGGGTGTTCGGCGTGACGGCCGCCCGCAACGTGCCGCTCAACGAAGCGCTCGACGCGTTCGACCTCGCCGCTGCCGACAGCGAGACGGTCGACCGTCGGCGCTCGATCTACGAGACCCCGTGGAACCGATGGAACACCGTTCGAACCATCGCGAACGTGGCCTCGTTCTCGTTGGTCGCCGCGGCGGCCGTCATCTCCGAGCGGGCCGACTGACACGGGTGCCGGCACGAGCGGACCTCACCGACGAACGCGATGTCTCTCGAACCGGAAGCCCTGGAATCCGTTCTCGGCCACCTGCGTGAGCTGATCGAAGTAGTGCGAGCCACGCAGGTGCGCCAGGAACTGTCGCGGCTTCCCCGGGACGTTCGCTCCGGTGTACCAGGAGTCGGTGCGGGGGTAGAGCGTCCGTTCTGCCGCGGAGGTGATCTCACGATCCCACTCGGCCTCGGCCTCCTCGGTGGGTTCCATCGCGGCGAGGCCCGACTCGTCGAGATGGCGGAGACACGAGTCGATCCACGCGGTCTGGCGTTCGCCGCCGAGGGGCATCGTGAACAGCACACCGGGCGACGTGGGCCCGTGGATCATGAAGAGGTTCGGGAAGCCGGCGATGGTCATCCCGAGATACGTCTCGAAGCGATCGGCCCACTTCTCGCGCAACGGCACTCCGCCCCGGCCCTTCGGGTCGAGTTTCAGCATCGATCCGCTGACCGCGTCGTAGCCGGTGGCCAGCACGAGGATGTCGATGGGGTGCTCACCGTGGGAGGTGCGCACACCCGACTCGGTGAACGACTCGATCGGATCGTCTCGCAGGTCGACCAGCGAGACGTTGGATCGGTTGTAGGTCTCGAAGTAGCCGTTGTCGAGGATGAGGCGCTTCGTCCCGAAGTGGTGGTCGGGCAGCAGCTTCCGGGCGGTCTCGGGGTTGTCGACCGCCTGGCGGATCTTGTCGCGGACGAACTCCGAGACCTCGTCGTTGAGGTTCTCGTTCGTCAACACGCCTCGGTAGCTGTTGATCGAGAGGTGGATGCCGCCCCGCTCCCACATCTCCTCGTAGCGCTCGTGGCGTTCCTCGGGGCTGAAGTCGGCCGCCTTCAGCCGACTGGTCCGGAAGGGCCAGCCGCCGCGGCGACACATCGACTCGCGAAGTTCCTGCCACTCCTCTTTGTACTGTCGGCGTTCGTCCTCGGTGAGCGGTCGATTGCGGGCGGGCAGTGAGTACTGCGGTGTCCGCTGGAACACCGTGACGTGATCGGCGGTCTTCGCGATCTCGGGGATCGATTGGATGCCGGACGACCCGGTGCCGATCACGCCGACCCGTTTGCCCTCGAACGACACCGGTTCGTGAGGCCAGCGTCCGGTGTGGAACGTGTCGCCGGCGAAGTCGTCGATGCCCGGATAGTCGGGGGTGTGCGCGACGAAGAGGGCGCCGGTCGCGCAGATCAGGAACCGGGCCGAATGGGTCGCGCCGGAGTCGGTCTGGATGGTCCATCGCTGGCCGTCCTCGTCCCAACGGGCGTCGACGATCCAGGTCTCGAACCGGATGTCCTTCGTCAGGTCGAATCGCTCGGCGACGTGTTCGAGATAGCGGAGCACGTCGGGGCCGGCGGTCTGGGTCTCGGTCCAGTCCCAGTCGTCGACGAGCTCCTGGGAGAACGTGAATGCGTAGAACGGCGCGCTGGGTGCGTCGACCCGCGCGCCGGGGTAGCGGTTGTACCACCAGGTCCCGCCGACTCCGCCGGCGCCGTCGAACGCCCGCACCGAGAGGCCCATCCGGTCGCGCAGGTGGTGCAGCGCGTACAGGCCGCCGAAGCCCGACCCGATGATGATCGCGTCGAGCGCCGGCTCCTCGGTGGGTGTGGTGCCCGAGGACGACATCGCCCCACAGCTTCGCTCATCCGACGCCCGCTCCCCGACCCGGCATCGTTCACCGCACGACTCGATCCGATCCCCGGCGGCATCGAGGGACCGCTCGACATCGCTGCGCGTCCTCGATCGGCGACTCGATCTCGCCGTCGCCGTCGCCGTCGCCGTCGGCCCCGGCGACCTGCTTCAGGCCGGGGTCAGTGCGGTCCAGGCGCCGTAGCCGCCGAGGATGTCGGAGACGTCGCGGAACCCGGCCTGGCGGAGCACGCTCGCCCCGACCGACGATCGGTACCCGCCCGCGCAGAACACCACGGTCGGCGCCGCCGGATCGAGTTCGTCGAGCCGACCCGGGAGTTGGCCCACGGGGATCGCGAGCGCGTGTTCGATCGTGCCGCTGGCCACCTCGCCCGGGTTGCGGATGTCGATCAACTGGAGCCCGGTGATGTCGCCCTTGCGGGACTCGAACTCGGCCGCCGTGAGGCGCGACGCCCGTTGGACACGTTCGGGGTTGTCGGTCATCACCGCGAGCGGCTGAGCGAGGAATCCGGCGACCCGGTCGAATCCGATGCGAGCGAGGCGGTTCTTCGCCTCGAGCTCGACGCCGTCGTCGACGACGAGCACGATGTCGACGTCGCTCGGAACCACCGAGCCGGCGAACTCTGCGTAGCGCCCGGCGAGCCCGACGTTGATCGAGCCCGACAGGTGTCCTCGAGCGAAGTCCTCCGGGTCCCGGCCGTCGATGATCATCGCCCCGGCTGCGACGAGCTGATCGAACGCCGCGAGGTCGAGGGCGGTCGGCATCTCCGTCTCGTCGAGCAGCTCGCGGTCCTGTCGGTTGAGGACCGCGTCGAACACGAAGTAGCTCGGCGTCGGCGGCTGGCCCTCGGTGACGAGATCGATGAACGTCTGTCGATCGTCGGCCAGGAGTGCGTAGTTGCTCCGGCGCTGTTCGCCGATGGTCGACACGGTGTCGGTCGACAGGTTCTTCCCGCAGGCCGATCCAGCGCCGTGGGCCGGATACACCCGCGTGTCGTCGGGGAGCGGTAGGAGCTTGCCGTGGAGACTGTCGTAGAGCATCTCGGCGAGCTCGTCGCGGGTGAAGCCGAGCGACGCGAGCAGATCGGGGCGGCCGACGTCGCCGATGAAGAGCGTGTCGCCGGTGAGCACCGAGTGCGGCGGTTCACCCGGCCGCTCGTAGACGACGATGCTCATCGATTCGGGTGTGTGACCCGGAGTGTGAAGGAACTCGATCTCGACCTCGCCGAGCGAGATGCGTTCGCCGTCGGCGACCGATCGGACCTCGAACTCGGGTTCGGCGACGGACGAGTACACGATGTCGGCACCGGTGGCAGCCGAGAGCTCGAGGTGTCCCGAGAGGAAGTCGGCGTGGAAGTGGGTCTCGATGACGAGCTCGATCGCGAGGCCGGCCGCGGCGGCATCGGCGACGTACTCGTCGATGTCGCGACGCGGGTCGACGACCACGGCCCGGCCGGACGTCTCGTCACCGATCAGGTACGAGGCCTGCGAGAGGCAGTCGAGGTAGTACTGGGTGAGGACCATGGCACCGCGACGGTACCGGCGGCTCAGGTACCGGGCGAGAGGATCCCGATGTCGTACGCCCGTGCGACGGCGGCCGCACGGTCCGCGACTCCGAGCTTGTCGTACACGTGGATGAGGTGGGTCTTCACCGTCGCCTGGCTGATGTGGAGCGTTTTCGCGATCTCGGCGTTGGTGTTGCCCGACGCGACCTCGCGAATCACCTCGATCTCCCGTTGGGAGAGGGCGCCGGCCGATGGGTCTCGCACACGTTCCACGAGCCGGCGTGCGACCGGAGCAGCGATGACGGTCTCGCCGGCGGCGGCACGCCGGACCGCGTCCAGGAGCTCGTCCGGGGGAGCATCCTTGAGGAGGTATCCCGTCGCGCCAGCTTCGATCGCGCGGACGATCGCTTCGTCGGTGTCGTACGTGGTCAGGACCACGATGGCCGCATCGGCACGCTCGCGGCGGATCCGATCGATCGCGCCGACCCCGTCGAGCACCGGCATCCGCAGGTCCATGAGCGTCACATCGGGCCGGAGCTCGGCGGCGAGCCGGGAGCCCGCGTCGCCGTCGCCCGCTTCGCCGACCACGTCGATGTCCGGTTCGGCATCGAGCAACGACACGATGCCGCCGCGAACGATCGGGTGGTCGTCGACCACGAGGACGGTGAGGGTCATGGGGCTCCGATCGGGAGTTGGACCGACACGGCCGTGCCGTCGTCGGCGGCGGTCTCGACCTCGACCGTGCCGCCGAGCGACTCGATGCGCTGGCGGACGGCTCGGAGGCCCTGGCCTCCGGTCACGTCTCCGCGATCTGCGACGTCGCCCGGCGTGAAGCCCACGCCGTCGTCGACCACGTCGAGCACGACGCGATCGTCGAGGTAGCTCAGGGTCACGTGGACCGACGACGCCTGCGAGTGGGTGCGCACGTTGAGGATCGACTCCTGTAGCGCGCGAAGGAGCGCGACGTCGGCAGCCGCACCGAGCGGCTCGGGGGAACCGACCACGTCGAACTCGGTCGTGGTCGCCGGTGCTGCATTCGTCACGTGGTCCTCGAGCGCTGCCGGCAGCGACGACGAGTCCAGCTCGGCCGGACCGATGGCGGCGACGAGGCGGCGAGCGGCCTGGAGATTGTCGGATGCGACCTCTTCGATCCGCCCGATGCCGTCGCGCCAGTCGCCGCTGCGCTGGACGGAGCGGCTCAGCACCACGATCGAGGTGAAACCCTGGGCCAGGGTGTCGTGGATCTCGCCGGCGAATCGGGCGCGCTCCTCGAGCACTCCCTTCTCGCGTTCGGTGGTCGCCAGCTCTTCGCGGGTGGCGCGGAGCTGCTCGACGAGCTCGGTCAGCTCGACGGTCTCCGTGGCACTGCGCGTGAGCGTCGCCCAGATGATGGCGCCTGCTGCGAAGGCCGCCACCGGGATCAACAGGCGCCACGGTTCCGGGTCGCCGACCAGCAATGAGATCATCCAGATCGCCGTCACCGCCGTGGCCAGCAGCAGCGCAGCGATGCCTCGCACCGAGAAGGAAAGCCCGTAGAGCACCCAGGTCATCGCGACCCACCGCTCCTCGCCGAACACGACGACCGACCAGACGGCGATCGACGCCACCGTCGCGATGTCGAGCCAGCGTTGGCCGTCGCTCCCGCCGTTGCGCCGAAGCGCGACGACGAGGAACGGGAGCGGGAGCAGGGGGATGACCGTCACTGCGGCCGAGGCGAGATCGTCGAACGACGGACGGAGCGTGGCGCCGAGGATGGCGAAGCCGGCGATTCCGGCGACCATCCAGGCTCGATTGAGCCGATCGATGACGGGTGCGCCGGTCGTTCGCTGACGCTGTGAGGTGTCGAGCATCGCCCCTCCTCCTCCGACCGTACCCGTGCACCGACCGGTGATCAGGCGGTGGCCGCCTCCGGGGCGGTCGACAGCACGACGGCGGGGCGGTCGATCGTCCGGCGCGCCCGCAGTTCCGCCCGCACGATCATGATCGACCTCACCAGCGTGATGATCGCGAGGGCGAAGGTGGATGAGGTCGTCTCGGTGGTGAAGTCGGCGGCTGTCCACGGCGCTGCGGCGCCGTCGGCGAGTCCCGTGGGCATCGAGACACCGAGCCACGGCGACAGATGGAAGCCGATGGCACCGACCATGACCGTTGCAGCGGTGGCCGCTCCCGCGAAGCGGGTCCGCGGCATCAAGATCAGCAGACCGGCGGCGATCTCCACAGCGCCGGTCGCGTAGCCGATCAGCGGATCGAAGAGGTCGATGCCGGAGCGGTGCTCGATGTAGGCGAACACGTGGCCCCCGGCGAACTTGGCGACGCCGCTGACGATCAGCAGCAGGCTGAGGGCGTAGGTGAGAGCGTTGTTGATGCGGGACATGGCGATCTCCTTCAGGCGAGGACGAGTGATGTCCCCCATCGTGAAGATCGCCGTCTCCCGGCACATCGACTGCCCGATGGCTTCTCCGATCAACCGATCGGTTGATGGCGGTCCCGGCGTCGACAGATCGCGTCAGCCGCCGAGTGTCAGTTCGAACGCCGGGACCATCACGATCGGCTCGCACGACGGCGGATCGAAGTCGACCGAGGTCGCCATCAGCTCGACGGTCGACGTGCCGTGGTCGGTGCCGACGGTGAAGTGACCGCCGAATTCGTACCCGAGGACGGCGAACCCGTCGATCGGACCCGGAACCGGCACGTTCTCCAGGACCGGGAGCTGGTCGGCGTCGTCGGCGCAGATCGCCACGTCGAGTTCGAGCGTCTCGCCGGCGGCGACCTCGTCGGGCAGGAGCGCCCACGTGAAGCCTGGGGCATCGATCTCGGTGATCGACACCGGGAGTCCGCCGATGTTCGTGAACGAGACGGTCGCCCGGTGGTCGATCAACGGGAGCGACAGGTGGTCGGCGACGAGGTGTCCTGGCTTCTCGACCTGGCCGGTGACGGTGATCATGGCGTCGCCGCCGTTCGATGCGATCTCGACGGTGCGCTCGAACGGTGTCGGTCCGTCGCCGTCAGGTGAGACCTCGAGGTCGATCCACACGTCGGCGGACGCACCCGCATCGAGCTGGCCGGCGGGCTCCGCCGCCTGGTACCCGTCGCCGACGTTGGTGAGTTCGTAGTCGAGCACCGCATCGCCCTGGTTGTGGAGGCTGATCGTCACGCCGTGAACGCCCGGATCGAGTTCGTAGGTGGTCTGCACCTGCAGCTCAGGAGACGGGAGCGGTGGTGTGGGCGTCGGCGGTGGGCTGGAGTTTCCCCCGGACGGGGCAGGCGGGACGACCGCCGGCGGCGTCGCCGGACCCACCGGGTCGACGGTCGGGACCGGAGACGGGCCGGCACTCGGCGGTGTCGGCGCCAAGTCGACCACGGGTGGCGGATCGATCGCCTCCACGGCGGGGGACGGACGGGTGACGGTCGGTGCTGCGTCGGGCGCCGACGATGCGACCTCGGGCGCCGGGGTCGTCGGGGCGGTGTCGGCTGCGACGTCGCTCGAGCCGCGGGTTGCGAAGAACGCGACGGCGGCGATCAGCAGCGCGATGGTCGCGGCGACCGCGGCGGCGATCGTTCGACGATCGACCGTGTCGGGTGCCGGATCGGTCGTCGCGGGTTGGATCGGAGCGTGGCTTCGGCCGACCGCCGTCTGCGAGTCGCAGCGGACCACCCCATCGATCTGGATCGTCTCGTCGGTCGACGCCGGCACGTCCCCTGACCTCGGTGCGGTCGGTGGTGTCGACGAGTGGTGGTCGAAGGCGGCCCACACGTCGATGGCGACGTCGGCATCGGGCGACCAGGCGGCGTTCGCGTGGTCGTGGTCGGTGGTGCGGTCGACGTCGGTGCTCATGGCGGAGTCCTCTCGGAAGTCGTGCGTGTGCTGTCGACGGTCCAGAGACGTCCGTGGACCCGGCCTTGCGATTTCTTCCAAACAAATCGCGAGATCCGGCCGGGACGGCGCTCCTGCCACGTGACCGGTCACCGACGAGCGGTCGGACTCAGCCGCACGAACCCGACAAGGAATCGCCATGAAGAACTCCCGACTCCTCCTCACCTGGACCGCAGTCGCCGTGACCGCCGCTCTCGCCATGGGCGTGATCACCATCGCCGGCGACGACCCCGATGCCGTTTCGCCCGCCGACACGCCGACCGAGTCGGCGAGCGAGCCGTCCGAGGCCTCGCCGCCCGACTCAGCGGTCGCCGAGGTGCCTGAGCCCGACGACGAACCGGCGCCCGAACCGCCCGTGGTCTCCACCACCGACGAGCCGCCTCCTCCCGACCAACTCGACGTGATCGTCGAACCGTCGGTCGAACCCACCCGTCCCGCCGTCGAGCCCCTCACCGAAGGAGGTGCACCGAGGCAGATCGGCGTCTACGAGTCGGCCGAGGGTGTCGTGTCCGAGGTGGTGCTCGACGAGCTCATCGTCACGACCGACGATCGCGCGTCACTCGACGGGCTCCTCGCACGCCGGAACGGCGAGATCCTCGAGTCGGGCGAACCCGACGAGTTCGGCGACGGATACACCGACCACCTCGTGCGGATCGATCCGACCACGGCCGACCCGTCGAGCCTCGCGGCGAACCTGCTGGCGATCGAACCCTTCCACGTCGGCACGCTGTCTGCGGGCAGCGACGACGTCGTGGCGCTGCTGGCGATCGCCGCCGACGAGACCGCCAACCAGGGCCTGTTCGTGACGCCCAACTTTCTCGAGCACAGCGACAACGTCCGGGTGGAGGGTGTCGACGAGTGGGACCCGGCCGGCCCGACCATGGGAACCAACGCGTTCGACTGGCCGTGGCTGCAGGTCGGTGGCGAGCAGGACGGCGGCGTCAGCGCGGCGTGGCAGATGCTGTACGGCTGGGGCGGGCTCGGCAATCGAATCGACCTCCTCGTCGTCGACGAGGGCTTCTGGGGCAACGGCGACATGCCGTTCGGCGTCGAGACCCGCAAGGCCGACTGGAAGAGGTACGGCTGGGGTGAGGACACCGGGACCGTCTCGGCGTTCCACGGCACGCACGTGTTCAACGCGGCGGCCGGTCAATTCGACAACGACTACGGCATGGCGGGGCCGGGCGCGCCCGTCGTCGACCTCACGGTCATGTCGGGTGGTTCGGGGACATGGTCCCGCATGCGTGACGTGCTCCGGGTCGTGAAGGACGTGCGGCCCGACATCGTCACGATGAGCCTGAGCAGCGACATCAACTCGTTCATCGGGATCAATCAGTGGCGCATCGACCGCATCTTCCGCAAGGTGCGGGACCAGTACGGGGCCCTGCCGTTCGCATCGGCGTCGAACGACAGCCGCAACATCGACTCGGGCAACGATCTCGTGATCCCGTGCGAGAGCCGCTTCGTCGTGTGCGTCGGGGGAGTGCAGGGCGGAATGATGCTCGAGTGGGACTCGGGGAGCCTCGTCGAGCGGGACCGTCCGCTCGCCCGGCATCCGATCTCGAACTGGGGGACCGAGACCAACACCGGCTCGGTCGAGATCTGGGGCCCCCACTGCGTGCTCGGCATCTGGGACCCCGAGGAGCCCAACACCGAGGGACTTCGTCCCGTGTGCGGCACCTCGTTCGCCACGCCGCACGTGGCCGGGGTCGCGGCACTCGTCAAGGCGGCGAACCCGGGGCTCGACGCGAACGAGCTCAGGAGCGTGCTGCTGGCCACCGCACACCAGGACGCACTCGGTTCCGAGGTGACCGGCAACGTCGCCCGCGTGGACGCGTACCGGGCCGTCGCCACGGCGATGAATCGGCCCTACTCGGCACCCGTGTTCACCCAGGTCGCCCCGGCCGCCGGAACCGTGTTCCTGCAGGAGGACTTCATCGACCTCGAGGGTCGGTTCACGAGCTACGCCGGTCTCGATCTTCCGATCCAGTGGTCCCGGCCCGACGGCACGCCGATCGGCGAGCCGACCCTCGACCCGGTCGTGGTGAGCGATCTCGCTCCGGGGACGCAGGTGTTCACCGC
>JBCDAK010000010.1:0-44483 GCA_039185545.1 Actinomycetota bacterium
CGCCGTCGACGAGGTCGACGGTCAGGAGGGGTCGACCCTCGAGCTGTATCGCGAACTCGTCGCCGCCCGCCGCGAACATGCGCTCCCTCAGGGGCGCGTCGCCGCGGTCGTCGACCTCGGCCCGGGACTCGTGGCCGTACGCCGTGGCGACCTCGTGACCGTCACGAACGTGACGCGCTCGCCGATCGCCCTCGACCTCGACGACGACCACCTCGAGATCGCGACCCCGGTGTTCTCGTCGGCACCGGCCGAGATGCACACCCCCGGCGTCATCCCGCCGAACTGCACCATCTGGTTCGTCAGCTGACGGACCGGCTCGTCAGCTGACAGACCGGTCCGTCCGGACCAGGTCACCAGGGGGTCTCGTCACAGGGTGAGGTGACGCGACCGGTAGTCGTCGAGTTCGTCGACGGTCACACCGAGCCGATCGGCCATTTCGTTCGCGCCGAGTGGACGTACGTCGATCGAGCCGAGATCGGACCCGGCCACGTCGAGACCGCCACCGTCGATCACGTCGGCGAGCGGGATCGTCCCGACGACCGACTCGCCACGCACGCTCGACGCGACGACCCGGACCGTCTCGTCGCGGTCGGCCAGGAAGAACAGCGGCACGACCGTGTCCTCGATCGATCCCGCGCCGACGGCGTGACCGGTGAGTCCGGACTCGGTCCGGAACGAGATGGTGACGTCGTCGACACCGACGACTCGCACGGACGCCGGGATCACGTCCAGCTGACCGCGCACGTCCGACGGGACGAGGGCCGGCATCAGCGAGCGGCTGGCCGGTGAGGCGGCGTGCCAGGCGGCGTCGGCCTCCGGGCTCGCCGAGACGAGCGAGGCGTCCGTCCCACCCCCGATCGACAGATCGAGCCGTGGCGGTCGGGGTGCGTCGTCCAGGGTCGCGGGCTCGGGCAGCGGGATCGCGATCGACATCGAGTCGCCGGCATCGTCGAGCCCAGACACGTTCGCACCGCCGGCCGCGACGCTGTCGGACCCGCCGACCGTCGCCCAATCGCCCACGATCCCGATCGCGACCAACGCTCCGACCGGAGCGGCGCCGAGGACGGTCCCCGCGATGATCGCGGGGAGGCGGCGGCGTGGCCGACCGGTGTGGAGCTCGCGGTGCACGCCAGGTCATCGGCGCGTCGCCGACCGTCCTGGAGTCGATCCTCGAGTCCGAGCCGCACTCGTCCGGCGCTCGACCCGCCTCGGACCGCGCGTCGAACCCGACCGATCGGAGATGATCGCGGGCGACCCGGCTCCTACCCTGTCGCCGTGTTCTACAACCCGTGGTTCGAGTCGATCGCCGTCGCACCGAAGCGCGCCAAGCGGCGCCTTCCGCCCGCCGTCTACGGGGCGCTGATCGCCGGCGCCGAGGCCGGGGTCACCGTCAACGACAACACGGCGGCGTTCGACGAGCTCGGTCTCCGACCGGTCACCGCCGGTCAGTCACCCACTCGCGACATGGCCACCGAGGTGATGGGACAGCCGGTCTCGATGCCGGTCCTGATCTCGCCCACCGGCGTCCAGGCCGTCCACCCCGACGGTGAGGTCGCCGTCGCACGCGCTGCCGCCGCCCGGGGCGTCGCCATGGGTCTGAGTTCGTTCTCGTCGAAGCCGATGAACGAGGTGTTCGAGGCCAACCCGCAGACGTTCTTCCAGATCTACTGGGCCGGAGATCGCGACTCGATGGTCGGACGGATGGAGCGGGCGAAGGCGGCGGGCGCCGTGGGGATGATCCTCACGCTCGACTGGTCGTTCGTGCACAGTCGCGACTGGGGCAGCCCGAGCATCCCCGAGAAGATCGACCTCAAGACGATGATCGAGCAGGCGCCCGGCGCGATCATCCGGCCCCGTTGGCTCTACGACTGGCTCAGGTCCGGGTCGATCCCTCAGCTCGGAGTTCCCAACTTCCCGGTGTCGGCCGACGATCCCGTCCCCGGCTTCTTCGAGGCGTACGGCGTGTGGATGGGCACGCCCCCGCCCACCTGGGACGACGTGGCGTGGCTCCGGGCGCAGTGGGACGGGCCCTTCATGGTCAAGGGGATCAGCCGCGCCGACGAGGCGAAGCGCGCGGTCGACGCCGGCGCCAGTGCGATCTCGGTGTCGACCCACGGAGGGAACAACCTCGACGGCGCCCCGGCGCCGATCCGCGTGCTCCCCGAGGTGGTCGACGCCGTCGGCGACCAGATCGAGGTCGTGATGGACTCGGGGATCCGACGGGGAAGCGACGTGGTGAAGGCGCTCGCCCTCGGGGCGAAGGCCGTCATGATCGGCCGTGCGTACCTGTGGGGTCTCGCCGCCAACGGACAGGCGGGCGTCGAGAACGTGCTCGACGTGCTGCGCATGGGGATCGACTCGAACCTGCTCGGCATGGGCAAGGCGTCGATCCACGACCTGAGCCCCGACGACCTCGTGATCCCCGACGGGTTCTCACCGCCTCCACGCACCTGACGTCGCACCGACCGGGGAGAGGAGAACGAGCCCGACGACTCGCCGTCCGCCACGGTCACGCCGCGCTCCCCGTGGCGATCGACGGGATCGGACCGACCGACGACGGGCGGGTGCGGATCGTCGGCGTCCACGTTCGACAGGGTCGAGCTGACGCAGGTCGACGACGACTGGTCCGCTCGGTGGCGGACGTCGCGCCTGACGACTTCTTGACGGATCGACCGCGGCCGTGGGCGATCGGTGCGCGTGCTGCGAGGATCGTCCGGATGCGGTTGAGCGACATGACGTCCGACGACGTTCGTGACGTCGTTCGACGCCAGCCCGACGACGGCACGCTCCGACCGCTCGTCCTCGTCCCGATCGGCTCGACCGAACAGCACGGTCCCCATCTGCCGCTCCGCACCGACACACTCATCGCCGAGGAGATCGCCGGGCGGGCGGTCAGCCAGACCGACGGTCTCGTCGTCGGACCGAGCCTGGCCGTCACGGCGTCGGGCGAACACGCGGGATTCGCGGGGACGCTCTCGATCGGCAACGACGTGCTCACCCAGGTGATCGTCGAACTCGTGCGGAGCGCCGACTGGGCGGCCGGCGTGGTCCTCGTCAACGCTCACGGCGGAAACGTCGTCGCACTCAAGCGGGCCGTCGACCAGCTGACGGGTGAACGGCGCGCCGACGGCTTCCGGCGCCGTGTCCTGTCGTGGGCACCTCGCTGGCCCACGCGCGCCGACGGCGGACCACCCGACCTCCACGCCGGGCGCATCGAGACCTCGCTCATGCTCGCCATCGACCCCGGCCTCGTCCGGCTCGAACTGGCGGTGTCGGGGCCCGACACCGCGCTCGACGACCTGCTCCCGGCCCTTCGCTCGCACGGCGTGCGCGAGGTCAGTCCCAACGGCGTGCTCGGCGACCCCGCCGGAGCGTCGGGCGCCGAAGGGGAGCGGTTCATCAACCAGTTCGTCGATCACCTGGTCCACACGATCGAACGCTGGCGACCGGTCGACCCCACCCCGGCCGACTGACACCGGCGCCGTCTGCATCGACCCTTGACCTCGGGGCGACCCGAGGTCGTAGGTTCGAGTGCATGCCGAGACGCCGAGAACCGACTCCGGTGGAGAGCGATGACCCGCCGAGTTGCACGCTCGCCGTCGACGACATCCCCGATCGGATCGCTCAGTGGCACCGATTGGCGTCAGCGGCCCTGATCGTCGAGACGATCGACGGCGGATCGCGCCTCACCCTCCCGGGCGGTCTCGGCGAGGAGGCGGAACGCCTCGCCGCCGCCGAGTCGAGGTGCTGTGCGTTCCTCACGTTGGCCGTGAGACGTTCGAGCGAGAGGTGCGTGGTCGAGATCACGACCGAGCACGCCGCCGGGACCGAGGCGATCGCGCTCCTCACGGGATCGGACCTCGATGGCCGCGCCTGACCTCGGGGCCGACCTCGTCTCCATCGGTGCGGCCGCGCGGGCCACGGGCACGACCGTGACGACCGTGCGGCACTATGACGATCTCGGGCTGCTCCCCACGGTGACCCGAGAGAGCGGCCGCCGCCGATTCGACGCCGCGTCGATCGAGCGGATCCGACTCGTCCGCGGAGCACGACGGCTCGGGTTCACCCTCGACGAGATCGTTGCGCTGGTCGGCGGGCCGGATGACGACCGACGCCGACGACTCGACGATCAACTGCACCGTCTCCGAGCCCAGCGGACCGAGCTCGACGCGATGATCGACGCGCTCGACGAACTCCGCACCTGCGACTGCGGCGACATCGAGTCGTGCGGCACGGTCGCCGAACTCGGCTGACCAGCTCTGACGTCGGTCAGCCGCCGAGTCGGCGGTACACGACCTCGGCGGGGCCGCGACCGAACCGGCGATGCCATGCGTTCGCCGCGGCGATCGCGACGACCCAGAACGCAGCGGCGAACGCGAGCGCGGTCCCGAGACCGGCCGGCTCGATCACTCCGAGACCGTCGACGAGGAGCCGGAACACCGCGACGTGGAGCAGGTAGATCGTGAGCGACATCTGTCCGGCGCGACCGAGAACCTCGGCGATCTGCCGACCCATGTCGAACTCGATGGGCGACTCGGGCGCATGACGCGCACGCCGTGTCCGTGTCGCTCCATCCACCAACCGGAGAATGCCGATCGTGGCGATCAGCGCGGTTCCGAGCGCGCTGGCGACGTACACCGCACTCCGCGACGACGGGTCGTCGGAGAGCATCCGCGCCTGGAACGGCGTCGTGGCCGCACCGTTCAGGATCCCGGCGGCGAAGAACAGGAACACTCCGAGCATCGCTGCGCCCATCGTCCACCGCACGTCGCGGAGGTGGCGCCCGAGGACGATCCCGGCACAGAAGAAGGCGAGCCACGGAACGAGCGGGTGAGTGCCGTTGACGACGATCTCGAAGATGCGGTCCTGCCAGCTCGCGCCCGCGGGTGACGTGAGCCATGCGGTGCTCTCGCCGGCCTCGGCCTGGCGGAACAACCACACCTGGAGAACGACCGAGGCGACGACGGCCCCGATCCCGATCGACACGATCGCCGCGTCTCGCAGTCGGAAGAGGACGGCGGCGAGGACGAACAACGCTCCGTAGTAGATGAGGATCGTGCCGGGCCAGGTCTGCTCGATGGCCTGACCGACGACGTAGAGCACGAGACCTCGTCGAACGAATCTCCACCGCATCGCCGTGACGGCGGATCGCACATCCGCAGCGGACTCGGGGTCGGACGGGTCCGCGGTCCGCAACCTCTCGGTCATCAGCGACACGCCGATCCCGGCGACGAGCACGAACGTGGCGGCGAAGCGCGTCGCGAGCGGCCCGGTCCACGGATCGAAGAAACGCTCCACCGGGTCGGTCCCCCGCTCGGCGCCGAGCAGGATCAGGTAGCCGTGGTAGTTCATCACGACCACGCCGATGAGCGCGACGGCCCGCACGACGTCGAGGCCCGCGATGCGTTCGCCGGGTGGCCGCGAACCGGTCGCCGGATCGAGCTGGGTCGTCAGAGCCATCGGTACTCGTCCACCGAGGTCATGTGGAGAGGGCGTTGCACGTCGACGTGGCCGCCGACCGCCGGACACGGAGCGTCGGTCGGGACCCATGCCATCGACGTGTGCATGTGCGGCGGCTCGAGCAACGGCAAGCGGGTACGGGCGTGGTGGAACGGGCTGCGCCCGTCGGGAAGCGGGGTGACGCCGTGGGCCGTGCCCGCCCCGATCATCACGAGGTGTCCCCGACCCGGCACGTCGACCAGGCGGTAGCCCGCTCGCTCGCCCGCCGCGACGGGGCGGACGTCGATCACGTCGGCCTCGAGGTGGAGGTCGTTCTTGTCCGCGTGCCACAACGAGGTTCCGAGTCGGAGCCGATACGAGTGGCTCGTCGGCAACGACCGGTAGGCGTCGACCGACAGGTGACTGACCCACGCCGGGATCGCCGGATCGACGTCGGCGAGGTGGCGTGCGACGTCGGCGACGCGTTCGTCGTCCGTGCCGACGAGAGGCGGATGGACGGACACGCCGACGACGTCGAGTCCGACGGCACGGGCCGCGTCGATCAGCTCGACGGACCCCCCGTACCGCTGCATCGACTAGGTGAGCTTGACGACGACCCGCCCGCCCCACTCCGCAAGTGCGTCGACGTGTTCCGGCCTGCCCACGGTGAGGATGGGTCGGTTCGTCGGCGGCGGTGCGAGGGCAGGCGTGAGGACGACCACGTCGAGCGATGGGTGTGCGTCGAGCACGTCGAGTTCGTGCACCGTCCCGACGGCGACGGTGTCGGCGAACTCGGCGGCCACGCCGGCCAGGAACGCTCGTCCGAGTCCGTAGCCGTTGCCCTTCACGACGGGCACGAGACCGTCGACCTCACCGGCCAGTCGAGCGACGCGGCTCCGCCACGACGCCCGTCGCACGGTGAGCCGAACCGTCACGGAGCCGCACGGTACCCGTCGGGTCGCACCGGGTCCCGGCGGGCCATTGTTCCGTCGAGCCCTGGGGTCGACGGAACAATCGGCGCTCAGAGGTTGAACGGGTCGGAGAACGTGTCGCAGTTGGCCGGGTTCGCGGTGTCGTAGCCCACGAGGAACCAACGCAGGCGCTGTTCGGATGAACCGTGGGTCCACGTCTCGGGGTTGATCTGACCCTGGGTGCTCATCTGGATCCGATCGTCGCCGACGGCCTCGGCGGCGTTCAACGCTTCCTGGATCTCGTCGGGCGAGTCGAAGAGGTTCCGCTGCTCGGCGTCGATCGCCCAGGCACCGGCGAGACAGTCGGCCTGGAGCTCGAGTGCGATCAGGTACCGATTCGCGTTGGCGGGATCCTGCTGCTGGAGCCGGCGCATGTTGGCGTCGATCCCGAGTGCGTTCTGTACGTGATGGCCGTACTCGTGAGCGACGATGTACTGCGCAGCCAGGTCGCCCTCGATGCCGAAGCGGGACTGGAGTTCGGCGAGGAAGTCGAGATCGAAGTAGATCAGCCGGTCGGCCGGGCAGTAGAACGGCCCCGTCTGGGCCGAGGCCTGTCCGCACCCGGTGTTGGTGAAACCCGAGAAGAACACCGTCTGGGTGACCGGGTACTCCTGGCCGTTGGTGAGACGCGGGTACTCGTCGATCCAGTACTCCTGCACGTCGATCGTGGCGCCGCACAGGATCTGTTCGGCTTCGGAGCTACACGGATCGTCGTCACCACCGGTCGTCAGCTCCGAGGCGGTTGCCGCGCCGCCCGACGGTGCGAGACCGAAGCCGCCACCCGACCCACCACCGAGCAGTTGGGGCAGGAACACCGTTGCCGCGACCACCAGCAGGCCGATCAGCATCCCGCCGCCCTTGGTGCCGCACCCGCGTCCCGCCGCACCACCTGCGAGCGCACCGCCGAGTGCACCGCCGAGACCCCCACCGAGGCCTCCACCGCCTCCGCCACCGCCGAGCCCACCGCTGAGCCCACCGCTGAGGAGGTCTCCGAGACCGCCGCTCGCGCCGCCGCTGCGAGCGCTCCCGCCGCTCCCGCGGCGATCCTGGATCATGCGCGAGTCGCGTGACCGGATCTTCGTCATCGCGTCATCATTCCACGGAGCACCTCGGTCGACCGAGAAGGCACACCCGCCCCGCCGCAGCGGTCGTCAGAACGGATGATCAGATGGAACGTCCCGTTCCGGCCCAGTAGGGCTCGCGCAGTCGACGCTTCAAGAGCTTGCCCGCGGCGCTGCGCGGCATCTCGTCGACGACGTCGAACGACCGCGGCCGCTTGTACCCGGCGAGGTGCTGGCGTGCGAGCGCATCGAGTTCGGCGGCGAGGTCGTCGCTCCACTCGACGTCGTCGACGAGCTGCACCGTCGCCTTGACCTCCTCGCCGAACTCTTCGTTGGGCACACCGAAGACGGCGACGTCGAGCACGGACGGATGCGAGATGAGCACCGCCTCGACCTCGGCGGGGTAGATGTTGACCCCGCCGGAGATGATCATGTCGATCTTCCGGTCGGACAGGTACAGGTACCCCGCATCGTCGAGGTACCCGATGTCGCCCATGGTCATGAAGCCCGGTTCGCTGTGCGCTTCGGCGGTCTTCTCCGGCGCGTTGAGGTATTCGAAGTCCTGACCCACGAGCGACCGCACATGGATGACGCCCTCCTCGTTCGGGGCCGCTGTCTCGCCCAGAGCGTTGACGACCTTGACCTCGACGATCGGCATCGACGTGCCGACCGACCCCGGTCGCTCGAGCCATTCGTCGGCGGTGATCATCGTGACGATCCCGCCTTCGGTCGCGCCGTAGTACTCGGAGATCTTCGGGCCCCACCAGTCGATCATCGACCGCTTCACGTCGGGGGCGCACGGCGCCGCACCGTGGAGCACGGCGACGAGCGACGAGCCGTCGAACGCGTCGCGCGCCGTGCTGTCGACGCGGAGGAGCCGCACGAACTGCGTCGGCACGAGATGGGTGTTCGTGACCTGGTGCTCGTCGATCATCGTGAGTGTCTGCTCGGGGATGAACTTCGCCTGCATCACGACCGTCGATCCGGCGACGAGCGGAAGGAAGCTGAACGCCCACTGCGCCGAGTGGTACTGCGGACCGCACAGCAGGGTGCGACCGTGTGGCGGGATCCCGAGACCGTCGACCGATGACGCCATCAGCGACAGCACCTCGACCGGGGTCTCCGGTTGCCAGCTCGTGGATCGGACGCCCTTCGGTCGACCCGTGGTTCCCGAGGTGTAGAACATCACGCCGCCGAGCATCTGCCCGTCGGGCTCCGCCGGATCGGCGGCGGCGAGCGCCTCCTCGTACGACTCGAGCGCATCGGGCACCACCTCGTGCTCGTGCGGCGCCATGGCGAGTCGGGCCAGCGACACGCTGTCGGGTTCGATCGTCAACGCCTCGGCCGCCAACCCGGCGTACGCGCTCGACGCGACGAGCGCACTGGCTCCCGAGTCGGCGAGCACGTAGGCCACCTCGTCGGCGGCGAAGTGCCAGTTGATCGGAACGCAGTGCCACCCGGCGTGCATGCACGAGAGGTACACCTCCTCGATCTCCCGACGGTTCCCGCTGAGCAGCGCCACCCGATCGCCCGGCTGCACGCCGGCGCCGCGCAGGTGATGGATGAGGCGGTTGGTCCGCTCGTCGATCTCACTCCACGACGTGGCGCCCCACTCGTCGATCACGGCGGGGACGTCACCCCGGTCCGACTGCTGGCTGGCGATCATGACCACGCGGCGACGTTACCGATCGACCGTGGTGCCGAGCCGAGCGGGGAACGTCCCGGGGCCGCGACCGACGATCGCGAGGGCGTCGTCGACGGTCAGCCGGCGATCCGTCGGGCGCGACGGACTCCGCGCCAGCCCACCGCCCCGGCGCCGATCAGCGGACCGCTGTCAGCGAGCCGGGACGGGGTGATCCTCGCTCCCCTGCTGTACGGCAACCGCACGTGCTCGTCGAGCTCGACCTGGGCCGAGTGGAAGAAGGTGGCAGCGAACCCGAGCGCGACGCTGCCGCCGACGACCACGAGGGAGAGGTCGAGCGCGTTGCACACCGTCGATGCCGCGCGTCCGACCAGCGCACCGGTGTGTTGCATCAGCTCGTACGTCGGCTCGGTGGCGGGGCGACCCGTGATCGACTCGATCGCGAGACCGGACGCCTCGGCCTCGAGGCATCCCTGCGCGCCGCATCCGCATCGATGCCCGCCCGGCTCGACGATCACATGGCCGATGTGGCCGGCGTTTCCGCTCGCCCCGTCGAGCAGCTCACCGTCGAGCACGATCCCGCCACCGACCCCGGTCGAGACCGTCATCGCGCAGAAGTTGGCATGGCCTTGCGCCGCGCCGAGCCACCCCTCGGCGAGAGCGAGCGCCTTCGCGTCGAGGTCGCCGTAGACGGGCACGCGGGTCAGCTCCTGGAGCCGAGCCCGGAGGGGGAACTCGCGCCACGCGGGGATGTTGACCGGCGACACCATCTCGACGTTCGTCGTGACCGGTCCGGCCGATCCGACCCCGACCGCGCGGATCCGCGCGCGGTGCTGTGTGCGGGCTCGTGCGGTGAGGTCGTCGATGATGCCGGCCAACGAGTCGAAGTGGCCGTCCGGCAACGCGGTCCGGCTGACCTCGACCCGCGCCCGATCGATGAGCTCACCGCGCACGGTCACGAGTCCGGCGGCGAACTTCGTACCACCGATGTCGACGGCGAGCACGACGTCCTGACGAGGCGAGGGCGGCGCAGCCACATCGGGATCTGCCTCCGGCTCTGACGATCGATCATCCGCCGGTCGATCGCCGGGAACGGGCGCATCCCGACCGGAGAGCGGCGTGACTCCCTCGGGTCGCGCCGCACCCTCTCGGGGAACGGCGTCCCCGCCCGTGGGCGGCTCCGACAGCGGAATGGTGCGGACGCGCGGAGGCCGCTCGGCTTGCTCCGCCGGCCGCTGCAGCGGATCGAGCGGACGCTGATCCGGCTGCTGGTCCTGCGACTCGGCGCGCATCCGATTCAGCAGCGTGAGCGGACCGGGAGCGTCGTCGTCGAGGTCGGGCGCGGGCGTGCGCTCGACGAGCGAACTGAGATCGTCCGCCGCTCGATCACCGTCGTCAGCCACCCGCCGCACGGTATCCGTGCCGAGCCGCGAGACTCGGTAGGCCGCCCCACGACGAATCACGGCACACCTGTGCTCGTCGCAGAATTCACTCGACTCGGCTCGACGATGTGCCGATGATCGGCTGAGGCGGCCGCGATCTCGTTGTCCGCCCGTCCCGATCCGCCCACGCCTCCGTCGCCCGTCACGCCGTGATCCCCGCCCCATCGCCGACCGATCGCCCACGTCGATCGAGCCGCGCCAGCGTTTCGGCGTGTTCGGGGCCGGACGAGCGACGTGCTCGGCGCCTCGCCGCCATCGGCCTCACCTTCGTCCTCGGAGCCAGCGCGGTCCCGCTCGTCGCCCACGCGACCGACGGGGCGACCGACGCGTCGCCACTCGGCGCTCCCTCCGAGTCGTCACCTCCCGACGATCTCGGCTCCGATCCGACGACGACCGAACCCGATGATTCGACCGGCACGACCACGTCGGAACCGGTCGACACCCCGACGACCACGACACCCGACGGGACACCGTCGACGACCTCCGAGCCGGACACCGGCTCCACCACGACGACGATCCCAACGGCCACCTCGACCACCACACCCGGCGGCACGGATCCCGACGTCTCGCCGACCACGGTGCCCGAGACCGTCACGCCCACGACCACGATCCCACCGAGTGCGACCACGACGCTCCCACCCGGTCCGGTGATCCCACCGAACCGCGACATCGCGGCCGGCGATCCCCAGATGCAGGCGATCCTCGCCACCATCCGGTACCAGGAGTCGCGGGGCATCTACGACATCCCCCCGAACAAGGGAAACGCGTCGGGCGCGTACCAGTTCATCGAGTCGACCTGGGCCGGCTACGGGGGCTATCAGCACGCCTACCAGGCGCCGCCATGGGTGCAGGACGAGCGGGCCGAGAAGGACGTGCGGATGTTCCTCGACACGTTCGACGGCGACGTCTCGATGGTCCCGATCATGTGGTACTACCCGATCGCAGCACGGCAGTGGGAGCTGCTCGACATCGTGCCGGTCCCCGAGGCCGGCAACGTGCTCACCGTGCGCGAGTACCAGACCCGATGGTTGACGACGTACGCCTCGATCTCCGGCGGCCCGATCCCACCGGCGTTCACGGCCGAGGAAGGTGAGCGTCGATCCGGGCGAGCTCCCGAGGTCCCGGCCGCGACGCCGGCAGGACCGTCGGTGACCTTCCCGGTGCTCGGTCCGTCGCGGATCGCCATCCCCGACTGCGACGATGCCGAGGCCCTCGAGACCTCGGACCTCGCCGGAGACAGCGGCGACGGTGGCGACGGGATCGCGGCGCGCACGGGTCCGAGTCGTGCCGACATCGAGGCGGCCGGACTGTGCAACGAGAACGCGCCGGCGATCGTGTTCGGCGTGAAGCTGCAACCCGTGCTCGCCATCGCCGACGGCATCGTCACCGCGGTCGACGACGAGCCGGGATCCGACCGACCGATCTCGATCACGATCACATCACCCGACGCCTACAGCGTCGTGTACTCGGGCTTCAACGACGACTCACCCGGAACCGACGATGGCCAGGCCGACGACCATCTCCGCTTGACCACGCTGGGTCGGATCGGCGCGACGGTGCGCGCCGGTCAGGTCATCGGGTTCATGGGCGACACCGAACCGCTGCCGGTCGGCGTGCGGGCGGACGTTCCGACCGATGCGTCGATCACGCTCGATCCCGACGCCGTGGCACCCCACATCCGCGTGTCGATCCTCGACGTCGACGGCCGCCCGATCGACGCGTTCGGCCCGGTGATCGACGCCCTGTTCCGACAGACCTGCTCGGTGGGAATCGGTCCGTGGTCGATCCCCGCACGTGACTCGGGCGACCGCGACGCGGTCACCATCGAGACGACCGACCTGCACCCGGAGATCGACTCGGAATGGGTCATCACGTCATCCGGCCAGGTCACGGGGAGCGGGTGGGGAGCGCTGATCAATCCCGCCGAGACGTGCACCTGGGTGCCGGCGACCGCGCACGGACCGGGTGCCGACGGCTCCGACGAGACCCCCGATCGCTGGGACGACGACCTCGACCTTCCGACCGAGGTGTGGGTTCGCCTCGCACTCCAGAGCGACGCTCCGGCCACCGGCGCCTTCGTCCGCCCCTGACCGTCCGCTTCTGCCCGGGCCGTGTCCGCTTCTGCCCGGGCCAGATCCGGACACTGTCCTGGTGGCTCACCTCGACCTCCGCTTCGCTTCGGTCTCGGATCGCGTGCGGCTCGTCGCTGGCGCTTCCCTCGCGGCCGTGCCAGACGTGTCGTGTCCGCTTCTGCCCGGGCCAGATTCGGACACTGTCCGCTTTCGCCCAGGTCGGCTCGCCGGACGGGGCTCGGCGCGTCCGGCAGCGTCAGTCGACGCGGCGGGCGTCCTCGACGAGATTGATCTCGTAGAGGACCTCGGCGAGTGCGTCGTCGGCCGAGATCGCCGAGAATCGCTGCGGGTGCTCAGGGGTGCAGCACGAGGCGACCGGCGACAGCACCGTCCACGGGCGCGGGTGGCAGAACTGCACCACCGAGTACCGCTCCCCCTCGTACCCCGGCGAGGCGACGACACGGTGCCAGCCGATGGGGATCCGACCGTTGGTGAGCCGCTCGAGCATGATGCCGGTGTTGACGATGACGCCCTCGTCGGGAGGCGTCGCGTCGATCCAGTCGTCGCCGACCTTGACCTGGAGGCCCGGCGCGGTCGCCCGCGGCAGGGCCGTGATGAGGTTGATGTCGCCGTGCTCGGCCGCCCACACGTGCCCGGGTGAACCGTCGTCACCGAGCGCCGTATCGAGTTCGGACATCGCCGGGTACCGGATCGCACGCGTGAGGGTGGGCCCGTCGGCGACCATGTCGTCGAAGAACGACTCGTGGCATCCGATGCCCTCGGCGATGATCCTCAGGAAGCGACGCTGCAGGTCGGCGATGGAGTCGTGGAATCGGTACAGCACCTCGGTGATGCCGGGGACGACCTGCTCGGGCAGCACCTGGTCGGGGTACGACCCGGGGAACTTTCGCTTCAACGGGTGACCGTCCGGGATGGGCGTCGCCCAGTTGAGCATCTCCTTCCAGTCGGGCTTGTCGCTCGACGCAGCGGTCTCGACGAGCAGACCGGTGTAGCCGGTCTGACCGTTGGAGCCCGGCGCCTCGGCGGTGCGCTTCTCCTCGACCGGCTTCTCGAAGAACTCGCGCAGCATCCCGTAGGCCGTGTCGAGCAGATCATCGGACAGGTCGTGGCTCGTGTAGACGAACCCAGTGGCGAGGCTGCGTGTCACGCCGTCGACGACAGCTCGTCGCTGCTGGCCCGAACCGTTCTCGAAGGCGAGGAGGTCGACGTCGAGGATGGCGTCGGTGCTCGACTGGGTCATCACGTCGGTCATGGACTCACGGTACCCGCCACAGACGATGGCGGTCTCGGCCTCGACTGGGTGGCACGACGCCATCGATACCGTTCACCGCATGCGTGTCGGGTTCGTGTTGATGCCGTCCGATCCGTGGCCGACCACGGTGGCCACCGCCCGCCATCTCGATGAGGCCGGGGCCGACCACCTGTGGGTCTACGACCACCTGTCGTGGCGTCACTATCGAGACCTCCCGTGGCACGCCACCTATCCGTGGCTCACCGGGGTCGCCGCCGTGACCGAGCGGATCCGGCTCGGGACCATGGTGTCGAACCTCAACGTCCGCCACCCGGTCACCCTCGCGAAGGACGCGATGACGATCGACCACATCTCGGGCGGGAGGCTCATGATCGGTGTCGGCGCGGCCGGTCTCGGCTTCGATGCGACGGTCCTCGGGCAGGCCGAGCTGTCACCCGGTCAGCGGATGGATCGCCTCGTGGAGGCGACCGGCGTGATCGACGGTCTGCTGCGCGGTTCGCTGACCGACCACACCGGCGACTGGTACACGGTCGACGGTGCCCGGATGCTGCCGGGATGTGTGCAGCGACCCCGCCTCCGGTTGGGCGTCGCAGCGAGCGGCCCGCGCGGTCTGGGTCTCGCCGCCGACGTCGCCGATGCCTGGATCACCATCGGCGATCCGACGGATCCCGATCGCAGCGTCGCCGCGGCCGATCGAGCGCTCGCTCGCCAGTGCGAGATCCTCGACGAGGCGTGTGAAGCGGTCGGGCGCGATCCGGCGTCGATCGACCGGATCCTCCTGACCGGTCACACCGACGAGCGACCGCTCGGAAGCGTCGACGCGTTCGACGACTGCGTCGGTCGACACGCCGAGCTCGGGTTCACCGACCTCGTGTTCCACCATCCACGCGACGACGACCCGGTGTGGAACGAACCGCCCGAGATCGTCGGTGCAGTGCTCGAACACCATCGCCCGTCGTGACGACCGATTTCGCCGTCCGACTCCTGCATCCCGAGATCGGCCGACCGGCCGGGCTCGACCCCGCGTGCGTGAGTTGCACGGCGCCGGACGACGATCCGCTCACCTTCGCCGTCACCGAGCGGTGGAAGGTGGTCCTGCATCCCGACCAGACGACACCGGGGTCCTTGCTGATCGTGGCGCTCCGGCACGTCGCGAAGGTCGGCGACCTGACCACCGACGAGGCGGAGGAGTTCTTCGCGCTCTTCCGCCTGGCCGAGGCGGCGCTCGAGCACGAGCTCGACGCCGCGCACGTGACCCTGTCGTGTCTCCGCAACTGGGCGTTCCGCGCCGACGATCCCGATCCGCCGTGGACGGATGGGCGTCCGAACCCGCACGTCCACTGGCACGTCGTCCCGAGATACGACCGGCCGGTGACGATCGGGGGCGTCACCTTCACCGACGACGACTTCGGCCACGAACTCGTGTGGTGCGGCCGACGAATCTCCACCGACGTCGCCGGCATTCTGATCGAACGGATCGGCCGGGCGATGGCGGCGCAGACGACGACCGGCTGAACTCAGGCGAAGAGCGCCGGCCAGCCGCCGGTGTGGAGGAAGACGATGTCGTCGCCTGGACCCCAGCGGCCCTCGCCGGTCAGACCGAGGAGTCCCGACATGCCCTTCCCCGAGTACACGGGGTCGAGGACCCAGCCGCCCGAGCGTGCCGCCCACTCGATGGCCGCGGCGCCCGCATCGGTCGGGACGCCGTAATCGGGACCCAACCAGCGTCCGTCGATCTCGACGTCGGCGGGACCGACCCGGACATCGACCCGCATGAGATCGAGCGTGGCGTTCGCCAACTCGACCACGTCGGGCATCCCGAGCACGACGCCCTTGGCGACGCCGATCGCGACGATGTCGGGCGCGTCGTCGCGGAACACCGCCCCGCTCGAGATGAGCGCGGCTCGCCCGGCGAGGAGACCGGCGTGCGTGCCGCCGCTCGACGACGTGAACACGATCGACCGCGGACGGAGTCCGGCGTTACGGCACTGCCCGATGAGCTCGACGAACGCCGACGCGTACCCGAGTGCGCCGACGGCCGTGCTGCCGCCGATCGGGATCGATGCGGGCGCGAGACCACCGCGGGCGAGTTCGTCGGTGAGGGCCTCGCGAGCGATCTCGAGCTCACCCCAGTGGCTGTCCTCGGCCCCGGTGTGATGGAGCTGGGCGCCGAACATGGTGGACAGGAGCTGGTTGCCGGTCGGTCGCGCTCCGGGCTCGGGCGCGGATCCGGAGACGACGAGGTGGGCCTCGAGGCCGAGGCGTGCCGCGGCCGCTGCGGTCATCCGACAGTGGTTGGACTGGGCGGCTCCGACGGTGACCACCGCCCGTGCGCCTGCGGCAAGCGCCTCTCCGCACAGGAACTCGAGCTTGCGCGCCTTGTTCCCCCCTCCACCGAGGCCCGTGAGATCATCGCGCTTCACCCAGAGACGAGGACCATCGCCATCCCGTGATCCGGCACCGGCCGGAACGACCGGTCCGCGCTCCAACGGAGTCGGCAGTGTGGCCAACTCGGTACGCGGCAGGTGGTCGAACACGGGCCGGGATGCTAGGGGTGGTGTCCCCCGACCACCCCCGGCCAGCGTCACTCCGACAACGATTTCCTCCTCGCGACCCCATGACGACCACCGACTGGAACCCTCTGCTGCGCTCGGTGTTCGACGAGGCGTGGTGGACGGACCTCCAGGCCTTCGTTCGCTCGGAGCGCGACGCCCGAACGATCTACCCGCCACACGACGAGGTGTTCGCGGCACTCCACCTCACCCCGTTCGCCGACGTGAAGGTCGTGATCCTCGGCCAGGACCCGTACCACGGGTCGGGTCAGGCCCACGGGCTCGCGTTCAGCGTGCGGCGTGGCGTCCGGATCCCACCGTCGCTGCGCAACATCCACCAGGAGTTGCACGACGACCTCGGCTTCGAGATCCCCGACCACGGCAACCTCGAAGCGTGGGCGCGCCAGGGGGTTCTCCTCCTCAACACGTCGCTGACCGTCCGCGCCGGTCAGGCGGGCTCGCACGCGGGCAAGGGGTGGGAGACGTTCACCGACCTCGTCATCGACACCGTCGCCGCCAAGCCCGAACCAGTCGTGTTCATCCTGTGGGGCAGCCACGCCCGCAAGAAGACGCAGCGCATCTCGGCCGTCGAGGGAGGAGCCCGCCACACCGTCATCGAGTCGACCCACCCGTCGCCGTTCTCGGCGGCCAACGGGTTCTTCGGTAGCCGACCGTTCAGCCGTTCCAACGAGGCGCTGCAGACCGCCGGACGCCAGCCGGTCGACTGGGCCCTCGCCGACCCGCCACACTGATCGCCATGCCCTGGACCACCAGCGACAAGGTGATGCAGATCCGCGAGAAGAACCACGTCATCGATGTGCTCGTCGAGACGCTCGACGGGTGGCGGCTGCACCTGTCGGGACGCAACGCCTCGCTCCTGTCGTTCTTCGCGTTCCTGTCGATCTTCCCGCTGCTGCTCGCCGCGACGACGATCCTCGGCTTCGTCCTCGAGGGCAACCCCGAGCTCCGCGACGATCTCATCGAGGGCGCCCTCAGTGAGATCCCGGTGCTCGGCGAGGACCTCAAGAACGACCCCGAGGCGATCAGCGGATCGTGGCTGGTGCTGATCATCGGCCTCGGAGGTGCGCTCTGGTCGTCGACCAAGGCGTTCGTCGGGCTCCAGGGTGCGCTCGACGACATCTGGGAGGTCCACGTCGACGATCGCGCCAAGATGCCCCAGCAGCGCGGCCGGGCGCTGCTCGGGATCGCCATCCTCGGGGGCGCTCAGATCGGCAACGTCGTCATCGCCAACATCGTGCGCGAGGCCGACCTCCCCGTCGTCGGCGGCATCGCACTCATCGCCGGAACCGTGGTCGTCAACATCGTCACCATCGGCGCGATGTACCGGTTCCTCACGTCGGCCAACCCGACCTGGGCCGACGTGCTGCCGGGCGCCGTGATCGCGGGCATCGTCTTCTCGCTGCTCCAGCACTTCGGCACGGCCATCGTCACCCGGATCACCGAGAACGCCGGCGACACCTACGGCCAGTTCGCCCTCGTCCTCGGGATCGTCACCTGGCTCGGTCTCGTCGCCATCACCACGCTGATGTGCGCCGAACTCAACGCCGCCATCGTCCGCCTACGCGGCGGACCGACCCTCCCCGACCGCCCCGAGTACCAACTCTCGGTCACGGGGTAGATGTCCGGGGGGTGACCGGCGCGTCCGACGTCAGTCGGCGAGGCGGGTGGCGATGACGCTGTTGGCCTCGAGGCTGCGGTGGACAGGACAGCGGTCGGCGATCGCCAGCAGCTTCTGGCGGTCGTCGTCGGTCAGCTCGTCCCCCTCGATCGTGATGACCCGCTCGAATCGATCGACCTTGCCGGCCACGATCTTCGCGGGTTCGTCCTCGATGCACTCGAGACAGTCGTCGACGTGCACCTTGCCGTGTGACACCTCGACGGTGACCCGATCGAGTGGCAGCTTCTTGCGGTCGGCGTACATCCGCAGCGTCATCGTGGTGCACGTACCGAGCGCCGCGCCGAGCAGGTCGTAGGGAGCCGGCCCGGCGTCGAACCCGCCGATCGACTCGGGCTCGTCGGCGAGGAAGTGGTGGTTGCCGACGACGACGTGGTTGAGGAACGGACCCTGGGTCGTCTCGGCCACCACGACGGGAGCCGACGGATCGGGACGCCCACGGGCGCCGCTCTCGTCGTCGACGTACCGGGTGGCGAACGCGGAGATCGAGCGAGCGGCGAACTCGGCGTCGGCGAGATCGCTCATGAGGTGATCGGCGCCGTCGAGCGAGATGAAGCTCTTCGGATGCCGGGCCGCCTCGTAGATCGCGGCGGCGTTCTCGACGCCCACCACGTTGTCGATCGGCGAGTGGACGACGAGCAGCGCCTTCTTCATCGAGCCGGCGCACTCGAGCACGCGGCTCGATCGCAGGTCGTCGACCAATCGACCCGTGATGAGGAACTCGCGTCCGGCGATCGCCACGCAGGCCTCGCCGTCGTCCTCGATCTCGTCGAGTGAGTCGACGAACAGATTCGTCACGTGCTCGGTGTCAGCGGGTGCGCCGATCGTGACCACGGCGCGCGCCTCCGGCACGTCGCCGGCCATCGCCAGCACGGCGGCGCCACCCAGCGAGTGGCCGATCAGTACCTGGGGAGCCGAGTACTCGGTACGCATCCACTCGACCGCGGCGAGGAGGTCCTCGGTGTTCGACGTGAAGTCGGTGTCACCGAACTCACCCTCGCTCCGTCCGAGTCCGGTGAAGTCGAATCGCACGACGCCGAAGCCCGCCTCGGTGAGGGCGGCTGCAAGTCGTCCTGCGGAGCGCAGATCCTTGCCGCAGGTGAAACAGTGGGCGAACAGCGCCCACGCCGTCGGCGGCACGGCCGGCAGGTCGACTCGGGCGGCCAACTCGTGGCCGGCATGGCCGGGGAACGTCGCTCGCTGCACTCGAGGGCTCATGCCGCGACCCTACGGTCCGCCGCGGTCGGGCGCTGTTCGAGGGGTCCGGCGCGATTCGACGCGATTCGGTGTGCGCCGTCGGAGCACTACGCTCGATCCACCGCCCTCTCACCGGCCCGTCGATCCATCCACCCCACGTGACCATCACCCCCGGAGCGCCTTCGTGATCGGCTCCCTCCTCGCCGCCGAGTCGGCGATCGGTCCGACCCTGGCCGTGATCGTGGGGGCGGGCATGGTCGCCCAGTGGGTGGCGTGGCGCCTCCAGATCCCGTCGATCATCGCCCTGCTGGCGGCCGGTCTGCTGCTGGGCCCTGTGTTCGACGTGGTCGAACCCGACGAACTCCTCGGCGACACGCTGTTCCCGCTCGTCAGCCTCTCGGTCGCCGTGATCCTCTTCGAGGGCGGACTCGACCTCCCGCCGCGTGTCCTGCGCAACACCGGCACCGTCGTCCGACGGCTCATCTCGCTCGGCGCAGTCGTCACGTTCCTCGTCGGCTGGTTCGGCGCGAGAGCCCTGTTCGACGTGTCGAACGACGTCGCGATCATGCTCGGCGCCGTGCTCGTCGTCACGGGACCGACCGTGGTCGGGCCCCTCTTGCGATTCGTCCGACCGTCGGGCACGACCGGGCCGATCCTGCGTGCGGAAGGGGTCCTCATCGATCCCATCGGCGCCACCGCGGCGCTCGTCGCGTTCGAGATCGTCCTCGCCGACGAGACCGGCGAGGCACTGCTCTCCACGGTCGGCATCGTCGGGTTGACGCTGCTCGCCGGCGCCGGGATCGGCTTCATCGCCGCGTTCGTGCTCGACATCGCTCTGCAGCGGTTCCTGATCCCCGATCAGCTCGCCGTGCCGATCACCTTCGCGTTCGTCATCGCGAGCTTCGTCGCGTCGAACGAGATCCAGGAGGAGTCCGGACTCCTCGCCGTCACGGTGCTCGGCATGTACCTGGCGCGGCGCGAGACCTCGACGGTTCGCCAGGTCCTCGACTTCAACGAGAGCCTCCGGACGCTCCTGATCTCGGTGCTGTTCATCCTGCTCGCTGCGCGCATCGAAGCCGATGCGTTGCGCGACGTCGCGGCCCCCACCGTCGCCTTCCTGCTCCTGCTGGTGCTCGTCGCGCGACCTCTGTCCGTCATCATCTCGACGATCCGCACACCGCTCAGCTGGCGCGAGCGCGTGTTCCTCATGGCGATGGCTCCACGCGGCATCGTCGCCGCTGCGGTGTCGGCGATCTTCGCACTGCGCCTCGAGGACGAGGGTGTGCCCGGTGCCGACAAGATCGTGCCGATCGTGTTCCTCACGATCATCGGCACGATCGTCGTGTACGGGTTCCTGGCGGGTCCGGCGGCTCGCCTCCTCGGCCTCGCCGAGGCGCAGGCCGACGGCGTGCTCATCGCGGGTTCTCACGCCGTCGGGCGAGGTCTCGCGAAAGAGCTCAACGACCGCGGCGTCAAGACACTCCTCATCGACACCGACCCGTACAACGTCACCCGAGCCATCGCGAACGGTCTGTCGGCACGCCGCATGAGCGCCCTCGCCGAGGAGGCCACCGAGAAGCTCGATCTGCGCGGGATCGGCCGCCTCCTCGCGTTCACGTCGAACGACGAGGTCAACGCTCTCGCGACGGGCAAGTTCGCCCGCGTCTTCGGCCGGCGCGAAGTGTTCCAACTCGCGCCGGGGAAGAAGCGGCGCGGCCAGAACGCCGTCCCCGAGGAGTACCTCGGGCGCATCATCGGCATCGACGGGCTCACCTACGCGATGCTCGACGAGCGCACGCGCCAGGGATGGAAGATCGTCGGCACCGCGACCGGCCAGCGCATCGCCGACGCCGTCGACGAGCAGCAGTTCCTGCCCATCGCACGGGTCGTCGACGGTCAGATGGCGTTCCTCTGCCGCAACGACGCGGTCCCCACCACCGGCGACGTCGTCGGCGTGGCGGCCCCAACCCTCGCACGCGAGTTGCGATCACCCGACGGCTCACCGACCGCGACGGAGCCCGCGGCGTCGACCGATTCGACACCGCACGCCGCCGACACACCGACGCAGGTCAACGGACACCAGCGCCGGTCGGGCCTCGACCGCCGCATGCATCCCGACCAGCCACCCGAGCGCACCACACCCCCGTCGCCTCCGTCGACGACGTCGCCACCCGACGAACGTCGCGGCTCGGACGACGGCGGGTCCGGCTCCGATCAGGACGCCGCAGGATCCTGACGCCGGGCGCCCTCGGCCACCCGCCACAACCCGGCGACGTCGGTGCCGACGAGCGTCTCGACGACGACGCGACCGGCCTCGTCGTCCACGGGCACCATGTGTGGGACCGCCACCGTGGCACACCCGGCGGACACCGCCGCCGCGATGCCGGTGGGCGAGTCCTCGATCGCGAGGCACGTCGCCGGCTCGACGCCGAGCGACGCAGCCGCCCGGAGATACGGCTCGGGATGCGGCTTTCCGCGGTCGACCTCGTCGCCGGTGACCGACCCGGCGAACACGCCAGGAGGTGCAGCATCGAGAACGGCCCCGGCGAGCCGACGCCACGACATCGTGACCAGCACGGCCGGGACTTCTCGCCGACCGGCGTCAAGCAACAGCTCGCGTGCACCGGGCCGCCAGGGCAATTCCACGCGACAGCGTTCGATCACCGAGTCGAGCAGACGTTCGACGATGGCGTGCGGAGCCAGGTCGACGCCGCCGCGGACGCGCAGCTGTTCGGCGGAGTCGAGCAGATCGAACCCGACGATCGAGTGGGCGTCGTCATCGGTCCAGGTCCCACCGAACTCGGCGACGAGTGCCATCTCCGACGCCATCCAGTACGGCTCGGTGTCGACGACGGTGCCGTCCATGTCGATGAGCAGGGCCGCCGGGAGATCGCGCACGGGCCGCAGTCTGCCGGGGCGTGGGAGGGGGCGCGCCCACTACGGTCTGCGCCGTGAGCGACAACATCGGAGCACTGCTGACCCGGCGCGCCAAGCGCGAGCCGAACCAAGAAGCCGTCGTCGAGCCGGCCAACGGTCGACGACTCACGTTCGACGAGTTGAATCGCAGATCGAATCGCGTCGCGAACGCGCTCACGGGCGCCGGCGTCACGAAGGGCGATCGCGTCGGCCTGCTCCTCATGAACGGCACCGAGTTCATCGAGTCGTTCTTCGCCGCCGGCAAGATCGGAGCGGTCAACGTGCCGCTCAACTGGCGCCTCGTCGCCGACGAACTTGACTTCATCGTCACCGACGCCGGCACGACCGTCCTGATCTTCGGCGCCGAGTTCGCCGAGGCGGCGGCCGAGTTGCGCGGTCGCGGGACCACTCCGATCACCACATGGGTCCAGCACGGAGGGACACCCGCCGACGGCGTCATCGACTACGACGACTGGATCGCGGCGGCCAGCGACGCCGAACCCGAGATCACGGCGTCCGGCGACGACCTGCTCTTCATCATGTACACCTCGGGCACGACGGGGCTCCCGAAGGGCGTGATGCACTCGCACCACACGGTGTTCTGGGCCAACCTCACGATCGCCTCCACCTCCGACTTCCGCAAGGGCGACGTGTTCCTCAACGCCCTCCCGCTGTTCCACGTCGGCGCGCTGACGCCGGTGCTCGGATGCGTGTACGGCGCGTGCACGATCGTCCTGCTGCGCGCGTTCGATCCCTCGGCGGCGTGGGAGGTGATCCGCGACGAGAACGTCACCACGACGCTGATGGTCCCGGCGATGCTGCAGTTCATGCTCGCCGTCCACGATCCGGCCGCGCACGACGCGAGCGGGGTCCGGTGGGTCATGAGCGGTGCCGCACCGGTTCCGGTCAGCCTCATCGAGGCGTACAACGCTCTCGACATCGAGATCCACCAGGTCTACGGGCTCACCGAGTCGTGCGGCCCGGCCTGCGTGATCTCGTCGATCGACGCCGCCGAGCGCATCGGCTCGACCGGCAAGTCCTTCTACTTCACCGACGTGCGTGTGGTCGACGGTCAGGGCGCCGACGTCGCGCCCGGCGAGTCCGGCGAGGTCATCGTCGCCGGTGAGCACGTGATGCAGGGCTACTGGAATCGTCCCGAGGCCACCGCGGAGACGATCGTCGACGGATGGCTGCACACCGGTGACGTCGCCACTATCGACGCCGACGGGTTCGTCACCATCGTCGACCGGATCAAGGACATGCTCATCTCCGGCGGGGAGAACGTCTATCCGGCCGAGATCGAGAACGTCCTCATGTCGCACGACAAGATCGCCGACGCCGGCATCATCGGTGTGCCGTCCGAGAGGTGGGGCGAGTCACCTCTCGCGGTCGTCGTGCCGAGGGACGAGAGCCTCACCGCCGAGGAGATCATGGAGTTCACCCGCGGCAAGCTGGCCCCGTTCAAGACGGTGAAGGCGGTCGAGTTCGTGACCGAGCTGCCGCGCAACCCGAGCGGCAAGATCCTGAAGCGCGAGCTGCGCGAGCAGTTCGACCTGCAGCTCGACTGACCTGCCGTTCTCGTGAGCTCTGACGACAGCGGACGTCGTCAGAGCTCATGAGAACGAGAGCGGTCAGCGGCGGAAGACGGTGACGACGTCCTCGCCGATGCGGTCGCGCTTCTCGGGATCGTCGATGCCGAGTCCCTCTTCGGGGGCGAGGCAGAGCACACCGAGCTTGCCGTCAGCTTGGTTGTGGTGCATCGCCAGCGTGGCCTCGCCGACCTGCTCGAGGGGGTAGGTCTCGGTGAGCAGGGGCTGGATCCGGCCCCGGTCGATGAGTCGGTTCGCCTGGTACGACTCGGCGTAGTTCGCGAAGTGCGACGACACGAGCTGCTTCAGCTTCATCCAGAAGTGCCGGTTGTCGAACTCGACCATGTAGCCCGACGTGGCCGCACACGTGACCACGGTGCCACCGCGCTTGGCGGCGAAGATCGACGCACCCATCGTGGAACGGCCCGGGTGCTCGAACACGATGTCGACGTCCTCGCCCTCGTTGAGCGCCCGGATGTCCTTGCCGAACCGGCGCCACTCGGACTCGTCCTGGGTGTGCTCGTCAGACCAGAAGTTGTAGCCGGCGGCCCGGCGGTCGATGACCGCCTCGCAGCCCATCCGGTTCAGGATCTCGGCGCGCTCGGGTGACGACACGACGCCGATCGGCGTGCCGCCGCCATTCAGGACGTACTGCACCGCGTACCCACCGATGCCACCGGTCGCGCCCCAGATGAGGACGGAGTCACCCTGCTTCATACGCGCCCCGTTGTCGGACACGAGCATGCGGTACGAGGTGGAGTTGCACAGCGCGTTGACCGCCGCCTCCTCCCACGTGAGGTGGGTCGGCTTCGGCATCAGCTGGTTGGCCTTCACGATCGAGAGGTCGGCGAGGCCGCCGAAGTTGGTCTCGAAGCCCCAGATGCGCTGATTGGCGGCGAGCATCGAGTCGTCGTGGGCGGTGTGGTCCTGGTCGTCGACGTGGTTGCAGTGCACGGTGACGCGGTCACCCGGCTTCCAGTTGCGCACGGCGGCTCCCACCTGCAGCACCACACCCGACGCGTCGGACCCGACGATGTGCTCGTCGCGCTGGTGGCGCGCGGCGTACTCGCTCTCGCGCGCGAGACGGTCGAGGAACCCGAACGTGGGGAGCGGTTCGAAGATCGACGTCCAGACCGTGTTGAAGTTGATCGACGACGCCATGACCGCGAGGTACACCTCGTCGGGGGCGAGCTCGGGCCGCTCGACGTCGGCCACGTGCAGCGACTTGCGCGGGTCCTTGTCCCACGAGTCGATGCCTTCGAACATCGAGGTCTCGTCACGCCGGACGAACGCGGCGCGGTAGTGATCGGGAAGGGGCAGGTTGGCCAGCTCGTCGCCGCTCGCACCCGCCTGGATCGCTTCGAGGATCTCCTGCATGACCCGATGTTACCGAGCGGTAACTCCGGCCCCGAATCCGACCGCTCGCCGCTGAGCGCTGTCCGGATCTGGCGCGGGCGCGAACCCCGGGGAAGCGGTCCGGTCAGACGGTGCGGACGATCAGGGCGTCGCCCTGGCCGCCGCCGCCGCACAGGCCGGCGGCACCGACGCCGCCGCCGCGGCGCTTCAGCTCGTGGAGGAGAGTGAGGGCGAGACGGTTGCCGCTCATGCCGATCGGGTGACCGAGGGCGATCGCCCCACCGTTGACGTTGACCTTCTCGTCGGTGATGCCGAGATCGGCCATCGACGCGATGCCGACAGCGGCGAACGCCTCGTTGATCTCGAACAGGTCGATCTCGTCGATGGACACGCCGGCCCTCTCGGCAGCGAGCATGATCGCCCGGCTGGGCTGCTGGAGCAGCGACGCCGAGTCGGGTCCGGCGACCATGCCGTACGACACGAACTCGCCGAGCGGCTCGACGCCGCGACGCTCGACCTCGGCGCCCGACATGACCACGATCGCCGATGCGCCGTCGGAGATCTGCGACGCGTTCGCCGCCGTGATGGTCCCCTCCGGATCGAACGCGGGGCGCAGCTTGCCGAGGCTCTCGGCCGTGGTGCCGGGCCGGACCCCCTCGTCGTGCTCGACCAGGACCGGCTCACCCTTGCGCTGCGGCACCTCGACCGGGACGATCTCGTCGGCGAGGCGGCCCTCCTTGATCGCGTTCGCCGCCCGCTCGTTGGACACGGCCGCGAACTCGTCCTGCGCCTCGCGCGAGATCGAGCCGTCGGCGTACCGCTCGGTCCCGAGTCCCATCAGGCAGGCGTCGAACGCGCACCAGAGTCCGTCGGCGATGATGGCGTCGCGCAGCTCGGTGTTGCCGTAGCGGAAACCGCCGCGGGCACCGTCGGCGAGGTAGGGCGCGTTGGTCATCGACTCCATGCCCCCGGCGACGACCACGTCGGCCTCACCGAGCGCGACCATCTGATGAGCGAGCTGGATCGTGTTGAGCCCGGAGAGGCAGACCTTGTTGACGTTGACCGACGGGACGCTCATCGGAATGCCCGCACCCGCCGCGGCCTGCCGGCTGGGGACCTGCCCCTGGCCGGCCATCAGCACCTGGCCCATGATCACGTGCTCGACCTGGTCGGGAGCGACACCCGCCCGCGCGAGCGCCTCTCGAATCGCGACGCTGCCGAGCTGGGCTGCCGAGAACGACGCGAGTCCGCCGCTCATCTTGCCGACGGGGGTCCGAGCCCCCGCGACCAGGTACGTGCCGGTGGACGAGATCTCGCTCATGACCCAACGCTAGCCCACGGTTACCGCTCGGTAACAAGACGCACGCAGACCAGTTCCGGACACCACGATCCGCAGTAGACTCACCACGTGAGGCGCAAGAGATGACGCATTCACTGCCTTTTGTTGTCATCTGTTGACGAAAGCGGCTCGATTTCGTAATCTCACTGCAACAACTTGATCGCTCGGCGGACCCGATCACCGGATCTGCCGACACCGTCTGAGACGTCATCGACGTGAACCGGCCCGTCCGCCCGCTACCGGTTCACGGAGGTGGCGTCTCAGTTTGTTTTCAGCCGGTCGTCCGCACGCGGTCGGTGCTCGGAGCTCCCCACCTCGTCGACCGGCGACGATCCGATCCGCTCGCCCGACGTCATGGCCGACGCCACGTCGAACGACACCGTCAACACGATCGAGTCGTCGCGACCGTTGCCGCGCGGGTCGCGTGCCGAGACCCGCTGCCAGAGATGCTCCGGACTCATCGAGTGGGTCGACTGAGCCACCGCCGTCTCGAGACGTGACAGACCGACGTCGATCGCCTCGCCGGGGCGCTCGATGAGACCGTCGGTGTAGAGGACCAGGGTGGCCTCGGCGGGGACGGTCACGGTCCGGTCGGTCTTGCGCTGACCGGGATCGACGAACATCGGCGGGTTGAGACCCGACTCGAGCCGGAGGACACCGTCGTCCGACGCGAGGAAACCCGGCGGGTGCCCGGCGGCGGTGTAGGACAGCTCGGCGGTCGACGGATCGAACAGTCCGATCCACACGGTGGACGCGAAGGCGTCGACCAGGCCCCTCGCTCGCCCCTCGACGGCCTGGAGAAGGTCGCCAGCGGTGTGAGAGTCGGCGGCGCACAGCGTCGTCAGGATCCGCAATCGGTTCATCGTGTGCGCTGCGGTGGCGCCGTGACCCACGATGTCGCCGACGGCGACCATCACGCGTCCGCCGGGCAGTTCCAACACCTCGTACCAGTCGCCTCCGACCCCGAGATCGCGCGTGGCGGCGACGTAGAGGCCCGAGGCGGTGAACGACTCGCCCCGCAGCTCGGCCGGCGGCAGCAGGAGTCGCTGGAGTGCTTCGACGGTCTGGCGCTCGTTGTCGGCACGCATGCGGTGCTCGACCGCCGCGGTGGTGGCCCGAACCCGCTGCGACGACTCGACGGCGACGAACGCCGACATCGTGCCGAACACGATCAACGTCAACTTGTACACCACGAGGCTCTGCGCGGTGGTCAGCCCCGTGATGAGCTCACCATCCTCGAACGCGAGCCACACCGCCACGGTCGTACTGGCGATCGCCGTGCTGAGGTTGGCCGGGACGCTGCCGAACATCGCCGCCACGATGAGCGTGCCGGCGAGCGGAACGGAGAGCACCGGGAGATCGGTGAACGCGAGCGACATGACGACGCCGACCGACAGGAGACCGACGACGACGAGCCCGGGCGTCGTGATCCCGAGGCGCGGTTTCGACGACAGCGCGATCGACAGGATCAGCACGCCGATCGCCACCACGCCCAACGCGTCACCGAGCCACCACTGGCCGAGGAGGGTCAGCTGGTCCGACGAACCGACCGGGAAGGCGACGGTGGAGCCGATCAGCGCGGAGACGAACGTCCCGATGCCGGCTCCGCACCCGATGATCGTCCAGAGGATGGCCGATCTGCCGGGCCGCTCCATCAGCGCCAGCACCTGACCGATGAGGGTCGCCCCGACCGCCGGTCCGACCACGTTGGCGGCGGCGAACCCGATTGCGTCCTCGACGGGGACGCCCATCCAGAGATCGACACCCAACTCACACACACCGACGACCGCCAGCACGATGGGCCACCGCCGAAGTGGCGCGAGCAGGAGCACGGCGAGCGTGATGCCGGCGGGCGGGAAGTAGACGGCCCCGAGACCGCTCTGCTCGATGATCCAGAACGCGCTCCGGACACCGATGACGTACAGGACACCGACGCCGACGACCAGATGCCACGGCGAGTCGAACCACGGATGAGTGCGCGCTCCGACGCTCCGGGCGATCACACTCACCGAGGCGAGTCAATCACGGGATGCGACGATCGACCGGCTCCAACATCGGAAAACTCGTTCGCCCACTCGCTCAGTCGTCGACCACACGGCGGCCCTCGAGGGCTCGTCCGAGAGTGAGCTCGTCGGCGTACTCGAGGTCACCACCGACCGGCAGCCCACTCGCGATCCGTGTGATGCGAAGCCCGAGCGGCTTCAGGAGACGAGCGAGGTACATCGCCGTGACCTCGCCCTCGGTGTTGGGGTTGGTGCACAGGATCACCTCCTCGATCCCCTCGGTCCCGATGCGGGTGACGAGCTCGCGGATCTTGAGCTGCTCAGGTCCGATTCCCTCGAGCGGGCTCATCGCGCCGAGCAACACGTGGTACTGGCCGCGATACTCACCCGTCCGTTCGAGCGCCACGATGTCGCGCGCCTCCTCGACGACGCACACCACCGTCGAGTCCCGGGTCTCGTCCCGACAGATCCCGCACAGAGCGTCGTCGGACACGTTGAAGCACCGCTCACAGAACCGGACCCGCTGCTTGGCGACGGTGATCGCCTCGGCGAGACGCATCACGTCGTCGGCCGGGATCTTCAGCAGGTGGAAGGCGATCCGCTGCGCCGACTTCGGGCCGACGCCGGGGAGCCGACCGAGCTCGTCGATCAACGTCTGGACGGCGGGGGTGTAGGTCGTGGGCACGGTGCGAGATCGCTCGAACTCGAGAGTCGGTCAGTACAGCTCGTCGTCGTCGACCAGCTCGGAACCGGGGAACGCCTCGGCGAGACGGTCGAGCGGGGTCGCCACGTTCTCCGGCGGGACGTCGACCAGATCGTCGAGGTCGACCTCGGCGTCGTCGGGGAGCTCGAGCCAGGGCGCGGCATCGCCACCGTCGAGATCACCGTCGTCGTCGGCGCCGGATCGGCGAGCGCGTTCGGCGATCTCGCGGCCGTCGGACGCCACGACATGCAGATCGGGAGCATCGGCCGGGGCATCGGAGGACGAATCGCGGGGCGCGATGCCGGCAGCGGACTCGGCGTCGGGGACGGGGGCCGGAGCGGGGTCGATCGGCTCCGGCGCGGCGCCACTCCACGCAGCGGGCACCGTGCCGCCACCTGCGACCCGGAGACCCGGGTCTCCACCGCCGGGGGGTGCGCCGGGCGTCGGTGCGGCGGCGGATCGGGCGTCGGGTGCGGACGGCCGACGCGTCGATCCGTCGACATCGGGCGCGATGGGCGTCGACGGAGGCCGTGCCGGTGGGGACGACGTGGCCGACGTCGCAGGCTGCACACGAGCACCGACTGCACTCGGGGCACCACCGGTGGACCCTCCGCCCCCGGCCGCGCCGACGGTGAGGTCCACGGCCACGGGCGACCCGACGTGTCCGGCGAGCGCCGATTCGACGGCTGCCCGGTGCTGTTCGCACTTGTCGCGGTGGGTGTCGTTGGGCAGCGACAGCGTCACCGAGCCGGCTCCGCCGGCGACGTATTCGGCCGGCGCGTAGACGGCCTTGACCATGCCCCTCAGCGTGGGACGCACCGCTTCCCAGACGTCTCGACCAACGTGTCCGGTGGCGGACGGCGGTGGGGTCGTCTCCGCTGCCGGCGGTGGCGGCTCCGGATCGGGCGCCGGAACGGTGACGGATGCGGGCGCGTCGGCATCGAGGACGGGTTCGGGCGACGGGCCGGGCGCGGGCGAGGCGACGGTCTCGGCCGGCGGCGCTGGCGACGCGGCCTCGACGTCGGTCGACGCCCCGGATTCGGCGGCTGGATCGGCTGCGGCCGGCGCTCCCGTGGCGAGGCTGCCGAGCTTCGCCCGGCCGGTGGACGGATCCCGCTCGGGCGCCGGCGTCGGTGCGGCCGCAGCGGCGGGAGCCGAGACAGCCGGTTCCGCTGGTGCGTCGCCGGCATCGGTGCCGCCGGCGACGGTGGCGGAGGTGGCGGCGGTGGGGGTGGCGGCGGCAGCGACGGTCGGGGCAGCGCCAGCGGAGCTCGCCGGATCTGGGGCCGGGACCGACACGGATGCGCCCGCGCCACCCGCGGCGAGGCGTGCTTCGATCCGGTCGAGCCGTGCGCTCAGCGCAGCGGCGTCGGCCGACGCCTGGTCGGACGTGAGCTTCACGACGGCGACGTCGAGGACCACCCGCGCGTCGGGAGCATGGCGCATGTCGGTGAGCGCGTCGCCGAGCACCTCGATCCCCCGCACGAGCGAGGCGGCCCCGACGCGACGCGCGCGGTCACCGACGTCGTCGAGACGATGGGACGGCAGCTGCACGAGGTCGGGCGCCATGAGCGCGAGGAAGCCGTTCCGGAGCGCGGCGACCAAGGCCTCGGTGATGGTGCGGGGGTCGCGTCCCTCCCCGACGGCTGCGGCGACCGTGGCGAGTGCGACGCCGGGGTCGCGGTCGACCATTGCATCGAGCACCGCGTCGAGCTCGACGTGACCGACCGACGCGCCGCCCGCGTTGGCGATGGTCTCGAGCGCGGTCAGCGTGTCGCGAGCCGACCCACCGCCCTGCGACAGCGCCTCCTCGAGTGCGTCGTCGGACACCCCGAGACCTGCGTCGCCCGCGACCCAGCGGGCGTGGTCGAGCAACGTGTCGGACGGGAGCAGTCGGAACTGGTGGTGCTGTGTCCGGCTCCGGATGGTGTCGGACATCTTCTGCGGATCGGTCGTGGCGAGCACGAACACGACGTGGTCGGGCGGCTCCTCGAGCGTCTTCAGAAGCGCCGCCTCGGCAGCCTTCGAGAGCATGTGGACCTCGTCGAGGATGTACACCTTGTGTCGACCCGGGGTCCCCAGCGAGGCCTTCTCGATGAGGTCACGCATCGCCTCGACGCCGTTGTTGCTCGCCGCGTCGAGCTCGTGCACGTCGTAGCTCGTGCCACGCTCGACCGACAGGCACGACTCGCACTCGCAGCAGGGTTCGCCGTCGATCGGGTTCTGGCAGTTCAGGACCTTGGCGAGCACGCGAGCCGTCGTGGTCTTGCCGGTGCCGCGGGGCCCGGAGAAGAGGTAGGCCTGGCCCGCACGGCCCTCGGCGACCGAGTTCCGCAACGCCTGCACCACGTGTTCCTGGCCCTTGATCTCGGAGAATCGGCGCGGCCGGTACCGGAGGTACAGGGACTTGGTCGCCATCGACGCCACCCTACCCATCGCTCACCGGCACGCTCAGATGACCATCGCGGCCGACCCATGAGCCCCGCGGACGGTGCCTAGGGTGGCCCGATGGGCGGTCTCACGACGCCGGGCGCGACGCACCGCTCAGGGGTGATCGCACTCGTCGCGACGGCGACGATCGCGGTGGTGGTCGGGTGCAGCACGACGTCGGGGACCGGTGGTGACGGATCGTCGGCGACCGCGGACGTGGCCGCCGGCGACTCCGCATCGGGTCCTACGGCCGGTGGGGACGACGGCGGTCTCGGTGGCTATGTCGCCTTCATGGAGGCCCTGTGTGCGGCGACCGACGACCGCATCGACACGCTGCCGTCTCCGCCCGACCAGATCCGCGCCGACCTCTGGGCCACCGAGGTGGCCACGGCCTTCGCGCAGGAGAGCGACCGCGCCGACCTCGAGGCGCAGCCACCCGACGACGTCCGTCGAGACCACCGCACGTACGTCGAGACGACCGCCGAACTCGTCGACGCCTGGACGGCGCTCTCGACGTCCCTCGCCGCCGGTGCGGACGACATCGAGGACCGGCGCACCGACGTGACGCAGCTCGCGCTCGGCCGCGATGCCACCGCGGCGACGCTCGGCCTCGCGACGTGCGACCGATCATCCAGCTGACTCCTCCAGCTGACCCACCGCTCGAACGACGACATGGCACGTTGTGGCAGCCGCGATCCCGAGCATGCGCAGCACTAACCTCGCCCCATCGTGACCGGACGCACACCTGTTCCCGCCGCGGCGTCCGTCACGTCACGCCCGCGGGCTGCGATCACGCTCGCATTGGGGCTCCTCGCGCTGGCACTGCTCCTCGGCCTCGGCGGACCCGCCACGGCGAGCCCGGTCGAGAACACGCTGGCGACCTCGTCTCCCGCCAACGGCGCGATCCTCGAGTCTCCGCCGACACGCATCGTGCTCACGTTCGCCCTCGAGATCGGTGACGAGAGCCAGTTCGATCTGTCCTGCTCGGCCGAGCCGATCGACGTGGGAGACATCGAGTTCGGCGACGACGGACGTTCGATGTCGACCGACCTCACCGGTATCGCCGTGCCCGGCGGCGCATGCTCGATCCGCTGGGCCACCACCGACGACGACGGCGTCGCCAACGGTGCCGGGAATCTCACGTTCTCGGTGCAGACCGGGACCGCCTCCACCGTCCCCACCATCGACGACGCCGGCGACACCACCCCCGTCACGACCGTCGCCTCGACCGCCGACGCGAGCTCCGGGGGCTCGGCGCTCGCCGAGGGCGAGGTCGACGCACTGTCGCGCACCACCGAATCGAACGCGTCGGTGTTCATGGGCCGGCTGCTGTCCACGGTCGGCATCGCACTGCTCTTCGGTGCGCTGGTCACCATCACCGCCGCCTGGCCCGAAGGCGTCGAGTACCTGGTGACCATCCGGTTCATCCGCGGGGTCTGGATCCTCGCCATGGTCGGCACGTTCCTCTTCACCGCCGCGGCGGCCGGCTCGGTCACGGGAGACGGATTCGGAGCGGGCCTCAACCCGGCATCGTGGATCGACCTGATCGACTCCGACTGGGCCGGACGCGTGGTCCTCCTGCGGTTCGTCCTCGTCGCGGCGTCGGCGTGGGTGGCGTTCCGGCCCGATCGCGTGCTCGACCCGGTCACCCAGTTGTCGGCACTCGGAATCCCGGCGCTCGCCACGGCGACGGTCGGTATCTCGCGCACGCTCGGTGAGCTCGCGATCCTCACCAGTCTGCTCGGCGTCGTCCATGCCCTCGCCATGGCGGTCTGGTTCGGCGGTGTCGTCCTGGTCGCTCGAGTGGTGCTCGCGGGCCCGGGAGAAGAAGACCTGGTCCACGCCGTCCGCGGATTCGGCCGGATCTCGGTCGTCGCCATGGTGGTCACCATCGCGTCCGGCGTCGCGCTCATGATCCGTCTCGACGGCGGCGCCCTCCTCGACGCGGGCCACGGGCGGCTGCTCCTCCTCAAGGCCGTGATCGTCGCCGTGATGATCTTCCTCGCCGTCACCGCCCGGCAGTTCGTGGCTCAGCGGGTGGCTCGGGCGCACGAGATGAGCATCCCGCTCGCCGACCGTCTGCGGCGTGCGTTCGGCGCCGAGGCCGGCATCGGCGCCACCACGATGCTGCTCAGCGCGTGGTTGCTCGCGCTCGCGCCGCCCAACATCGACACCACCCCGCAGATCGCCTACGACATCCGTGCCGAGCCCTTCGTCGACGCCACGTCGGGACTCAACGTCGAGTTGCGCATCACCGACGCACAGGTCGACGTCCCCGCCGGGATCGAGGTCACGGTGGTCGGGCCCGAGATCGGGCTCACGTCGCTCGCCATCGAGTTCATCGCGCCCGACGAGGGCACCGCCGCTCCCGGCATCAGCCAACCGGTTCCGCTCACGTCGCCCGGCCGAGCCGTCCGAACCGCCGATGTGGGGATCCCGTTCTCGGTCGCCGGCGAGTGGTCGGTCCAGGTGCGGGCCGTGGTCGCCGGCGCACCGGTGCTCACCGAGGCACAGGGCCTCAACGTGCTGCAGGCCGACGGCACGGTGCTCGAGACCATCGTGACGCTGCCGACCGCCACCGTCGTCACCATCGCGCCCACCGACTCCGAGCCAGACGGCTGACGTCCCGATTCGGTCCGTCACCACCGGAGCCGGGCATGGAGCCACCGTCGGAGCCCGAGGGCCTCGCACCGACCGCGCAGCTCGAACGACTCCTGGTGCGCCCGCCACCGTTCTCCACGTACACCGCGGCGGAGCTGTGGACCGATCCGCACACCTCGGCGCGAATGCTCGAGTTCCATCTCGACGAGAGCGTGTCGCTGTCGTCGCGACCGACCGAGTTCATCACCCGGTCATGCCGCTGGCTCACCGACCTCCTCGCCCTCCGACCGACGTCGCGGGTGCTCGATCTCGGCTGCGGGCCGGGCCTGTACGCCAACCGTCTGGCCGCCACCGGCGCCGAGGTCGTCGGCGTCGACATCTCGGAGCGATCGATCCGCCACGCCGAACACACCGCCGATCACGCTGCCGATGACCCCGCCGATCACTCCGCCGATCACACCGCGACGCCGACGTACGTCCTCGGGAACTACCTCGACGCGCAGGTGCCCGGGGAGTTCGATCTCGTCCTCCTGGCGATGTACGACCTCTGCGCCCTCAGCCCGTCCCAGCGATCTCGGCTCCTCGTCCGCGTGCGCTCCTGGCTGCGCGCCGGCGGTCGGTTCGTCGTCGACGTGTACGGGATCGAGTCGCTCCGCGAGCGGACGGAGTCGATCACCGAGGCCCCGAACCTGATGGACGGCTTCTGGTCCTCGGAGCCGTACCACGGCGTCCTGGCGACGTACGTTTACGAGGACGAGCGCGTGGTCCTCGACAGGTACGTGATCGTCGAGTCCGACCGGACCCGCACCGTCGACAACTGGCTGCAGTACTTCGACGAATCGACGCTGGCCGGCGAACTCGAGGCGAGCGGGCTCGCGGTCGAACAGGTGGTCGGAGACCTCGCCGGTGCGGCGCTCACCGCAGATCGCCGCGAGTTCGCCGTCGTCGCGACGCTCGGCTGACCGCCGACGTCAGGGCCGTCAGGAGAACAGCGCGTCGAGGTCGACGGGCGCGGCGACGTCGAGCTGATCGAAGCGGCACGACTCGGGTGCCCGATCAGGTCGCCAGCGGAGGAACTTCACGCCGTGGCGGAATCGGCCGCCCTCGAGCTGACCGAAGGTGACCTCGGCGACGAGCCCCATGCGGATCGGCACGAACGAGAGGTCCTTGCCGACGTTCCACCGGCTCCCCGCCGAGGGAGCCGCCGGTCGCCCGTCGGCGGCGCGACGATCGTTCTCGGCCTGGTGCTCGTCCTGCCACCGCGCCCAATCGACCCACGGGTGGCCGTCGAGCGCGTCGTGCGTACGCGGCTCGAGTTCGACGAGCAGTTCGGACCGCCGAGCCACGCTGAACGCCGCAGCGACACCCACCGAGTGCAGGTCGCCGTCGGCCGTGTAGAGACCGAGCAGGAGTGAGCCGACGCCCCGGCCGTCCTTGTGGATCCGATAGCCGGGAACGGCGCACTCGGCGGTCCGCTCGTGCTTGACCTTGATCAGCGACCGCTTGCCGGGTTCGTACACGCCGTCGCGGGGCTTGCCGATGATGCCGTCGAGTCCGGCGCCCTCGAATCGGCCGAACCACTCGTCGGCCTGACTCCGGTCGTCGGAGGCGGGGGTGATGCGCACCCGGTGTCGTGGCGCGACGGCCTCGCGCAGGGCGGCGCGTCGCTCGACGAACGGACGCTCGACCAGCGACTCGTCTCCCACGGCGAGGACGTCGAACGCGATGAACTCGGCCGGCGTCTCGTCGGCGAGCCGGCGCACCCTCGACTCAGCGGGATGGATGCGCTGCAGCAGCGCATCGAAGTCGAGACCCCGGCGCGCCGCGTCGGCGACGACGATCTCACCGTCGACGATCGCTCGATCGGGCAGGGCCGCCCGCAGCGGCTCGATGAGCTCGGGGAAGTACCGGGCCAATGGTCGGAGCTTGCGCGAGAACAACTCGATGCGCTCGCCGTCGCGGAACACCACGCAGCGGAATCCGTCCCACTTCGGTTCGAAGATCAGGTCGTCGCGACTCGGGATGGAGCGGGCCAGCTTGGCGAGCATCGGCTCGATCGGGGGCTGCAGCGGTAACCGCCACGGTCGGTCGTCGGCCGAGGTGGCGGCTGGCCGGTTCTCGGTCACTTGCGATCGCGTTCTCGGCGGTGGGGGATCACGGGCGGGCCGACGAGGTGACTGTCGACCACGTCGTAGCGCTGACCCCAGTTGCTGGCGAGCGCCTGAACCATGGCGGCGGCCGGCAGCGCGAGGACGGCGCCGACGACGCCGAGCAGCGATGCTCCGCCGAGCGCCGCACCGAACGCGACCGCAGGGTGCAGCTCCATGGTTCGCGCCGTGATGCGTGGCGCCAGCAGGTAGTTCTCGATCTGCTGGTACACGACGATGAAGCCGACGATGATGAGGGCGTCGAGAGGCGACTCGAGCAGTGTGACGAGCACCGGCAGGATCCCGGCGAGGTACGTGCCGACGACGGGCAGGAACTGGCTGATGAAGCCGACCCACAGCGCCAATGCGACCGGCGCCGGGGTACCGATCGCCTGGAACACGATCCAGTGGGCGAACGCGGACAGGAGTGCCAGCAGCGCCCGGGAGTAGAGGTAGCCACCGGTCTTCTCGACAGCGAGCTCCCACGCGGCGAGCACCCGCTCCTGGCGCTCGGGCCGCAGCCGGCTGCAGATCGCCCGCCGCAGTCGCGGTCCGTCGGCGACGAGGTAGTAGGTGAAGAGCAGGATCGACAGGATCTGGAACACCACGCCGAGCGCGGTGAGTGACAGTCGGACCGCCTCGTCGCCCTGCGACTGGATGAACTCCTGCACCCGTCCGTCCGGGTCGTTGAACTCGTCGATCACGTCCTGCGCGTCGATCGAGGTCCCGAACGTCGAGTTGATCCAGTCGACGACATCGGTGATGTATCGATCGGACTCCGACAGCAGGTCGGCGAGCTGGCTGCCGACCAGGGTGCCGATCGCGATGACGAACAACAGGAACAGGCCGACGACGCCGAACAAGATCAGCGACGTGGCGGTTCCGCGGCGCCAGCCACGTCGGGCGAGACGATTGACGCCGGGCTCGATCGCCAGCGACAGGAAGAGCGACACGACCAGCAACACCAGGAGCCCCGACAGTCTCGAATAGACGTGCCGAACCACGAAGGTGAGCAGGAAGCCGAGCCAGAACACGGCGATCGTCGGCAGTGCCCAGCGGGGAAGGGTGCGGTCGGTGGCGCGACGGTCGTACGGCCGTCCGGTCTCCGGATCGATCCGACCGCCGGACCCGGAATCGCTCGCTGGTGCATCGGTCGAGCCGTCGAGGCCGTTCGGGCCGTTCGCGGCTGCCGACGTCCCCGCCGCATCGGACGCGTCGGCGGCTTCGGCCGGGCGATCGGTCATCGCCGTTCCCCACACACAGGGAGCGACGGTAGTTCGTCGCCCGTGCGACGATGCGGTGGATGACGTCGTCAGGACTCGACCCGACCGGACCGCTCGACGGCGTGCGGTCGTGGCTCGGCGAGCAGGTCCGCAACCGCGTCGTCGGGGCCCCTGACGCGGCCGACGCCCGACACCGCGAGCTCTTCGACGAGGCAGGCGCCGGGTGGTTCGACGACGACGCTCCGATCCGACGCGTGCACTCCGATGCCGCCATGTTCGTCGGAGGACTCCGGGCGTTGCTCCTGCAGTCGATGCATCCGTTGGCGATGGCCGGCGTGGCGCAGCATTCCGACTATCGCCACGATCCGTGGGGACGGCTCCAGCGGACCGCCGACTTCCTCGCCGCCACCACCTTCGGTCCCGCCGGCGAGGCGCAGCGGGCGGTCGACCTCGTCCACGCCGTTCACCGTCGCGTCGTGGGGACGGCCTCCGACGGCCGCGAGTACTCGGCCAACGACCCGCACCTGCTGCGTTGGGTTCACATCGTCGAGATCGACAGCTTCCTGGCGGCGCACGATCGGTACGGCGTCGAGCCGCTCACCGGCGCCGACCGCGACCGCTACGTGGCCGACACTGCGGTGGTCGCTCGCGCCCTCGGCGTGAATGCGCCGCCGACGACCGAGCGCGCGTTGCGAGACCAGCTCCACGGCTTCCGGCGCGAGCTGGCGGGTACTCCCGAGGCACGCGAGGCCGCCAGATACCTCCTTCTCAGCCCACCGCTCCCGCTCGCTGGACGAGCCCCGTACGGGATGATCGCTGCTGCGGCGGTGGCGCTGATGCCCGGGTGGACCCGCTGGCCGCTCCGTCTGCCGTGGATGCCGATCACCGAGGCGACCGTCGGTCGTGCGCTGGGCGAGGTGGTCACCCGCACCCTCCGCTGGGTCGTCGTCCCGGCAGACCGCCACGTCGCGCCCTAGACCACCTCGCCGCTCTCCTGGCCCGCCTGTCCGCTCCCGCCCGGGCCAGATCCGGACACTGTCCGCTTCCGCCCGGGCCAGATCCGGACACTGTCCGCTTTCGCCCGGGTCAGGTCCGGACAGGTCAGGCGACGGCCGCGAGCGCGGGTGCCAGGTCGCCAGCACCGACGATCTCGACGCCCTCGTCGAGACCGAGCCAGCCGGCCATCAGGCCCAGTTCGTCGAGCAGCTCGGTCGCGACCTCGTGGTCGTCGATGCCGGGCTCGGCCCACGCCGCCTGGACGAGCAGACGGCTGTTCGCCCGGTCGGACTTGAGGTCGACGCGGGCCACGATCTCGTCGCCGAGGAGGAAGGGCAACACGTAGTAGCCGTAGCGTCGCTTCGGCTTCGGGACGTAGATCTCGATGCGATAGTGGAACCCGAAGAGGCGCTCGCCGCGGTCGCGGAACCACACGACGGGATCGAACGGACTCAGGAGCGCCCGAGCCGAGATCCGGCGAGGACGTGCCGCATCGGGATGCAGATACGCCGCCCGCGACCAGCCCTCGACCTCGGCCGGCACGAGGCGCCCCTCAGCGACCAGCTCGTCGAAGAGCGGTCGCGTGTGCTTCAGGCGGTGATAGTCGGCGAGATCGGACGCCGTGCCGACGCCGTGGTACTTCGCAGCGAGGACGAGCAGTTCCTTCTTCGCGTCGTGCTCGGACGGTTGGGGGGCGTCGAGGGCCTCGGCGGGGAGAACACGCTCGGTCAGGTCGTAGACGCGGGCGAAGTCGTTCTCCCGGCGAACGGCGGTCACGTCACCGGTTCGGAAGAGATGCTCGAGTGCCTTCTTGCCCTCGTCCCAGTCCCACCACGACTCCTTCGGCCGATCGCGCATCTCGAGATCGCTCGCGAGGATCGGGCCATCGACGCGCACACGATCGAGCACGCGCCGGACGAGTGGTTTGTTCGCGTCAGCCCATTCGCGGAACGGCTTCCAGCGTGGATGGGAGTGCATCGCCCATCCGTACAACGGTCGCTGCTCGACCGGGACATGGCACGCCTCGTGCACCCAGTACTCGAAGAGCTCACGATCGGCCGTGGCGTCCCAGATGAGCGAACGCGGATGCGGCCCGAGCCGCGCGAAGAGAGGGAGCTCCTGGCTCCGCACGAGCACGTTCACCGAGTCGATCTGGATCAGACCGATGCGCTGCAGAACCCGGCGCAGATGACGCCGGTCGACGCGCCCCGTCGGACGTGTGTCGGCCGGGCCGAAGCCCTGCGCCCCGAGCGCGATCCGCCGCGCCTGCGCGTTCGACAGTGCGACGGCGGCGAGCGGAGAGCGTCCCATCTGGTGACGGACACCGAGCGGGACGCTCGAGCGTCAGCCTTCCTTGACGTCGATGGTGACCGAGTTGATGACGACGTCTTCCTTCGGTCGGTCGCCGCCACCGGTCGGGACGGCCTGCATCGTGTCGAGGACGTCGAGACCCTTCACGATCTGACCGAACAGGCTGTACTGGGGCGGCAGGCCGACGCCCGAGGCGCCCGACACCAGGAAGAACTGCGAGCCGTTGGTGTTCGGTCCGGCGTTGGCCATGGCGGCCGAGCCGATCTGATACTCGCCGGGCTTCGGCAGCTCGTCCTCGAACCGGTAGCCCGGGCCGCCACGCCCGGTGCCGGTCGGGTCGCCGCCCTGGCACATGAAGCCGTTGATGATCCGGTGGAAGATGACGCCGTCGTAGTAGTGGTTCAGCGCGAGGAAGACGAAGTTGTTGACCGTCTTCGGCGCCTTGATCGCGTCGAGCGCGATGACGATCTCACCGAGTGTCGTGTCGAGCGTGGCGACGTAGCGCTTCGAGCTGTCGATGCCCATCTCGGGCGGAGACGAGAACTCCTGCTGCTTCGGGGCGGATCCGTCGAACGGGGGGAAGGGCGTGGCCATGGGCGGCGAGGGTACCGGTCTGGGTGGCTCCCTCGTCGTCCGCTCCGCTTCCTCCTCGCGACGCGTGCGCCTCGTCGCTGGCGCTTCCCTCGGCGCGTGTGCTCGACGTGTCCGCTTCCGCCCGGGCCAGATCCGGACACTGTCCGCTTCCGCCCGGGCCAGATCCGGACACTGTCCGCTTCCGCCCGGGCCAGATCCGGACAGCGCATCCATCGATCGCTTGTTCACGCGGTTGTACGTCTCGTGGTGTGTTTTCGACTGCTCGACGGCGTCGTCGAGCAACGCCTGAACGGCCAAGTCGTCGATCGACGGGTCCTGGTAGATCGTCGCGATCACGTCGGCGAGCACCTGGCGGACCTCGCGCTGTGGGCCGAGCGTCGGACGGGCCGCGAAGATCGAGTCGACCGGAGCCGCGAGTTGGTCGTACGACACCCGGAACCGGGGGTCGTCCTCGAACAGACCGGCGAGGGGATCGAGCTCGAGTGCGTCGCTGCGCATCGGCACGTAACCGGTCCCCGCCGCCCACGTCGACTGGCTCTGGGCACTGACGAGGAACTCGATGTAGCTCCACGCCGCGGCCACCTCGGCGTCGGGCCGACCGGCGGTGATCCACATGGAGGCACCGCCGACCTGCGCCGCGATCGAACCGTCGGGGCCGGGCAAGAAGCCGACGCCGATGTCGTCGACCGTGAGGCCTTCGGCGATCCCGCCACCGAGCGCTTCGATGACCTGGACGATTCCCGCCGACGTGGCGACCGTCATCGCGCCGGGCTCGGCCGGGTCGATGAGCTTGAGGAACGCGTCGAGACCACCGGCGTTCTCTCCGACGTTGACCGACAGGCCGTCGCGACGCATGTCGCGCAGGTGGAGCAGGAGCTCGAGACCGGTGTCGGTCCCGAACTGCGCATCGGTGGCTCGGCCCTCACGTCCGTTCCCGGCGTCGACGAACGGCTCCTCACGCTGACCGAACCACTGCTCGATGCGGGCGCCCGCTCCGTCTCGTGACACGTCGACGACCTCGCCGAAGCTCGCTGCGCCGGACGCGACGATCGCCTCGGACACCTCCCGCAACTCGGCGAAGGACGTGGGTGGGTCTTCGGGGTCGAGTCCGGCCGCCTCGAAGGTGAGCTTGTTGTAGTACAGGACCGGCGACGACAGGTTGAACGGCATGCCCCACTGCACGCCCGAGTAGCCGTACGCCACGAGCGCCCGCTCGAGGAACGTCGACGTGTCGAGACCCGACGCGGCGATGCACGACTCGACGGGAATGAACTGTTCGGACTCGGCGAAGGTCTGCACGACGAACTCCGGCAACAGCGCCATCGACGGGCGGTTCGCCTCGCTCAGGTTGAGCAGGTTGTCGATCGTGGTCTCGTAGTCGGTCTGGTTCTCCAGGTTGACGACGATCTGTTCCTGCGAGGCGTTGAACTCGTCGGTGAGCGCCTGCAGTTCGCCGGCGAGCTGCTCCGCGAGACCGAACCACATCGTGAGCTCGATCGGACCGTCCGCACCATCGAGTGCCTCGACAGGACACGCCGGCAGACCCTGTGCCGGGTCGGCGTCGATCTGCTCGTCGGAGGCCGCGTCGGGGTCTGCGACGGTGTCGGTATCGGTGCCGGCGGTGGCGTCGTCGTCGCTCTCGAGCGTGTCCCCGGCATCGTCGCCCGACGAATCGTCCTCCCCGGTGTCGGTCGTCTCGGTGTCGGTCGTCTCGGTGTCGGACTCCGGCGCCTCGGTCGGATCGGGCTCATCGTCGAGCCCCGCGTCGAGTGCCGAATCACCTCCGCTGCACGCGGCCGCGACCAACGCGAGGGCGCAGAGCGCGACGAGGGGGCGGGTGGCGGACGGGCGGCGGCGTGGGGGACGCATGGTCTGGTTCATCCTTTCACGGCACCTGCGGTGAGGCCCCGGACGAGCTGGCGCTGGAAGAAGATCAGGACGAGCATGATCGGGATCGCTGCGATGACGGTCCCGGCCATGACGAGGTTCGGACGGTTGAACGTCGACTCTCCGAGGAGACGAAGGCCGGACTGCACGGTGTGGCGATCGTCGTCGGTGATGATCTGGCGCGGCCACAGGTACTGGTTCCACGTCGACAGGAAGGCGAAGAGGCCGAGAGCGGCCAACGTGGGCCGCACGAGCGGGAGTGCGACGTGTCGGAGGTAGCCGAGGTGACCGAGCCCGTCGATGCGCGCCGCGTCGCGGAGGTCGCTCGGCAGTGCCAGGAGCGCCTGCCGGACGAGGAAGGTGCCGACGGCCGTCGCGAGGAACGGGAGCGCCAGTGCCTGGATCGAGTTGACACCGCCGAAGATCCCGGAGAAGTCGCCGAGCGACTCGACCGTGCGGATGTTGACCACGACGGTCGCCTCGAACGGCACGAGGAGCGTGGCGATGAATGCGACGAAGATCGGTGTCCGAGCGGGGAAGTCGAGGTGTGCGAATGCGTACCCCGACAGCAGCGACGACGCGATCTGTCCGAAGGTGACCACTGCCGCGACCACCGTCGAGTTGAACAGGTACCGACCGAGGCGACCTTCGTTCCACGCGTCGAGCAACGGCTGCACGGTGAAGCCACGGGGAACGAGGCTGCCGTCGAGCACGTTCTGCGTCGGCGAGATCGCCGCGACGACGGTGGTGTACACCGGGAAGATCACGATCACGGCGACGAGCACCAGGAGCGCGTAGCGGCCGACGCGGCGGGCTCCGCGCGGTCGATCCCAGGATCGGTTCGACCCGACGGAGCGATCGCTCGACTCCGACTCGATGGGACCGTCCGACGACCCGACGGCGCCCGAGACACCGGCCGAACTCGTGACCTCGACCGTGGTCACGAGTTCGCCCCGCGCAACGTCGAGCGGCGTCCGAGACCGCGCACCTGGATCGCCGACAGCACGAGCAGGACGACGAACAGCAGCACCGCCCCCGTGGCGCGCAGACCCGCATCGTCCTTGAGGAGCGTGTCGCCGTACACCAGGTAGGCGAGCGTCGTCGTCGAGTCGCCGGGTGCGGGGCCGCCGTCGGTCAGGAGGTCGACCTCACCGAACGTCTGGAACGCGCGGACCGTGAGCACCACCACCACGAAGAGGAGCGTCGGACCGAGCATCGGCACCGTGATCCTCCAGAAGCGCATCGTTCCGGATGCACCGTCGACGGCGGCGGCCTCGTGCAGTTCGTCGGGGATCGACTGGAGTGACGCCGACACGAGGACGAACGTGAAGCCGAGACCGGCCCACACGCTGGACAGCGCCACCGCGATCAGGGCGGTGCCCGAGTCGTTGAGCCACCCGGGGTTCTTCACCGACGGGAAGAGCGCCTCGAACCAACCGGCGTTGGCCAGTGTGCCGACCGATGGTTGGAGGAGGAACAGCCACATCAGGCTCGCGACGGCCACCGAGGTGGCGATCGTGGACGCGAACACGGTGCGGAAGATCGCCATCCCGCGGAGGTACTTGTCGGCGAGGACGGCGAGTCCGACACCGAGGACCAGGCCGAGCGGCACGGAGATGAGCGCGAACTGCGCGGTGACGCGGAGAGCCTCCTGGAACTCACTCGAGCGGAACACATCGGCGTACTGATCCCAGCCCGTGTCGATGCAGCGGTCACCGCGGGCGTTGCAACGTTGGCGGCCGAGATCGACCGCCCGGACGAGCGGGTACACGACGAACGCCCCCAGGAGCAGGGCGGAGGGCGCGAGCATCGCGGCCGCGAGCCCGATGTCTCGCCAACGTCGACCGCTCCGTGGCGCGCCCGGCGCCGCCTCCGACATCGCCCGGATCGTACGTCAGGGCCGCCGGCACGCCCGGTGACGTCCGAGTGAACTGTCCGCTTCCGCCCGGGCCAGATCCGGACACTGTCCGCTTCCGCCCGGGCCAGATCCGGACACTGTCCGCTTCCGCCCGGGCCAGATCCGGACACTGTCCGCTTCCGCCC